>NZ_JH636435.1:2950324-3048064 GCF_000255655.1 Schlesneria paludicola DSM 18645 | reverse complement strand
CACTGCCGACGAATGCTCACGAAGCGATCGCTCGGATCAATCCAAGACCGACGTTCAGCCACCGTGCTCGGCCACTTTTTTTTTGAGCCAATCGAGCTCAACCTTCAGTCGACCGATTTGTTCATAGAGCTCTGCGGAACTCGGTTCGTCGGTGGTGGCCTTGCTCGCTGAAGGACTCTCGAAAATCGAAATCGCTCCTTCCAACAGCTGCTTTTTCCAAAGTGCAATCTGCGTCGCATGAACTTTATGAATCGATACCAATTCGCTCGTCGTCTTCAATCCACGAATCGCATCCAAGGCAACTTTCGCCTTAAATGGTCCGTCGAATTTACGTCTGCTCCGAGGCACGGTTGTCTCCCGCTCAATTGCTCGACACGATGCCTCAATAATCCTCGATCCAAACTCCGTTTTCTATCTAAGACGGTGGTCCGAAAAACGGGGTCCACTTCACAGAGAGCGGCGCGGACCCGATTTTCAATTGGCAAAGGATTGCTTGGTTGCGAATGCCTTGCGCGTTTTCGGCGATGTCAATGCGCATAGCATCACAATTTTCACTCTCTGCAGATATTCCACCCCATTCACGCAATCGAAGTTCGTTGCAAGCATCGAATTCGTCGAGGCAATAACGGAATTCCGAAGACGTGGCATAACGCTTGGGATAAAGCTGATGCGATTTTTCACATCCAAGGAATGCGAAGACTGGTGCCGACCATTGGGTGTGCCGCTCGATGAAAAGTTGAGACCGACGCATGGGCTCACGCAGCCGCATCGATTCCGCTGCGCTTTTCCTGACTCATTCTCGCAATTGCTCTGGTTCAGTCGCTGCGTCGAGTCGGCACTTCAGCCGCGCCAGACCTGTCTGCTGTGGGTCACGGACTTCGACATTTTCCCTGCGAATGAGAACCTTCACCTTTATTACCGCTTGCGCCAGTCGTACGGCGATATGCGTTTGCTGCACGAGGCACCGGGACATCTGTGTCTTGATTACGAAGTGCCCGATGTTGTGACGCTCGTCCACCTTTGCATGCTGTTCGGATGGGATGTGCATCTGATTCCGACGTTTGGTTACGGTCAGGCGCTCGTGTGTCATGACGAGTGGGTTGATTTCGGTTTCGACAACGATCAACAGTGCGACGAGACATTGCAAGAGCTTAAGCGGGCTGGCTTCCAAATCTCCTCCTGCGACGGTGTCTGACCCTCCTTGGAATAAGAGAAATGCGATTTCGATCGAAATGTTTCAGGTTCTCCATAATTAACCGATGACGGCCGTTCAGTCCGTTTGATCCCGCAGGAAAGTCTCTCGAAGATGCAGCGTTTCGGTCTGTTGGTTCTGACATTTGCCGCGTTGTGGACGGGCTACGACATTCTCACCGATGGAGGCGTTTTCGTATACTCGCGAATGATCTGGTTCCTGTTTCAGCAAACCCGCGATGGGATCAACTTTTCGACACTCAGTTGAGGCGATTAAAACAAGTATGACACTCGTTCCGCACAAGTGGATCTGTCGAAAGCGTAACTGTTCACAGACCGGCGGCTGGCTCAATTTCCAGCGCTAGAGGGAAGGCTTACCCTAGTCGATGCACTGTGGATTCCAGTTTGACCCGGAAAATGTGCCGGTCCCCCTCTCTTCGGGCTGTGAATGGTTACGTCGAAAGCTTCTGCGGCGAAGGAATTGAGAAATGGACATCGTCATTCGATTGGCAACGAATGCGGATCTCGGTCCCATTCGTGATATCTATAACTATTACGTTCATCGCTCGACCTGCACGTTCCAGCTCGAACCAGACACCGAGGACGCTCGGATAATCTGGTTTCGTGATCGTTCCCCAGCCCACCCGGTCATCGTGGCGGAATCAGGCGGTGACGTGATTGGTTGGGCGGCTCTATCCGCATGGAATCGAAGAGAGGCCTATGCTCATTCGGTCGAAGCGTCTGTGTATCTCCGCCATGATGTCCAGAGACGCGGGATCGGGCGGTCGCTGCTCTGTGATTTGATCGAACGTGCGCGGCAGGCCGGACATCATACGATCATTGGAGGTGCCTGTACGGAACAAGCCGCGAGCCTGGCACTGCAAGAATCCCTGGGATTCGAACGTGTCGCTTGTTTTAAAGAGGTTGGTCAAAAGTTCGGCCGCTGGCTGGATGTCGTCTATATGCAGTTGTTTCTGGATCACCAAACGTCATCGAACGTCGTTCGTGCATTGCCCTGACGATCTCTTCGGATCAAGTTGCTGATGTTGCTCGTTGATCGGTTTGAAAATCGAGGAGCGGTTCAATGACAACGCACGTCTCAAGACGACTGTTTGGGTTCGGTATTACTGGGATGCTTGTTGTTGCAACTATTCTTCTTTTGCCGCTATTGCAAGGTGTGAGGTGGGTCGGCAGGACGGATCTTGAAGTGCGTTTCCTATTGACCGATCGCGAAACGGGGCAGCCAATACCCAACGCGACGATCCATGTGCGTACAGGACCTGGAGGATTTTGTCGTGATCGAGAAACGCGGGAATTTACGATCGTGACAGATGCACACGGAAATGCGAAGCAGATGTGCGAGGAGTGTATGTGCTCTGGAAGTCGGAGCACTTTTGAGAATACCTATAACGTTCACCTTCCACGGTGGAGGTTTTATGCGACCGCCATCGACTACTCTGCAACTGATCCGACAGACCTCGAATTTGGTAACACGGTGCAGAAGGTTCAACGTGGCGACTCATTCGCCGTAATTTCTCTTTCAATCCGTTTGCAGAAAATTGCCACAAAGATTGATTGAGCCTCCACCAATAAGGTCGGACCGATGGTTGAGTCAACCAAAGCGGTTTGTGCGCTTACCATATTGACCGGAATGGTTTCTAGCTTGCTCCTTGGAATGCAATCAAGGCCAGAACGCTCAATCTATTGAACGGAAAGGATGCGTGACCTTGAATGTCAATTTTCTCCCGGGTGCCCTGTGCGATTTCGACGAATCCGATCGGCAGGCCTCGTCCTCAATGAATGCTACAAATCGTGTTCGCGTAATTTATCAATTAAAGGTCATACGACGAAATCCATGTCGATGCTCGCATCTCAAATCAAACGTTGTTCCCGGCTGAGTGGGCATTTTGTGCTTCGGTCTGGGAAGGTGAGCGATACCTACTTCGACAAGTACCAGTTCGAAGCAGATCCGAAGTTGCTGCATGCCATCGCGAAAGAACTGGCGTTGCTCGTTCCGCCGGGCACCGAAGTCCTGGCGGGGCTGGAAATGGGTGGGATTCCCATCGTCACGATGCTAAGCCAGGTCACGGGGCTTCCGGCGGCGTTTATCAGGAAGGAGCCGAAAGAATATGGGACATGCCGCTATGCCGAAGGCGCGACACTGGTTGGGCGGACGTTTGTGCTTGTCGAAGACGTGGTGTCGAGCGGCGGCGCCATTATCGACGCCCTGGAAAAGTTGAAAGCCGATGGTCTGACGCCGAGCCGTGCGCTCTGCGTGATCGATCGCGAGACGGGGGGCAAAGAAGCTCTTGAGTCTGTGGGATTGTCACTCAGTGCATTGTTCACGTTGTCGCAGGTCGAAGGGAGTGAGTAACGGCCCGTTGAGAGTCATTCCCGCGTGATGGTCTCCGGGCAATATGCGGGAATATCAATTCCAATCGCAATCGACCAGCGGACTGCGTTCAGAAGATCCCATGCAGTGGTCCGCCGGGGGCTGCCAGTTGATCAACTCGTTTCGTCACGGCGGGGTCTTCGATTAACGGTGGGGCGTGGTGAGGCTTTCGGCGTGCATCGATGATCAGCGATCCACGGCAGCCCCAGTGCTTCTCGTGCGTGAAGGCTTCGATACCGCTGATGTCTGCTGCGGGATTGGAACGTGTGAAGGTGACCCACAGCCAGTTGTTCAGCGATGTCGATGCGAATTGGCTGTCGTCGACGACGACGATCAGCGGAAACTGGGGGAGTGATGCAGTGAACCGAGCATGATCCGTGTTTGAGAACGATGTGTCACATTCACAGACAATCACGCCCGGTAGGGCGATTCGCGGGTTTCTCAGTCCGTCAGGCAGTGTCAGATCGGGGGGGAGCTCGGTCCCCAGTTCGCGCCGCTTTGGTCCTGCGGCGGCAATGACGACTTTCGAACCCTGATTAAATCCGCTGCCGGAATAGTCCAACGTGTCGATTGTGGTTCGGGTCTGAAAATGCAGGTCTTGAGTCCAATCCACGCGCTCCAGCAGATGCCGGAAATAAGCGGCAATATCGTGGATGTCCAGATCCGGCTGATCTTCCTGCGCGACGATCAGCAGATACTTCGCAAGCGACAATTGTCCTTGACCCAATATTGCATTGGCTGTCGTTAGCAGTTCCTGCGGAGTTCGCGTCGTTGCATAAGGCACGTAACGTTCGCTGCCGATCGCGAGGAGCAGGGGGTGGACGCCCGCCGCGTCGACTGCATGGACGGCTTTCACGCCGGGCAAGACCGTGGGAATGATGGGGCCGGTAATTTCATGAATGATTTCACCGAACGACGTGTCTTCTTGCGGCGGCCGCCCCACGACCGTGAACGGCCAGATCGCTCCCTTGCGGTGATAGACATGTTCCACTTCCATGACGGGAAACTGGTGTTGAAGGCTGTAGTAACCGAGATGGTCCCCGAACGGACCTTCAAGCTTGGTTCGTTGTGGGTCGATGGTACCGGTGATACAGAAATCGGCGTCGGCATAGATCGGCAGAGTACCGGGGCGCGAAATCATTCGGACTGGCCGACGGCCCAAGGCGGCGGCGAAGAGAAGTTCCGACAGCCCCTCGGGGAGCGGCATAACTGCCGACAGCGTCATCGCCGGCGGGCCACCGACGAAAATGTTGACCTTCAGTTTCTCACCGCGGCGAACGGCCGCTGCATGATGCACGCCGATGCTGCGGTGAATCTGGTAGTGCAGTCCGATTTCACGGTTCGGGATATAGTCGTTGCCACCGAGTTGGACCCGGTACATGCCAAGATTGGAGTTCTTGAAGCCTGGATGGTCGGGATGCTCGGTATAGACTTGAGGCAACGTGATGAAGCCGCCGCCGTCGTTTGGCCAACTCTTCAATTGCGGCAGTTGGTCGATGGTCGTTTCATGCTCGATCACGGGACCTGTCCGCGTGCGCCGCAACCACATGGTCCATAGCGATTGGGGTAGGTCAAGGTAGCGGAGCGGCCGTTTCAAGATCTGGGTCGGATCGATTTTCAATTCGACCAGATGCCGAACCGCTTCCAGCGAATCGCGGAACATGAACCGAGTTCGCTCGATGGTTCCGAACAGATTCGAAACCATGGGAAACGGACACCCTTTCACGCGTGTGAAGAGCAGTGCCGGGCCACCTGCAAGGTAGACGCGACGTTGGATTTCCGCTGCTTCTAGACACGGATCGATTTCGGTGTCGATCCGGACCAGATGGCCATGACGTTCAAGGTCAGTAACGGTTTGTGCGAGACTACGATAGCCCATGTCCGATTCAATGAATTGAGGTCGATTCTGCGTTTCATGCGTCCGGGGATCATAGTCGCAACGGCTCGTCGGGCGACAGCATCTCGCGTAGATCTCAGAGTAAGTCCCTCGCGCAATACGGCCATTCCGTTCTAGCTGAGTCGCGCGTGTCGCCTGCACGATCGTTGGCCTGCCTGCAACGAGTTCCTCGGCGTATTGATTCCGAGTTGAAGTTCCGCGTGTGGATGCGGTCGTTCCGTGACGTACGGCTTCACATCAATTATTGTTTTGGTGAACGGCGGACCTGCAGCCGAAACCGTCTTTGGTCCGACATCGCAAGTCATAACTTCAGTGTCGCGGTGCCGCTGTTCGCAAACCGTCGAAACCCGCGCGCGACCACCCCCATCGTCGCGTGCTGATGACATCCTGAGCACGAACATCTCGAATGAGGCTATCGCGTGAGTTCTGATTCCGAAAAATATGTTCCAGAGCAGTTTCCTTCGTGGTCGTTGAACGGCGAAACGCTCCCTCCTCCGCCCGACGTGCTGTATCCCGGCGAACACTGGGACTGGGCGGCGATCAATGCGAAGCCCGAGATTGATCCGACGGCCTGGGTCGCTGAGGGAGCTGTATTGATTGGCCGAGTTCGGTTGAAGGCGCGCAGTTCAATCTGGTACGGCTGTGTTTTGCGAGGGGACCAGCAGTACATCGAAGTGGGGGAAGAAACCAATGTGCAGGATGGTTCGATCCTGCATGTGGAGTCCGATACGCCTTGCATTTTGGGGAATCGCGTCACGCTGGGGCATCGCGCGATCGTGCACGGGTCGACCGTGTGTGATGGGGCGTTGATTGGAATTGCCGCTTCAGTGCTTAGCCGCTGCGTCATCGGTGAGGGGGCATTAATTGCCGCTGGAGCCGTGGTGTTGGAGCGGACTGTTGTGCCTCCACACACGCTGTGGGCTGGATGTCCCGCGAAACAGATTAAGGAGCTGACACTCCCGCAGCGTGAGCGGCTGGCGGCCACGTATCGTCATTACGTCAACAACTCTGCCGGCTATCGTCACTTTGAAGATCTGCAGAACTTGTAACGAACTCGCCAGATCGCCTGTCGGTTTTGTAACGGGAACTCGTCTTGCTCGGAAACGCGCGGCGTGGCTAGAAGACGCTCCGTGATACGCTCGTCTTGAGAGGGAATGTTGTCTTGCTCGATTCCCGAGAGCGACCGTTTCACCGGTGCGTTTCGTGAAACGTCGCAACGTCTCGACCTGCGATTCTCGCTGTTGCTTTGCCGATTTGAGGTTTTCTTCATGGCGAGTGTTGTTCAGGCGTCGGAGGTGTCGGAAGACGAGTTCCGGCCGCAGCAGTTACTGATGTTGCTGCTGTGTGTCTATTCACTGGGGTCTCTCGCCACCGAGACATTTGCGCCACTGTCGGCCGAGTATGTGGCAATCCTCGACGTCATCGATAACCTGATTTGTGGCATTTTCCTGTTCGATTTCGTTGTTGGCCTTTTGATTGCGCAGGATAAACTGCGCTTCCTGGCCTGGGGGTGGATCGATCTGGTGTCCAGTATTCCGGTGATCGACATCTTTCGTGCCGGACGCATTGTGCGCGTGATTCGCATTCTGCGGGTCTTGCGTGGGATTCGCTTGGCGTGGATTCTGGCCAGATACTTGCAGCGCGATCGCGCCAATGGGGCATTTCTTGCGGTCATTTTTTTGTCGATCCTGCTGCTCCTGCTTTCCAGTGTGGCTATTCTGCAGGTGGAGCAGGTTGAGGGAGCGAACATCCATTCCGCCTCGGACGCACTATGGTGGTCTGTCGTGACGATGACGACGGTGGGATATGGAGATAAGTATCCCGTGACGACCGTTGGTCGGATCATTGCCTCGGTAGTGATGATCTCGGGGGTGGGATTGTTCGGAGCGTTAAGCGGTTCAGTGACGTCTTGGATCTTGAACCCGGTCGAGGTCCGTCAGGAGGTCGATCTGGACGCGATTCATCTGGAACTGGCGGCCATCCGCACGCGACTCGATCACGTCCCCGCCGTCGGATTGAAAGAGCTCGATCCTCAATTGACGCGGATCATGGATTCCTGGGGAAACCTCACCGAAAACCGTCGCCGCCAGATTCTTAGACTCATGGATTCAACGGCGGAATGATTGTTCGATACGGCGCAACGAACGCCTGCCGTCCTGTGCCGACGCTCAGTCATCGCAAACAGGAATATGTTTTCAATCGGTCGGTTTGGGTTTGTCGTTGTCGGATGCGAAATCGAGATCGATTGCGCCTCTCGTATCCATTTGTGATTGATTGAGATCGCCCAGTTGGAATGACGGGTCTTGCCCCGCGTTTAACGTAGCAAGTGGTAACAAGTCGTCGGGTAAGATCTTTCTCTGCGGGGACATGCGTGTGCGGCGGCTGGACCAGATTGTCCAGGCGATCAACAAGAATCCGCCAGCGACAATGCCGCCGACAATCCAGGGATTCGTCGGTGCTGTTTTCACTACGGCGGCGCGCGACATGGCATCGAGCCGTGCGCGGCCGACAAGGAGCGGTGCACCGCGGGCATGGTCAAACGCGGTATAAGACATCACTTTCAAGAAGTAGCCGACGAATTCGATTTCCGCTCGAACATCGGTCCCGATTGGCAGATCGGCGGGCGGATCGGCGAAGACAACGACATAAGGAAACGAACGAGATTCGTCTGTCCAACCCCAGGCTTCACACACCTTGGAAATGTTCGAGGGATTCTCGGGGGCGTCGTACTGCAGGACGCGCCGGACGTGCATCCGCAATCGAATCAGTTTGGCTCGGTATTTTTCGGGTTGTTCCCAGAGCTGTGTGAATGCGATGTCCTGACTGGCGCGGCGTTCGAGTTCGGCGAATGACTGAGTCCGACTCCAGTCGATCAGTCGCCAGTAAGCGTCCATCTCGCGCGGCTTCAACGGTGCCCGGTCATTGACTCGTTCCAGCAGATCCTGAATCGCCGCGACTTCCGTTGCGTCCTGATCGTTGGAGCCAGAGACAATCGTCTCCGGGACTGTCGAGTCTGGTTTTTCTGCCTGAATTGCGCCGGCGGGGGGCTCGTCAACAAGCAGCCTCCATGTTCCCGGATCTTTCAAGCGTTCATACAAGGCCCAAAGGACAACCAGCGCCATCAGCATGGATGCCAGTCGCATCATGGTAGCCGATTGTCCAAAAGGTCGGGCAGTCTTGCGGCGCATTGCGTCTTTCCGTGCTAAAACTCCACTGTCACCCGTCAGTGAGACTCTATTTCGATTCGGTGGCCGGTGCCGCATCAACTTCCGTGAAGCTGATGCGCTGCATAAAAGTGCCATCGGGCAAATGTTGTTTGTGGCAGACGTCAATAATTCGCATCAGTTCACCATAGCGCAGCCGACCATCGACGGCGATTTGGACTCGGTCGTAGGGGATCTGTTGAACCGCGAAGGTCGCTTGCAATTGCTTGTCCAGTCGCACCATCTTCGTTTCGTCGAGGTGTCCCTCAATGACGGGATTCGATTCGATCTTGATCTCGGCCACGTCACCGCGATCGTTGGCGACGACATGAAGGTGCAAGGTCTGCATCGCCAAGACATCGGTGGTGCCTTGTCCGAATTCTTGAGGAGACTCGACATTGGTTTGTGGCACGGGCGGCGGCAGATTGAGTGCCAACTGACCTTCGATTGGTGCCGGGCGGAAGGTGAGGATGAAGAACGTCAACAATTGAAAAGCCATGTCCAGCATGGCCGCCAGGTTCATCTCCACTGATCCTTGGCTGCGCGAACGACGTCGACGACGGTGTCTGTGTCGCATGTTATTGACGCTCCTCGTGCGACAAGGCACTCAGTGAAAACTGGCGGTAACCCTGATCCTGGCAGATCTTCAAAACATTGTTGACGAGATGAAACGGTGCCGATCGATCGGCACGAATGATGACCGAGACTGGAAGTTCGCCGTTCTCGATCGCCGTTCCCACTGCCGTCAGTTGTTGCCGAAGGAGCCGCGCTTCCCGACTGACGTACTGTTCGACATCGACTTTCTGGCCGTAGGCATTCACGCGTCCTTCGGTATCAATGTTCAGCAAGAGGGGTTCCAGCTTGCCGTGATGATCCAGGGGGCGTGCCGAGCCCAGGACAGGCAGTTTGAGCGACATGTCGAGCGACGCGCCCTTAAAGTTGATGACGAGCATGAAGAACGTAATCAACTGAAAGACCATATCAAGCAGGGGCGTCAGGTTCGGCTCGGCTCGTTCCGAGAATTGTTCTGACATGACAGACGTCCTTTCACAGTGTTCAAGCGGTCGTGTCTGGGCCGGGACGTTTTTGAGCGGCCAGATACAACCGACGAATAAAGTCGTCGGCCAGATTGAGCGACTGCACGCTAAGCGTGGCGACACGGTTTTTGAACAAGGCGAAGAAATAGATCGCAGGAACCGAAAGACCGACACCTTCAAAGGTCAAAATCAGCGCTTCGGAAATCCCACCCGCCACTTCGCTGGCCTTCATCTGAGCGTCCGAGCGAGCAATCACGCTGAAGCTGGAAATCATCCCTTTGAGTGTTCCCAACAGTCCAATCAACGGGCCCAATGTCCCGACCACGGCCAGCATGCTGATTCGCTTTTCCATGTCGACGGTAATCACTTCCCCCTGACGATCAATGGCCTCACGCGCATCGGCCAGTCCCGACGAGAGCGACACCATGCCGGTCGCGATTAGTTGTCCCAATTCGCTCGGGCTCTCTTTTACCGCTTTGTAAATGGCGTTGAAGTCGCGCTTGGCAAGCAGTTCTTCGCACTGTTCGATCAATTGTGGTGGCATCACGATCGGAGCACGCAGTTCCATGAACAACTGCATGATCGTCGCGATGAAATAGATGGAAATGACCAGCAAGAGTGCTCCGATCCAGCCTGATGTGTGAATGATCCACATCAAGGCCGACTGTGGAGCAGGGGTGTTAGGCTTCTGCGCGGCATCCGCTTGAGCGACATTGGCGGCGTCGTCCGCCTGGGCAAACACCGGAAGCGGGTGTGTCAGTGTCATCGCCGACAATGCCAGGAGCATCAGCACCAGATAAAGCGGCGACAGGCGAACGGGTTGAGTCACGATCATCGAATCATTCCTGGTTGGTAAGCCATTGTCGCAATGGTTGGTAAGCCATTGTCGCAATGGTTGGTAAGCCATTGTCGCAATGGTTGGTAAGCCATTGTCGCAAGAGGTGAAGTATTGTGTTTCGTGAGTCGAAGTGAAGTGAGGCGTCACTTTATCATAAAGGGATCTGCCGGCAGCCGCATTCGCGAGGCCCGGCCCAATGCCTTCGTCTGTGTTGATAATGCCAAATCGAGATGGGCGTCCCGTGTCCGAAATGGATGCAAGCACCTGAATCAGATCGCACGAGAACGCATAACGACGTCGTGAAAGGTTGCCGTCTGCCCTGGGCCGGGCATTGGCCAATGAATGATCCCCCGATTCCAGAACACGCGTGGAAGCAACGAGGACAGTCCCTATCGAGGATGCAAAATCCTGGCCCTGAGACGAGTACCGGGGGCACTCTCCCGATTTCCACCAGGAATTAGACGCGCAGGACTTCGTGTTGATTGAATCGGATGATATGGACAGTGCAGCGATCCCCCTGAAGGCATGATCCCAAAATCGCTGGATCGAGGGGAAAGAGATATGCTGCGTGGCCGATCATCCGGCAGGTCGAGAATCCCATTCTTCGCAATGACTCTGCGAAAAGTGGCGCGCGTTCCGTCTCTGCAATCAGGGCCGCGCCTGACGCCGTTTCCGCCTTGGCTTGGGCTGCGACAACCTCGCGAAGGTGTTCGTGGCTCTCACCGTGAGGCGAACAGATCAGCAGCAGCGACAGTACGGCTGCGGCGAGTGCTGATCCGATAGTGGCTCCCGTCGTTTGCATGACAGCATCATAGAAGGGACTGACGGGCGGGTTCAATAGGGGCATTTTTCGAAACGAACCGATTGCTTGTCGAATCGGCGTGGTTTGAAGGGGACGGCATCTTGGTGACGTTTTCGACATGTCATAGACCCAAACCGTTCTTTCAACAGGCGGCGCACGCCATTGCCGACGATCGCGATTGACGGTGTTGGCGTTTTGAGTTAAAGCACGCCCCCTTCACGCAATAAAATGCCATTCGTTACGTCTCAAATCGCCCCAGACCTTTAAGGAGTCTTGTGATGCGAGTTTCTCGAGCGTTCTTCGGAAGTCTCGTCGTGGCGAGTTGCCATTCATTTGCGTTCGCTCAGGCTGGGATTTCTGACTCGGAACTGATCCTGGGCCCGATCATCCCAATCGGCATCCTTGAAGACGACGCGACGATTTCGGCTTCTCCGATTATCGAGCCGGAATTGGGCCCTGTGGTGCCTCTGGCCGGAACCACGGCGATCGAAGTCCGTCGACTTTCGGCCGCACCTCGGCTGGCCGTTTCGAATCCCGAACTTGGGATCTTTACGGTCGAAGAGGCTTCGGCTCCCACGCCACAGGTTCACACCGCACAGGCAGGAGTCATTCGTCAGCCGGCTGCCGCACCGACGATTCAGATGGTTCATCGAATGGCGCCAAATTCTCCGCGTCCGGTGGTTCATCCTGAGCAGGTGCGAGCGCATTTGACGACTGCGATTCAATCACTTCAGACCGCTGGGATGGCAGAGGAAGCGAATCAGGTACTCGCCATTCAGCAACGATTTCTGCAACGCCAATACCAGGAATTGCTCGTCGCTCACAAAGAATCCCAGGTGCAGGCTCTTCAGGAAGAGATTGCCCGGCTGAAACAAAGTCAGGCGACGACCGCGAATGATGCGCAGGTGACATTGCAATTGCAGCTTGTTCGCGTCAATCGCGACCAACGCGAGACGCTGGTGAAGGCACTTCGCGAAATGAGTTCCACGATTCATCCATCGAATCCGTTACAAGTCCTGAATCCTTGCGCGACGGAAGGCATTTTCGATGTCGAAGGTCAGGCCGTACGCGAACTCGTCAATGGCTTCACCGGAATGCAGCGTGCCAAGATTGTCGCCGAGCCGAGCGCAACCGTACTCAATGGCCGCACAGTTCATTTTGCCTGTGAGCCCGAGTCGGCAATGGCGGCGTTTGTGGTGACGCCTCGAGCGAATCGGCCGCTTTCACGAATTGCTGGATCGATGTTCGAGGTCTGTCCGAATGTGATGCCAACGGGGATGCTGCGCGTCGGACTGGTCGCCGATGTCGCGTGTCAACTCCCGAAGCCGATCGGCGACAAGGACGGAAATCCGATGCGTCGAATCCGGGTAGAAACGGTGATGGATCTCCGACCTGGTCGCACGCTCGCATTCGTCGGGCCGTCAGAATCGGCCGTGCAGGGGCAACCAAACTTGGAACACCCTTGGTGCGACCTGGTCGTCGTGACGCCGACGGTCATTCACGGTCCCGCATCAATGCCAATTCCGTCACACGCGGCGTTTCCTGTAGAACACGCGATTCCAAGACCCCTCATTGAGGCCAAGGCCATCAAACAATCGAATTCCTTTCGTTGAGTGACCGCGTTTTTCGGATGCTTGCGACGGCGTCACTCGTCGTGATTGGCGGCGCGATGCGGTTCGAAGGTCGCCAGAGCCGCGCGTGAGGCATCTTCGATCGCTTCGCTGGTCCGCCGATAAAGGGCTTCCTGGCTGCGAACCAGGGGTGAAGTACTTGGCGCGCGGACCGGTTCGTAACTGCCGTCAGACTGCAAGCGCCGCGCTTTCACGTTGTCAGCCAGGATCGTCTTCAGGATCGTGATCAAATTCCGGCGACAGGTCTTGTCTTCAACCGGAACCAAGAGTTCGACACGTCGGTCCAGATTTCGCGGCATCCAGTCGGCGCTGGAAATGAACACGCGTTCGTCGCCGCCGTGATAGAAGTACAGAATGCGAGCGTGTTCCAGAAATCGATCGATAACGCCCGTAACGGTGATATTCTCAGACAAACCAGGAACACCCGGTCGAAGGCAGCAGACACCGCGAATGCTGAGCCTGACTTTGACGCCGGCCTGTGACGCGGCGTAAAGAGCTTCGATCATTTTTTCGTCGACAAGGGCATTCAGCTTGCCAATGATCATGGCACGCTGCTTGTGACGTTTGCGATCGATCTCGGCTTCGATCATTTCGAGCAACTTCTCACGCAGGCCGAGTGGCGCCATCTCGATCTGACGGAATCGTTGCGGTTGCGAATATCCGGTCACGGCGTTGAAGAACGCCGTCGCGTCGGACCCCAGGTCGTCGTTGCAACTGATCAAACTGACGTCGCTGTAGATCCGCGAGGTGATCTCGTTGTAGTTTCCGGTTCCAAAGTGGACGTACCGCTGGATGCCTTGTGGTTCACGGCGGACGATCAGACAGATTTTGGCATGGGTCTTTAACCCGCGCACTCCGTAAACCACTTGAACGTCGGCCCGCTCCAGATCGCGCGCCCATTCGATGTTGCGCTGCTCGTCAAATCGGGCTTTCAGTTCGACCACGGCCGTGACGTACTTGCCCTTTTGCGCGGCCCGTTTCAGCGCTGCCACGATCGGACTGTTGGCACTGGTGCGATACAGGGTTTGCTTGATTGCCAGCACGTCGGGATCATCCGCCGCTTCATCGAGCAATCGTACGACCGTGTCGAACGATTCGTACGGATGGCAGAGCATGACGTCCTGACGGGAAATCGTTTCGAACAGACTTTCCGAAGGCGAGATTTGTGGCGAGGGCAGTGACGGCCAGGGTTCGTACCGCAGTGCCTCAAACCCCTGTGAATCGCACAACCGGAAATACGCGGCCAGATCCAGCGGTCCGGGAGCGAGGAAGACCCATCGATCCGGGGCGTCGATGGCGTCCTCAAGGAACTCGCGCAATTGGGAACTGGCGTGATCAGCCAATTCCAGGCGGACGCAGTCGCCCTGCCGTCGTGCATTGACGATTTCTTGCATTGTCGACAACAGGTCGGACGCCTGATCTTCTTTCAGTTCCAGATCTGCGTTGCGCGTCAGTCGAAAGGCCACGCTTTCGACAATGCTTTCGCCTGGGAAAAATCGCCCCAGGAACATGCTGACAACATCTTCCAGCAGGATGTAGCTGAAACCACTTTCCGCGGGCAATGTAATGAACCGCTGCCGATTGCGACCGAATGGGACGATGGCATAGCGCGGCAATGACGTTTCGTTATTCGGAGCCAGTCGAACGCACAAGCTGATCGAATTGTTGATTAAGGGCGGGAATCGCGGCGCGTCAAAATCGGCCGACGAATCGGACGCTGAGGCCAGTGTGTCCGCTGCCTTGGCGGCAGCGGACTTCTTTTTCCCCCCTTTGGCTTTCCGTAAGTTTGACTCGGTTGAGGTCGGGTTCATCGTGTCGACGGGGGAGACCGCGGGGCAGGCGACCGCCAGAGGTGTCAGGATCGGAAATACCTCTTGGTCGAAAAGCTTCTCGACATGTTGTGCCTGTCGTTCCGTCAATTCTTTTGGCTGGACGCGGCGCATGCCTGCAGCGGCCAAGGCCGGTTCGAGATCGGACAGCAGGCAATGATACTGCTGTGCCATAAACGACTGCATTCGCTCGCCGATGGCTTTCAACTGCTGAGTGGTCGTCAACCCGACCGGATCGGGGCGCATATCGCCTTCTGCTTCCAGCATCTGAAGGCTGCCGACCCGCACCATCGTGAATTCGTCCAGGTTGGACGCGGTAATCGCCAGAAACTTCAGACGTTCAAGCAGTGGGATCGACGAATCACTGGCCTCATCCAGAACTCGCTGATTGAATTCCAGCCAACTCAATTCACGATTAAAGAAGCGTGGCTCAGCAGACATGCCCGGAAGGTCTCTCAATGGAAAATCGCGTCGAATTCGGTGTCGTTCGATGCTTGGTGGTTACGGTACGTTCAGGACAGTGTGGTTGGCTTGCTCGTTGATGCGATGGCATCGGGTGTCATTTCGTTGCGGTGTCGTTCAGGGGCGAAACTTTCTTAGTAGAACCGGCATCCCGAAAGTCGCTTCGAACAGCGACCCCGATTGCTTCAGGGCCAATTGTTCAAGGCTCAGGTCTTCGACTTGCGGAATGGCGATCACCAGCCGACCGCCTTCGCGTGAGAATTTCAGCTCGTGCAGCCGCTGGCTGTGGGAAGCTTCGAGCGCGTCGGCCACGCGCAGCATGGCGGCCATTTTGACAACTGCGATCCGCTGATCGCGGCTGAGTGTCGTAAAGACCGTGTGCGTCGGCTTGGGCGAGGCGCGGCGGTGATATCGCGCCGTCAGGGCGACAAGCTGCACGTCGGACCGGCTGAGTCCAAACAGTTCGCTGTGCTGAATCAGATACATCGAGTGCTTGTGGTAGGCGCCGGTGCTGATATAGAGCCCGACTTCGTGCAGCAGGGCGGCGACACGCAGCAGCAACTCGTATCGCGGATCGAGCTGATGTTCTTCGCGCAGGCCCTGAAACAGAATGCCACACAGCTTTGAAACTTGTCGTGCGTGCAGTTCGTCAAATTCAAACTTGCGGCCCAGGTCGTAGGCCGATCGGATCACCTGATTGCTGAAATCTTCGTTCCAGCCCCCGCGAGAGGCCATTTCGTTCAGAAGTCCGTCGCGCAGATTGATGCTGGCGACGATGACTTCTTTCAGGTCGAACGCTTTGGCCAGCATGGTATAGGCGAGCAGGGCAGGACCCAGCGTGCCCGCTTCGGGGAACGTGATGTGGTACTTATGGACCAGCTTGTCTTCGTTCAGCGAAAGCACCGCGTCGGTCAGGTCGGCCAGGCGTTTGACCGGAATCCGTGTCAGTCGGTCAGGGTCCCATTCAGGGACAAGCTGCCGCGCGGCGAAACGCATATCACCACCCAAGGCGACCATCTCTTGAGTGGATTCGGCAGGGACCTGCTGTAGGACCTGATCGATCACCCGCTGGATCTGCGTTTCCATCAAGCGGCGTGTCGCCGATTGCGATGCTTGGTAGTTCTCGAGTGTTTGATGAATGCGAAGCGAGCCCAGCCGGTAGGTGTGTGCGAACAGCACGTCGGCATTCTGAACCTGGAGCAGTTCCGTGCTGCCGCCGCCGACTTCCGTGACGACGGTGCGGGCGTCGGTCAACTTGGGATCGCGTTTCAAAAGAGGTTGGATGCCCAAATAGGTGATTCGGTTGACTTCCGCTTCGTCAATCGGGACGACTTGGAATCCAGTCGCGGTGTAGACGCGATCGAGAAATGCGAGCTTGTTGGTGGCTTCGCGGACTGCGCTGGTCGCGACCAGACGCACTTTTTCGGGTGTCTCGATCCCGTATTCCGCCAACACGCGGCGGTAGCTTTTCAGCACCCGGACGCACTCTTCGATCGTGCTCTTTTCCAGGAAGCCTCGAGTGAACGTGTCTTTGCCCAAACTGACGGCTTGTGACAAGGACGAAAGATGTCGGACGCGGCCATCGTCTTCAATTTCGGCGATCGCCATGCGGATGGAGGTCGTGCCCACATCGATCACGGCCGAAGGCTGAGCGGTGGCACTGCGAAATGACAACGACGACGATGTTTCGAGAGGCGACATGAACTACCGAATACGTTCAAACAAGACCTGATCACGAAGCGGCATCACACGTGATTTTCGGATCGCACCTACGATCCAACTGGTGATGAACACACCCCGTGAACGCGAACTCCATAGCATCTGCAACTTTGCTTCGCGAAGCAAGCCGACTGGGGCATAAAGACGAAACGTCTTCGGTTTTCGATGTCCTGCATGTCACGAAGTCCGATTGGAAAATCCGCAAAAAGCCGCTGCCGGCCCGGCTCGACTGTAGTCGCTAGAGGGTGGCGTGAGCTATACCTCGAAGTCAGACAAGTCGCAATGTCTTTTCGAGACTCGCGAGAGCAGCACGATGTTGGTTTTTCTGATTTCTCGTTGGAAGCTCTGGACCTGGTCGCGCCGGACCTGGATTTCCGTCTTCGTGGCGACATCTCTGACGACCCCATTCGTGACCCGATGGATCTGTCTTTGGCAAATCCCTGATGTCGAGTTGCCATTTGATGTCGAAAGTAACATTCGAGAAGCTCCGCCAACGGACGACGATGCGCTTGTCAGATATCGAAACGCGGCACGGATGCTTTCTCAGTTGGACGAGGAAGACGTTGAACCGAAGTGGTTCAATTTAACTCGCCCACCGTATGGAGCGTGGGATGACAGAATCGTCCAACCACTAAAAGATCGCCATCAGGTTCTTTCAGAACTCGCGTGCCTGGTCGAAATGGGCGTTCTGCGAGATTTTTCTCAGGATACGTTTTCCGAGGTTGTGGACACTTTTTCTGACTTCCGCCGTCTCGCCCGATTTTCAGAGGCGACCGCGATTTGGCGTGCTCGTTGTGGACAGAACGAAGATGCCTGGGCGTGCCACCGAGCATCCCTTCGTATCGCGATGCATGCAGATCAGCCAGGATGGCTGCTGAATGCGTTGATAGGGCAATGCATTCGCGGTATGGCGTGCGACGGAATTCGCTATTGGGCTGCCGGACAGTCCGTCACCGCCCCGCAATTGAGAAATGCGCGTCGTGAACTCGAAGATCTCGCTGCTCGACGGCTTACCATTCTTCACATTGTGAAGGCGGAGTACGTGTTTGGTCGCAATTTCGTTATGGAAGGCAATGTTGCAGAAATTTTCTGGCCAGATTGGACAATCAAAGGGCCGCTGGAATCGCGCTTTCTTGCTTGCAAACGAGTCGGGTTGTGGTTCATTGGACAACCAGAGCTGACTCTCCGCCTGGCACGTCAGCAACTCGTAAATATCACGAACGAATGCGACAAACCGATTTCTGTGCGGCAGCCATCTCTGCGAAGTGACGACTACATCCTTTTTAAGGACGATGGTGTTCACCCGACAGCAGCAGGGCAACTGAATTCCGCGGCGTTGGATCGAGCCTTAAACTTGGTGTTGGCCACGCAAGGCGATGATCCCTTGTTTTTCAAATCCATTAAGGGACTGATCCAAAACCGTGACCGAGAGAATGCGCGAATTGCGTTAGTCTCTGTGGTGCTTGCCGCCCACGAATTCCATCGCGTCTATGGGACGTTTCCGAAGTCGCTTGACCAACTCGTACCCGGCTACCTTGACGAGATTCCGATTGATCCGCTGGATTGCGAGGGGCGGCCATTGAATTTTCGGTACGACGATTCGGACAACGCTTTCGTTTGGAGTGTCGGCCTGAGTGGTCAAGATCGTGCCAGCGATTTTGAAGATGAGGCAGAGCAGAGTCGTGACTTTGGACTTTGGATTCGTTTGCGAACGCCGGTCGATTGTGACGAAGGAAACCATACCACCGACGATGCGAACGGTGCCGCCTCGACGGAAAGGCTCCTGTTGGATCGCGAGAACGCCTTGATGAATTCTCTTTTTCATCCCAAAGAATGACTTGAGGACGGACCTCTTGGTCCGTCCTCAGAATTTTCGGCGGTCATCGGCTATTCCTTACCCGATTGATGTTTTTCTGGTTCTGCCACTTCATGCGGCAACGTGTGAATCATCGTCTGTCGCATCACCCGTGCGACGGAAATTGTTAGCCATCTCTTTCACTCGTGGATCGGAAATCTGACGGACTCCTTCATTGAGCACGGCGTCATCCGATTGCGAATCGGTCGAGTCGTTTGTTACGGCGATGTCCGGGGTGACACCGACACCCGCCATTTCGCGGCCCTGAGGGCTGTAGAACTTGGCGGTCGTCAATCGCAATCCCGCAGGTGATGACTGCAGCGGGAACAAGGTTTGGACAGTGCCTTTGCCGTAAGACTTCTCACCGACGATCAGGCCGCGGTGATTTTCTTGAATGGCGGCGGCGAAGATTTCACTGGCACTGGCACTGTTGTGATCGATCAGCACGACCAGCGGCATCTTCCATGTCTTGGCGAACTGGGCGACTTCTTTCGAATTGTCCGCTTCCGTTCGTCCTCGGGTTGAGACAATCGTTCCGCCTGGCAAGAACCGGTCTGACACCGCGATCGATGTGGTGAGCAAGCCACCGGGGTTGCCTCGCAGGTCCATCACCAGTGATTGCATTCCCTGTTGATGCAGTTTCAGCAGGGCCGCATCCAATTCGTTCGTGGTCGACTCGGCAAACTGTTCCAGTTTCAAGTATCCGACCCCTTTGGTTTCGTTCAGCATCTTGACGTCGACCACGCTGTGCATTGCGATTTTCTGTCGAACGAGAGTGACTCGCCCTGATCGGTCACCACGGATCGCTTGAATTTGAATCTGCGAACCTTCCGGTCCGACGATGAATTCAACGGCACGGTTCAGTTCCATCTGCTTCAGATCATTTCCGTCGACTTGGGTAATGACGTCACCTTTGCGGAGATCGGCTTGAGCGGCAGGCCCACCCGGCAACAGCTTGAGGATTTTCAAACCCGCTGGATGAGGTTCGACTTCGACGCCAATTCCCACCACATTGTCTCGCAGCCCCACGCTGGGACCGCCATCTTTTTCTGGCGGCAACAGCATCGAAAACTGATCAAGGCTATCAGTCGCACCGTAGACGAATTCGAGTCCGATCGCGGCAGGGTTGATATCGATTTCCTGTACCGTTTTCAGTTGGACGTTTCGCATCATGGCGATGGCATCGTTGGTACTGCGAATCTTGGCTCGCGTCCGCAATTCCTGCAGATCACTTTGAAGGCTGGCGATTGCGTTTGCATCGCCACGAACTTCCGCCGCATCCAGGAACGCAGGGACTTCCAAAGCCTGGATCAGATGATCCAGGGCACCATCGACACGTCGTGCATAGGTTGCGGGAGTGATATGGCGTCCATCGATCAGTTCCGAAACTTCGATGTACATCTGTTCGACACTGGACGATGAAAGTTGCTTCATCAACCGCTGGACACGTGGGTCCGAGTATCGCAGGGCGATCTTTTCCGCGACCGTTCGCTTATTCGCTGGAGTTGTACTCGGCGTTCGCGGTTTCTCTGTTGGACTTGTCGCTCGCGAATTCGAGATCGTCGAATCGGTCGGAATCAAGACCGGTTTCGACCCTCGTGAGCGTGTGGACGAACTACTAACGAAATCATCCGTCTTGGGTTGCTCTGGCGTATAATACGGTGATGGAACGGGCGGTGTTTCCTCGAACCGTGGACGGTCTGGCTTGAAGCGTGTCGCGACGTCCGTACGATTGGCTGGTTGCAAGTTCCAAAACGTCTGCAGCGGGGGTTGCGCACAGCGAGCACAGCCCGACTGACCATAGCTGGTATTCCAAATGGAACCTGCCAAGAGCAGGGCGAGTGTTCCAACTGTTTTCAGTGACGATGAAAAACGCATGAATCGGGTTCCTTCCAATATTGAGTCCAAAGTCATGTCTTCCTGTTTCTCTCTCATTTTCCGATGCGGCTGAGTCATTGGACTTTCGAGTTCCATCTCATCCGAACCGTCGGTTCATCGAAGTGGCTTCATCGAATCAGTGTTGGAACATCAGCGATTCGACCAGGCACTCGTCGAGTTCTCCATCCATCAGGTCAATCGTGATTTCTTGCGTTTGTGGCACATCAAGTGTCGCGAGTTCGCCACGCATCACTCGGACTGAAGGAGGGGCGTCGATCCCAATCTTGACGCTTCCTGCACCTGTCTTGATCACTCGGATGACAATGTTCGAGCCAATCTTGATTTCTTCGTCTCGTTTTCGCGTCAGTACCAACATGGCGTCTTCTCCGGTTCTTGTGGTTTTACATCCATCCGTCGATTGCGACTGACCGCACTTTGCGATCGCGTCGTTCGATGGTGAAGTGATATTGCAGGGCGCGTGCCAATCCCAGAATTCCTGTCAAGAGATGTTCGAAACTCCGTTTTTACGGCACTATTTGCCGTGTAAGCCATGCAAACGGCCTTGAGCGGCCAGATCCGCCGGTCTCATTTGTAATCCCTGCCATCCACCATCGAATTGGCTCGATGATGGAATGTAATCTTTACGATTGGGGTCAGCTTCGAATGATGACACTCGAAGTCTTTCAGCCAAGATGTTCGAGGCGCGATCAGCGCGAATGTAACGCCTGGATCGGGTGTCGATCGCCAATTGTCGCTTC
This sequence comes from Schlesneria paludicola DSM 18645, assembly GCF_000255655.1. Classification (NCBI taxonomy): domain Bacteria; kingdom Pseudomonadati; phylum Planctomycetota; class Planctomycetia; order Planctomycetales; family Planctomycetaceae; genus Schlesneria; species Schlesneria paludicola. The sequence continues at coordinate 3,026,572 of NZ_JH636435.1, read as the reverse complement.
GGATGGGGGCTCTGTCTGGTGACAATGAGGGCGCGATGATGGACTCATCGAGATGACAGATGGTTTTTTGAATTCGAATCGATTGATGGGTTGGGTCTTTTTGATCCCTCTGGCGGCGAAGTCAGCTCGACGCCGTCGTTTCCATCACCACAACCGTGATTCGCGGCGAATTCGGTCAGTTCGATGCGCGATGCGGCCCGGGCTTTCAATCGATCTGTTCGAGATCCTGTCGTGGGTTCGTCGTGGCGCGTTCGGTGCAGGAAATTGCTAATTTACATCTGACGCTGCTGAGTTACGAATTGCGCAGGGTGAAACGTTCAGTCCGGAGTGGTACGCCATGTTGAATCTTTCCGACGTTGTTGAGATGTGCCGCGTGGCGAGCGGCAAGAAGATCAAGTTGAAGGATCTGCCGACGAGTTGGGAGAGTGGATCTGACGAAGTCACAATAAGCCGACATCACGAAGCACGTAGGTTGCTCACAGAAGATGTGCATCAGTTGGCCGCTTCACAGGAATTGTTGTACTCGGCGAATTCCTGGTCGGTGCTGATGGTTCTGCAAGCGATGGATGCGGCAGGGAAAGACGGCACGATCGAACATGTCATGACGGGTGTGAATCCGCAAGGCGTGAAGGTCGTCAGTTTTAAACAACCATCAACCGAAGAATTGAACCACGATTTTCTGTGGCGTTGCAGCAAGGCGCTGCCCGCTCGCGGAGAGATCGGCATCTTCAATCGCTCGTACTATGAAGAAGTCTTGATCGTAAAAGTCCACCCCGAACTGCTCGCCAAGCAGCAGATTCCCGGCGCAAATCCGGCGAAGAAGTCGTTTTGGAAGGCACGCTACAAAGTGATCAATCAGTTTGAGCGGCATCTTGTCCGAAACGGGACGCAGGTGATCAAGTTCTTTCTCCACGTGTCCAAGCAAGAACAGAAGCGGCGATTTCTTGATCGAATTAATGATCCCAAGAAGAACTGGAAGTTCTCGCCCGGTGATTTGGTCGAAAGAGCTCACTGGGACGAATATATGTCGGCGTATGAAGAGATGTTAAGTGCGACGAGTACCAAGTTTGCACCTTGGTTTGTGATCCCGGCCGACGACAAGGCAACGGCTCGACTGCTGGTGGCGCAGATTCTGGCGAACTCCATTCAAAAACTGGACCTGAAGTCTCCTGTTCTGACACCTTCGCAGCATAATGCCCTCGTGGAATGCAAGGCGAAACTGGAAGCGGAAGTCGATTGATGCGGTTGGAAACGCAGACCATACACACGCCGGATGGCATCGAGCTTTTCGTGCGCACTTATCATCCCAAGAAGTTCGACCCGGCACGCACCCTGTATTGGGTGCATGGTCTGGGAGAGCATGGGGGGCGGCACGAACATCTTGCCCAGGTCCTGGCCGATCGCGGCTGGCGCATGATTATCGCGGATCTGCGTGGTCATGGGCGATCGACGGGAATCCGCACGCACGTTCGATCATTTCACGAGTATGTCGACGACATCGCGCATGTTTGGACGCAGATGGAACTGAATACCGGACGGACGGTTTTACTGGGGCACAGCATGGGAGGACTGATTGCCGCCCGTACGGCGCAATCTCAGTTGATCGCTCCGTCGTCGCTCATACTGTCGTCGCCACTTCTCGGTCTGAAATTGCGAGTGAACCCGGTCACTCTGATGCTGGGGACGCTGCTGGTACGAGTCGTTCCGACGGCTCGATTTTCCAATGGCATTGATCCGCGCAATATGACGCATGATCCCGAGTTTTCCACCCTGCGGCGCAATGATCCGTACATCAATAAGACGGTTACCGCGAGTTGGTACTTTGCGATGCGCGACGCGATGTCCGCCGCACAGGCGCACGCCGAAAATGTCAGTCTGCCTGTGCTGGCGCTGCAGGGGACGCTCGATCGTACGACCGATCCCGATGCGATGGCGGACTGGTGGTTGCGAATCCGGTCGCAAGAAAAATCGATGATCGTGTTGGAAGACCATTTCCACGAACTGTTTTTCGAGCCGGATTGGCGTGAAACCATTCAAAAGACGATCGACTGGCTGGACCTGCGAGTTCAATCCCTGTCGATTTCCGCGTCGAGTTCGACCTGAAACATGTCGAAAAGGTTCAGAGCGGCGATGCGAGACGTCATCGAACTTGTCGAGCCGGATATCATTGCAATGCGAGTGTGATTTCAATTCGTTGTAAAATCTCGACTGCGGTATTCTTCCGAAGGAATGAAGATGAACGGCTCATCGCACGCCCCCGGATTCACCGAAGATGTCGAACTGGCCGGGCATATCATTGACAGCCTGCTGTTACCCAAAGTTCTGGACGAAATCACGGGGCTTGGAGGGGATTATCGCAGTCAAGAGATTCGTATTGGACACGCGCGTCGCGATCCCAGTTACGTCCGCCTGACGGTTTCCGCACCGACCGAAGAAATTCTCGAGCGGATTTTGACGGCGATTGGACAACATGGAGCGATGCCGGTCCAGCACCAGGACGTCCGGATTGAGCTGGCGGACATCGAGGGCGCGTTCCCCGAAGGGTTTTACGCGACGACGAATGAACCGACCGAAATTCGACTTGGCGGACACTGGATCAAGGTGGAACGCCAGGAGATGGATTGCGGGATCGCCGTCGATCGCACTCAAAACCGCGCCTGGTGTGTCGCGATGGCCGATGTGAAGCCAGGTGATCCGATCATCATCGGTCGCATCGGCACTCGCGTGTTCCCCGTGGGACGGGATCGTGAGGGCGGACATTCGTTTGGTTTCATGAACAGCACCGTTTCGAGTGAAAAACCCAAGAACCTGACGGTTCGTGAAATTGCCGAAGCGATGCGCCGGGCGGCCGAAGGCAATGGCCGCATCCTGGTCGTGGCGGGGCCAGCCGTCGTCCATACCGGCAGTCGTGAACTACTGAGTTGGCTGATTCGACGCGGATATGTTGACGTGTTGTTCGCGGGAAACGCCCTGGCAACGCATGACATCGAGCAGTCCTTTTACGGGACCAGTCTGGGCATCTCGATGGAAAGCGGTGGTGGCAGCGAAGAAGGGCACGAGCATCATCTGCGTACAATCAACCGGATTCGCCGCATTGGCAGCATTCGTCAGGCGGTCGAGCAAAAGGTGCTCAACAATGGCATCATGCACGACTGCATCGTCAACAACGTCCCGTATGTACTCGCGGGCAGCATTCGTGATGATGGTCCTTTGCCGGATGTGATCACCGATTCGCTCGTGGCGCAAACCCGGATGCGAGAGCTGGTGCAAGGGGTGACGTTCTGCCTGATGATCGCGACGACGCTGCACAGCATTGCCGTGGGAAACATGCTGCCCGCCTGGGTCAAAACGGTGTGTGTCGACATCAATCCCGCCACCGTGACCAAACTGGCCGACCGCGGCACCTTTCAGACAATTGGCCTCGTCACGGACGTGGAACCGTTCCTGCGCATCCTTGTACAAGAGTTGGGCGGTTAAAATGCCACGTTGCCGCTCAGGGCATCCGTAGCGATGGAATTGTCAGAACTCGATGAGAAGTCTCATCGGAAAATGAAATTCGTCTGGGCTTCTCACGGCTCACGGTTGCGGTTGTGTCGAGCTCGCCACTGTTGGACGAGATAGGCGACACCGATCCCGACTCCGATCAACGCGACAGCGAGGAGCAGGATCACGACAACGCGCCAGGCGTTTGATGTTTCGCCTGGGTATTCAGAAAGCCTGTCAAAGTCGAACAGGGAATACTTGTTCTGGACGATCACGCATCCCGAAAGATTTGTCACAGCAAAGGCCATCGCGGCCGCCATTGTGTAGCCACCGATTACCGAGCGGCCACCGACACCATCTTTCCCCATGCTCGCGACTCCTCACGAATGGCTGATCCAACTCACTGCATCGATTGAAATCCGTCGACAACCGAAAATGGGCAGAGCGCGTCGAAGTTGCGTTGTAGGTCCGCAGGCCACGCGACTCCGCCTTATCCAACGAATGAGCGGTCCCACATTCTAGCGTCATCGTCTGTCAGGCAGATTGTCTATTTGCGATGAGCGAAGAGGGAGCACGATTTTTTGTATGGGCCCCTTTTCTTTTGCAGCCTGGTGAAGTCAGGGGGCAGCCACCCTGGCGTTCACAATGTCATGGCGTTTTTTAGTCTGGCCGGAGCCAGTCCCCGTTACTTCAACAGGCTGCTCGCCAGACGCATTTGGTTTTGTGTGGGACCGACAGCGCAACTGGACTGTTCTGATAAATTCAGAAGGAATGACGTTTGCGACTGTCTCGAGCATCTGCGAAGGTTTGCAATCAACAAATGCGATTCGTCATTGTTTCATGATCGCCGACGCTTGATCCAGCGGAAGTGATGAATCAAGTCGGAGAATTCCTCGATGCCTCAGTCTGACCCCTCCCGTGATCGGACAACGAATAGCCAACCGAACGGAAATCCGTCAAATGAGGATTCGGTGAAAGGAGGGACGCTCCCGAAGGAGCCGCTCAAGACTTCAACGGACTCTCAATCCCCCAAGCGTGACAATCCGAAAGCACCTCTCGTTGCAAAACCCTCGTCGCGCAGAAGGACCTGGGTTGTTCTTCTGATGCTGGTTGTGATCGGAGCGGGATTGTTCGCGTCGCTCTACTGGCTGCAAAAAGAGGTCGATGAAACAAATCTGGAATTGATGGGAAACATCGACGTTCGACAGGTCAATCTCGCGTTTAAGGTTGAGGGGCGAATCGAAACGCTTGCGGTCGATGAAGGCGATGCGGTGAAGGCTCATGACGTTCTCGCGACGCTTGATAAGCGGTATTTCAATGACGAACTGCGAATCCTGCGGGCCCGACGCGACAATCAGGCGGCGAATGTGGCGAAGCTTGAACATGGATCGCGGCCGGAAGAGATCGCTCAGGCCCGAGCCCAAACCGAGGATCGCGAGGCCGCGGTGACGAAGGCGAAAGAAGACTATCACCGCGCCGAATCTCTCGTCAGTAAAGGGGGCGTGTCCCGCCAGGAATTTGATCGGTACCAATCGGCATTGGACTCAGCGGAAGCACAACTGAAAGCGGCAAAGGAATCGCAGCGGTTGGTCGAGATTGGGCCACGGCAGGAAGACATCGACATGGCGAAGGCCTTTCTAGCGGAACAGGATGCGATGATCATTCAAAGTGAACGTCGTCTGGCAGACGCAGACCTGATTGCTCCAAACGATGGCACGATTCTGACACGCGCGCGAGAACGCGGTGCGATCCTGCAGCCCGGCGAAACCGTGTTGGCCCTGACGCTCACGTCCCCCGTCTGGGTTCGGACCTACGTGAACGAACGTGATCTCGGGCTGATCAAGCCCGAAATGCCCGCGCAGGTCATCACCGATTCTGCACCGGACCATCCGTACACAGGCAAGATCGGGTTTATCTCTCCCACGGCCGAGTTCACTCCGAAATCTGTGGAAACACGAGAACGACGGACGGATCTCGTTTATCGATTGCGAGTGGTTGTCGAAAATCCCGACGGGGGGCTTCGTCAGGGAATGCCCGTGACGGTGCGCGTCGAACTTCCCGCGCCTCGACAACGGACGTTCTTCGAACGCGTGCGAGATACGTTACGCGAGCGTTTCGGATCGAAACAGACAGGGAAGAAGTAGTCTCGTGAGCGATGCCCCACTCATCATTGCCGAAGGACTGACCAAGCAATTTCCGGGCACCACGGCACGGGCGATTGATCATCTTGATGCGCGGATTCAGGGCGGACGCGTGACGGGGCTAGTCGGACCGGATGGTGCCGGCAAGACGACTCTTATTCGGTTGTTCGCAGGATTGCTGCTTTCCACCGAGGGCAAGCTCACCGTGTGCGGGGCAAGTCCCACGAATCAACTGGCCGAGATTCGGCGAAAAGTCAGCTACATGCCGCAGCGTTTTGGCTTGTATGAGGACTTGTCGGTCGAGCAGAACCTGAAGCTGTATGCGGATCTGCGGAATGTGATTGGTCGCGAGCGCGACGAGGTGTTCGATCGGCTGCTGACGTTCACCGATTTGAAACGATTTACCAAGCGGTTGGCCGGCGATCTTTCTGGAGGAATGAAGCAAAAGTTGGGGCTGGCCTGTGCCCTGATTCGAACGCCAGACCTATTGCTCTTGGATGAACCCTCGGTGGGCGTCGACCCGATCTCGCGGCGTGAACTGTGGAAAATGGTTTACGAACTGGTTGATCAAGGGATCGGAGTCGTCTGGAGTACCTCGTACTTGGATGAAGCGGAGCGCTGCAGCGAAGTCATTTTGCTGTCAGAGGGAAAGTCGCTGTACTCGGGTGATCCGAAAGAGCTGACGAGTCAAGTGGCAGGTCGCAGTTTCCTGGTGGCCGGTACAGGCAAAGGGGGACGAACGCTCTTGGCGCAGGCGCTGAAGCGACGTGACGTGCTCGACGGCGTGATCCAGGGCGCCAGTGTACGCCTGGTGATGCGAAAAGGAGCCGCACCGCCAACTCCAGACGATTTGAAAGCATCCGACATCGAAATCAAACCGGCGCCGCCGCGATTCGAAGATGCGTTTGTCGACCTTTTAGGGGGCGCACCGAAGGAACAATCGGCGCTGTTCGAATCGACGGAAGCGAAGGACCCATCAAACAATCAAGCTGTAGTGGAGGCAGAGGGCCTGACCAAACGCTTTGGTTACTTTACCGCGGCCGACAACATTTCCTTTAAAATTGGACGCGGTGAAATTTTTGGTTTGCTCGGACCGAATGGTGCCGGGAAGTCGACCACATTCAAAATGATGTGTGGACTGCTCAGGCCGACCTCTGGAAGCGCGTACGTCACGGGGATGGATCTGTACGCCGCAGCAGGGGAAGCCCGTGGCCATATCGGCTATATGGCTCAGAAGTTTTCATTGTATGGCGATTTGAGCGTTCGCCAGAATCTGTCGTTCTTCGCCGGCGTGTATGGTCTCTCGGGCGAGCGGCGCGATCAGGCGATGCGACGCGTGATTGAGACCTTTCATCTCGACCCGTACCTGGATGCGAATTCGACTGAGTTGCCACTGGGCTTCAAGCAGCGCCTTGCACTGGCGTGTGCGATCATGCATGAACCGGCGGTGTTGTTCCTTGATGAACCCACCTCGGGCGTCGATCCGTTGACGCGCCGCGAATTCTGGTCACACATCAATGCGATGGTTGAGAAGGGGGTCACGATCATGGTGACGACCCACTTCCTGGATGAAGCGGAATATTGCGATCGAATTGGCCTGGTCTATCGGGGACGTGTGATTGCCGAGGGAACGCCCGATGAACTGAAGGAACGGGTTCGCAACGACGAGCGGCCAGAACCGACGCTCGAAGATGCCTTTATTGAATTGGTCGAAGAGTTTGACCGCAGTGAAGGACGCGAGCCTGAGTCGTCGTCCAATATGACGATGCAGCGCTCGACAGAACCGAAGCAAGGGGGGGACCGTCCCATGGCGGGATCGCGCCTTCGCCGGATGATGGCGCTGGTTCGCAAGGAATCTCAGCAGATTCTCCGTGACCCCAGTAGCTTCCTCATCGCGGGGATCTTGCCGTTAGTGTTGTTGTTCGTCTATGGGTTTGGGGTCTCGCTCGATTTGAAGCGTGTTCCCGTTGCACTCGTGATCGAGCAGCCATCTCCCGAAGCGAACAGTTTTCTGGCATCGTTTCGCGATTCGAAATATTTCCAGGTGCGCGTCGTGCGGCATCGGTCTCTGGTGGAAGAGGATCTTGTCTCTGGCCGAGTCAATGGTGTTGTCGTATTGGCCGCCGACTTTAGCGAGCGGCTGGGCCGCGGGGACACGGCGCCGGTTCAAGTGCTGGTGGACGGCAGTGATCCCAATACGGCAGGTTTGGTGGCGGGTTATGTTCAAATGCTGTGGGCAAACTGGATTCAACAGGAAGCGATCTCGCTCTCGAGCCTGGTCAATCGTCCTCGGGCCATTCCTTTGATTACGACCGAGCCTCGTGTCTGGTTCAATCCCGAAGTCAACAGCTATTACGCGTTGCTCCCCGGGGCGGTTGCAATCATCCTGACTCTGGTTGGAACGCTGTTGCCTTCCCTCGTCGTCGCACGGGAGTGGGAGCGCGGGACGATGGAAGCGCTGCTTACGACGCCGGTGACGCGACTGGACCTGCTTGTCGGAAAGATCGTTCCCTATTACCTGCTGGGGTTGGTTGCCATGACCCTCTCGGTCACCGTGACGGTCTTTGGTTTCGGCGTGCCATTTAAAGGTTCCGTGTTGGCCCTGTTTCTCATTTCGTCGGCCTATCTGGCGGTAACGTTGGCGCTGGGGCTGTTAATTTCAACGTTGGCGAAGAATCAGTTTGCGGCCGGGCAGGGGGCGCTGATCGCCGGATTTCTGCCGGCGTTCTTGCTGTCGGGGTACATCTTCGAGATCGATAGCATGCCCGCTCCTTTGCGATTGCTGACGGCACTACTACCGCCGCGATACTACGTCTTCAGTCTGCAAACATTGTTTCTGGCGGGAGATGTCATGAGTGTGCTGGTACCGAGCGGACTCATTCTGACGTTGATGGCATCGGTTCTCTTCGTGCGACTGGCCTGGGCAACGCAGGTCAGGTTGGAGTAGTTCCATGTGGTTGAGAATGGCATGCTTGATTATCAAAGAGCTGCTGGCCGTCTGGCGCGATCCGAAAAGTCGGTTTTTGCTGGTCGCCCCGCCGATCATTGAGTTGATGATTTTTGCGAACGCCGCCACGCAAGAAGTGAAGAATGTTCGAGTGGGTGTCTTCAATCAGGACTCGGGCATCTACGCCCGCGATCTCATTGCCCGGTTCGAAGGATCGCCGAACTTTCGCGAAGTCGTTCATTTGCGGTCACAATCCGAAATTGCACCTGCCATTGATTCACGAACAGTCTTGTTGGTGATCCAAATTGGGCAAGATTTTTCGAGGAACGTCGCGGCGCGGCAACCCACATCAGTGCAACTGCTGCTGGATGGCCGACGTTCGAATGCCTCGCAGATCATGGAGAGTTACGCCGAGCAAATTGTCGGTCAGTACAACGCGGAACTGGCCTCGACGAATTCCGCGCCGCCACCGGCCAGTTCGGTCGTTGCACGCATCTGGTTCAATCCCAATATGGACGCGTATTGGAGCACTGTGCCCAGTCTGGTCGTGATCCTCACTGCACTGGGTGGACTGATGGTGACAGCACTTTCCGTCGCTCGCGAACGCGAATTGGGGACGTTCGAGCAATTGCTCGTTTCGCCACTAAGCCCCTATGAAATTGTGGTGGGCAAAGCGGTTCCCGCATTTATCATTGGGATGGCAGAAGGGACTTTCATGGTTCTTGCTGCCGTGTTTCTGTTTCACGTCCCCTTATCAGGGCATCTCTATTTGCTGTACGCCGGGATCTCTGCATTTCTGCTGGCGATTATCGGGGTCGGGCTCTTCGTCTCCTCGTTGGCCAAAACGCAGCAGCAGGCAATCCTGGGAGCGTTCGCAACCATGGTTCCCATGACATTGCTTTCCGGGTTCGCCAGTCCGCTCCAGAACATGCCCGAGTGGCTTCAATATGTGACGCTGATGAATCCGTACCGGTATTTCGTCGTGATTGTCAAAGGCGTGTTTCTCAAGTCCATGCCGCCGTTTGTCGTGGTGCAAAACCTCGGGCCACTCCTTCTGATCGCGGCCATCACGCTTGGGGCATCCAGTTGGTTGTTCCGCCACCGAGTTGAGTGATCGGAGGATTCAGACGCACATGATCGATTCTTGCGATGAATCCACACTCGCCGATTGAATCAATTGTGCCGTTCTCTAAGTTGCGGGAAAGCCGCAAGGTCCTTTGTTTTTCTAACTTCCCAGGTGGCGAAGTTCGATGTTGGAAGTGGTCCAACAGGACGTTGGCCGACGTCGGGAGGGCGTGACGTGAAAAATGGGCCAGGATGGCGCAGTACCAAGTATGGATCAGGCAAAGCGGCAATTCTTGCCGTTGTTTTGCTGAGCGCCGCTGGCTGTACTCGTTTGAATCAGTGGGTACAAAACGGTTTTAAAGTCGGCCCAAACTACGGTCCGCCTTCTGCGCCGACCGCATCCGAATGGATCGATCACGCCGAGTCGAGTGTCATGAGCACTCCCGTGCAGGATCAGGCCTGGTGGGGGGTGTTCAATGACCCCATCTTAAATGGGCTCGTCGAGACCGCTCGCCAGCAAAATCTGACTTTGCAATCCGCAGCGGCACGTATCGTCGAAGCGCGATCCCGTCGCAGCATCGCTGCCGGAAACTTGTTTCCGCAATCGCAACAAGCGATTTCCAATTATGCGCATGCCCAGGTGACGCGGAATATTGGACTGCCATTGCCGGGGACCGTTAACGTCTTTGCCGACGGTTTCAACGCGTCGTGGGAGGCCGACTTCTGGGGCCGGTATCGACGGACGATTGAAACCGCCGATGCGACGCTCGACGCGAGTGTCGAGAGCTATGGCAATGCGATGGTCATGCTTGTCTCTGAAGTGGCGACGAACTACATCCAGCTTCGCACGTTTCAACAGCGTCTGGCGTTCGCCCATGAGAATTTGAATATCTTGCAGCGATCAACGGACCTGGCTCAATCGCGTTTCGATGCGGGAACCACGACGGAACTGGATCTGCGGCAAGCGAAAGCGAGTCTTGCGCAGACTCAGGCGACCATTCCCCCGCTCGAATCAGGGGCCAGACTTGCTGCGAATCAACTGTGCGTCCTGTTGGGAATGCCTGTCAGTGATTTGGCCGCGCAACTGGACGGGGCCTCGATTCCAGTTGCTCCCCCCGAGGTTGCGATCGGGATTCCCGCCGATCTTCTACGCCGCCGACCCGATGTGCGTCGAGCCGAGCGACAGGTCGCGGCCCAGTGTGCACAGATCGGTATCGCGGAGGCTGATTTCTACCCCAGGCTCGCGGTCAACGGATTTATTGGATATGTCGCGAATGACTTCAATGACCTGTTCCGGGGTGACAGTCTGACCACGTTCGTACTTCCGTCGCTGCAATGGAACATCCTGAACTATGGTCGGATCGTCAACAACGTTCGAGCTCAGGACGCGCTAACCCAAGCCGCGGTGCTGGACTATCAGCAAACCGTGCTCAACGCAGGCCGCGAAGTCGAAGATGCACTCGTCCAATTCATCCAGGCCCAGCGACAGACTAAGGCGCTCGAGCAAAGTGTCGACGAGTATCGTCGTGCGGTCGAAATTGCACAGACCCAGTTTGAGGGTGGAATCGCCGATTTTAACCGGGTCTACACGAGCCAGTCACAGTTGGTCACGCAGCTTGATTTGCTGGGGACGGCACGCGGAAATATCGCGCTGTCTTTGGTGCAAGTCTACAAAGCGATCGGCGGCGGTTGGGACGCGATGTGTCAGGGTGAGGATTCTGTAGAACTGGTGAACCAGCCCGCCTCAAGCTCCTTCATAGCACCCGAATAGATTCGTTCGTGCGTCTGCAATTCGATTTGTGGACAACGTCACGTTTCCCGGTCACCTGGCGACATTCGATTAGGCGTTTTTGTCTCAATCCGTGGGATTTTTTCTCTGTTACGGTTAGGATCAGGGTGAATGCGATGCAAAGCATTGGTGTCGATTGTGTCCGGCCTGTCTACTGATTGAATTCGTCTGTCATGAACTCTTCCGACGCTGGCCCGACATCACCTTCGAGAGACGAATTGTCATCGAATCGTGGCACGGCGGCACCCGAGCGATCGGCTGCGTCCAGTCGTGATGAAGATGATGAACTGATGTATCGGATGCAGGGCGGGGACCGGGCCGCCTTTGACCGGCTTGTCGAACGACATCAGGGATCGCTCGCTCATTTCTTCTTTCGCCATCTGCGTGACTGGCAACTTGCCGAAGATTTGACGCAAGAAACCCTAATCCGCGTCTACAACACGGCCTGGGATTATTTGCCCCGCGGTAGTTTTAAAGGCTGGATGTTTCGCATTGCGCGCAATCTGATGATCGACAGCACTCGGCGGCGATCGCACGATGCGCTCGTCAGCGCGATTCGATCTCAGCGCCCGCGCGATGATGAAGACGATGCTTTGGAACGACTTGCGGGAGAATTCGTGCTGCCAGAAGACAAAGCGGATCAGAATGAGTTTGCCAAGATTGTCGGTGAACTGCTGTCGAAAATTCCCGAAGACCAACGACTGACATTTACGATGCACCACTATTCGGGATTGAGCTTGCCGGAAGTGGCGGACGCGATGGAATCGAATTTGCCAACAACCAAAAGTCGCCTGCGGCTGGCCCGGGAAAAACTACGAGATTCGCTCGCCGCGCGCGGAATTCTTGATCCTCATTTACGGAGCGAAAAAAGTGCGGACGGGTCTTCCTAGAGTAGTTTCTCACCGGAATTTGATGAGCTCGCCACGAGCGGCCAGCGAAGCCTGGGGTTCGTCGGGGCCCAGCGACTTTTAGGCGACGATATAATCCCAATTGAGGCCGCCTGATGCCGAAAGAGTTCGGAATCAGAAAATTGTCCAGATAGAATAAAGTCCATGATCCGCTGACCCGTCGTTGACGTTGAGTGACTATCGACCGGACGGGTGCCAGCATTCGGAGCTTGCAAATGAGTTTTTTCAGCCGCCTAACCGACATTGTGACCTGCAATCTGACCCATTTGCTGGCTCAAGCGGAAGACCCCAAAGCGGCCATTGCCGAGATTATTCAAGAAATGCGAGAAGGGATTTCCGGGGCGCAGCGAAGCGTGAATACGGCGATGACATCGGAAGATCGGCTGCGGCAGGAAATCGATGCGCATCGGGTGCAAGTCGAGTCGTGGACAGGCAAAGCGAAAGAACAGTTGCTCGCAGGTGCCGAGACCGATGCACGACAGTGTCTGTTGCGGAAACGCGAAGTTGAAGACCTGATTGCCGGGTTGTCTCAGCAGCACAAAGCCGCGATCGCCACGCGTGAGCATCTGGCAACAATGCATCGGGCACTTGAAGCCCGCCTGGCCGAAGCGATGCGGCGGCAAGAGGCGCTTGGTGGTTCCTTAGAAGAGATTCCCACCAGCGTCCCCTCGTATCTTTCCGCGCCTCATTCGCACGCCAATGATCTCCATCGCGAGCTTGATGCTGAGCTCGAGGCGTTAAGACAAGAACTGAAATCGTAAATTGGTTTCCGTCTTCCCTCCGCTCAGGACATTCTTTCCTGCGCGACTCGATTCCCTCGCGTTCCGAAGCTTCCGCTTTTGAAATTGCGATCTTTGAGAAACTCCTCATTTAGGGGCAGTTGCACGCACGATCTCCGTTCCTCTGACCATCGCAACATTTTGCCCTGTCAGGGCAAAGGGACGGTGCAAATTGGGCAGTCGATCGCTTTCCCGCCGCCTGACAGGGTGGCGAATCTTGTGGAGGTCAGTGACCCAGGGCAGCGATCGAAACGATCACAGCCCTGGGTTTGTATGCATCCGCACGCTACGGGGCGGAGAAAGCGAGAGCTTGGTAGCGCGGAGAAGCAGGAGAGATGCAACAAAACGAATTGATTCCAGCCATCGCAGATCAATCGATCTGCCCGTCGGCGATGTGGACTCAGCCCGGCTCATGCTTCAACATTGTGACGCGCCCAAGCCGCGGCTCCCATCGCGCCGGCATCGTCGCCCAACCGGGCAATTCGCACTTCATACGATTTCGAGAATGACGGCATCACTTGCTTGGCGAGCGCTTTGCCGATTTCTTCGAGGAACAGTTTCGGCAATGCCTCGACCAGCCCCCCGCCGAGCACAATGACATCCGGTGCCAGCAGATTGACGGCGCCTGCGAGAACAAGACCCAATTGCTGTGCGCCGTTACGAAGGATCTCGTCAACGATTTTGTCGCCCGCATCGATCGATTCTTTGATCGTTCCGCTGCGAATGTTGGCCAGATCGGTTCCTGCGACGCGCAAGATGTAAGGGGCTTGCCCTCGATAAGCGGCCTTTGCAATTTCGGCCGAGAGTGCCAATCGACTGGCAATCGTTTCCAGGCAGCCACGTCGTCCGCAGCCGCACAGGGCACCGTCGGGGACCACGGGCACGTGGCCGATTTCCAGGCAGCTACCAGTCTTGCCACGGAAGATTTTGCCTTCGTAAATCATCGCTCCGCCAATCCCTGTCCCGGGAAAGACTCCTAATGCGGTGCGTGCACCGTCGGCGGCTCCAAATCGGTATTCGCCATACACTCCGGCATCGACATCGTTGCAGACGAATACGGGACAGCCGAATTCTTTCTCGAGCGATTTCTTCAGCGGAACGTTTTTCCATCCCAGATTCGGAGCTTCAAGAATCACACCCTCTTCGAGATCCAGGGGGCCCGGACAGCCGATGCCGATTCCGCCGAGCGATTCGCGTGGGAGTTGGGCTTCTTCCAGCAGCTTGGCGATGCTGGCTACGATTCGTTCGATGCCAGCTTCAACACCTTCCGAACCGCGGCTTTTCTTTCGTCGCCGACCGCGAACTTCGAATTCGTCGTTAAACAACATCGCGTTCATCTTGGTCCCCCCAAGATCGAACCCCACCCACGCACGATCACTAGCGAGCACGTCTTTCATCAGTCATCCTGCCATGACACCGTCACAGGTCACCCCGACAACGACCGCGTCGCAAGGGCTCCAGTACGCGACTCAAGAATAGCACATCGATCCAGCCGCGTCACAAGTGATGCAGGACTTGGTGTTGTTCTCGTCAAATTGCGAATGACATTTGCCAGACGCCGCCTAAGGGAATGCAAGTCCAAGTCTGTACAACGAGCACTGCTCAAATGCGACATGGAAAGGTTGACTGTGGCGAAACGGCTTAGTGTCGTTCCGTCGATGGTTGCGGCTGTTCGGCGGCGCGCTTCAAGCGAATCGCCTCTTGACGGTAACGCTCGTTGACTTCCAAATCGAATGCGGTTGCGTTTTTCAGTTCAGTGATGCGGCGATATTGAGCGTGGCAGCGATAGCAGACCAGCCGATCGGGCAAAACGGCATATAGAATCCAATCGGCCAGTCCAAAGCCCATCAGGATCAGCATTGCGATGCCGGGCATCATGTAGGCGACTGCGATCGTGCTGAACAGAATTCCCAAGCCGACAATAAACACGCCCAGCCGCTGGTCAAAATCCTTTTGCCGCCACAAATCTTCGCAACCGCAAACGAGGCACCGCGCCGGTTCTCCGTTTGTCACATCGCCCGCTGAAATCTGACGTGTCCAGCTACAATCCGGACACTCAACAGCGAGGCTGGAGTGAGTCACTTCCCCGTGAGCGATTTTCAAACATTTGGGACAGTCAAATGAGATCAGCATAGAGGACTTTAATGAAAAGCGGCGATCCGAACGAGATTTTTGTGATGCTTCAAACCTGGGATGATAAGTCGATGAACTCGGTGCGAGCGCGCCAACGAGCCTTGAGGCAATGTTCGAGAACCTGTCAGGACAGAGTGGCTGTACTACTAGAAGGGAACACGAAGTTCAGAGTAAAGCAGTGCGGCCGACATTTCACCGATAAATACGAGAATCACGCCGGCGAACAGCACACCTGTCGCCGCTTGCGTGTTCCGGTACCGTAGGATTCGAAGTGCCAGAACCGAAATCACGAGCGGTCCCAGGATGCCTGCGAGCCATCGAAGGGCAAACCAGGTCCATTGGGTTCCGCCGTGCAATTGTTCTCCAGCCGACATCCAGCCGACAACCGACACCGACAATCGCAGTAGAACCGCCCCAACCAGGAACCAACTGAGCGTCCTGAGCGGTTGGATCGACATTGTCGGGGCGGTCAGATACCAGTGTCCAAGCAGCATGCCGGTCACTGTGCTGCCCAGCACGGCAGCCGTTGCAAAGCTCGACAGAAACCGCAGTGCCCCCGCCGCGGTCATCAGCGAGTTGACACCGCCACGAGACGAGATCAGGCTGACCAGTGTGGCAGCCATGACGCAGATCATGGCGATCGTTCCGGGACGACGGCGGCCCAAAAGCCAAAAGATGGAACCGGCGTACGCGCTGACCAGTGCGATTCCAAGTGCAATTCGTGCGTACATTAGACCGGCAGGAGAGAGCGGCTGGCCGGCTGTGGCTGTTAATTGTCCCATCGTCAGCAGTCCGAGCGCCGACAACCCAATCACGATCAGCATCTGGATCCGGAAAAAGCCGGCGGTCACTTGAGCCCGTGGCATCATGCACCACATCAGGCTCATTCCGCAGATCAGCAACAGTGAGAACTCGGCAATCATTGTGGAATGCTACGGCTCGAGAACGGTTGTTCGAGGGAGGTCAGCACGAAGCTACCCGTGAGGCAGTGTTTTCACAACGCTTCGCCCCTGTGGGTTTCCACCCGGGCCCCTGACCGCCTACTAAAATCACGAGGACTGGCATCGCCCAGAGTCACAAACGTCATAGCAAACTGAATGCCAAGGTACCTATCTCTCCGTCTTGAGCAGACAGCTCGTCGAGGGGTGCCGAGACAACAGGGACCATCGACGGGTTTCGGCGTTTGATGAAAACCGGTGCCAATCAAAACTTGACTCAAGCTCTCAATTTTTCAATTGGGCAGAATTCTCTGATGACACGGACTCTATCGATCCAACGGACGGCTTAATGTGCGGACAAGCTTGTTACCAAACGTGCCGATCATTGCATCCTGCCGGTTCGACACCAATGAATTTGCACCAAAGCACTGAGGCCGCCTGATGTCCGATGCGACTTCTGACGTCCAGACAATGGACGCGTTGCGCCTGTACGTCCATGAACGACTCTGCCGCCACGAAAATCTCGTGGCCGAACAGTTTGCGTTGGAAGTCATACCGCTCACCAGAAAAGGGGAACTCTGCGGAATGCAGTTCCTGCTGCGGGGGCCACGTAGCGTTCGTTTGGGGGCCGTCTGGGCCTCGGAACACAACCAGCTGTATTTCTACGATGCCCGCGGTGAGCGTTTCCATAAAGAGCAACTGGCGGGGCGAATCCAAGTTTCGCTCGAAGCCGCCTGACGGCCTGTTGATGTCACGAATACTGACATCGCTCATTTGCCATGACTCTGTAGAGGCCATGGTTCCAGCTGCCAGGAATTCAACAGGCAGCTGAATCCTGTCGAAGTGCACAGATCGGTCTGGAAAATAGTCCTGTTGCTGCTGCGATTTCGACGCAGCAGCAACAGGGGAATCAGGCTAGGGGCGTCGTTACTTCTTCTCGACCAGCCAGATATTGCGGAAACGCACGGGGTCGCCGTGGTTCTGCAGGAAGAGCGGACCAGGTTTCTGATCCGAACGCCCGCCGCCGGGGGTGACGGCCAGTTCCAGATTGTCATGAATGACGACGTCGTTGTGTTTGATCGTGACACGTGCCGGTGAGACAACTTTGCCTTCGGCGTCAAACTTTGCGCAGGTGAAATCAACGTCATACGTCTGCCAGCTCAGCGGCGGAAAGCACATATTCACTTTGGGCTTGCTGTTCTTGTAGATCCCGCCGCATTCGTTGTCGGCGCCTTCAAGTCCAAATGAATCCAGAATTTGGCATTCGTACTGGTCACCCAGGTACATGCCGCTGTTACCGCGGCTCTGGCCGCTCTCCATAGGCATGAACGGTGTCCGGAATTCGAGATGCAGCGTGAAGTTTTCGAACGCTTGCTTTGTCCTCGTACCACCCGGCCCACCGACACCCATCAGTCCATTTTCTTGCAGGTCGCCGGGTTCCCATTGATCGACGCTGGTTCCATTGAACAGCACGATTGCGCCATCAGGAGCCGATTTCGCGAGCGTGGGCGATTCACGGTGAAGTCGTTTCAGTTCGTCGGTTCGTCCGCTGTGTTTGACGGTGATCACACCATTGGAGATCGTCGCTTCATAGCCATCGCCGCTGGCCTTCGTGATCCCGTCTTTCGTTTCCCACGTGGCTCGCAATTTTTCTTCGCCGTTCCAGCCTGCGCCGGGAAGACCGCCAATGAAAGTGACCGATTCAAATTTTCCTTCACCCTTCGCGATCACCTGAGTGCCGACAGGTTGATCGCCCAGCTTTCCGATGTATTCGCCTTGGATCTGAAAGTCGGGTCCAGCATCTTTCGCATTTTGATAGGCCACTTTTTGACGACGCTTTTCCTGGCTCATGAGGGGTGAAGCCGCAACGAAACAGAGGATGACCACCGAGAATTTCCAGTACCGATGCATTGTCGCAGGCTCCTGATGAGAAAACGGAAACACCGTTGCAAACGGGCAGAGTCTGTTACGTTAGCAGGGGACCTGACGCGATCTCAACTCTGACGGAACGAATTCATCGATCCCTGGTATCGGCACCTTGCCTGCCGGATGCGAACAGTCTTGGAGTTTGGGGCTTGCTTTCAGAGTCCTTGTGACAGAATCTCAAGCAAACTGATGATCGCGGCGACGTCTGGGTGTGAAGACAGTGGATTGTGTTGGTCTTGCTGATGGCGATCAAAAAGGATCTTGACGCCGTGGGGGGAATGCTCCGTCTGACGTCCCTTTGCCGATGCGACCAGCGAAAGCAGATGTTCTGGTGTCTTCGAGGTGACGGACTCACCGCGATCGTGTAGAGCGGTCCAAAGCCGCTTCAAGTCACGAACATACTTCATGTCCGCGTGTGCGTGGATTCCCCGAGGATCGAGACGAAAGATTTGGAGTGTCGCATCTTCCAATTGTTCGGGTGTCAAAAGGCCTGATTCGCTTTCGGCGGCCGAAATCAACGATCGCCAGGCATTCAGATAGTCGGGGTCAAGCGCCGTGGCATTTTGGTATGCCTCGATCGCGTCACGATTGCGTCCCTGTGACGATCGCAAATACCCCATCAAATAATGGACTTTGGGGTTTTTCGGCTGATCGGCCAGTAGCTTCGTGAACACACGTGTCGCAATGGTTTCCGCAAGATCCCCGCGAAACGCTCCTTCACAACCAAAGCAGTGGCTTTCGACACGTCCAAAGCTGTCGGGCATCAACTCAAATGCTCGCTGATAGTGCTTCGCGGCGCCTTCAAGGTCGCCTTGTTTGGAGAGTTGCACGGCCAGCCGTGATTGAATGCAATAGGCATCCGCGAAATGCGTCAGACTCTCGAGGTACATCTGAATGCCGCGTTTGAGTAATCCAGCGCCGTAGAACTCGTCGGCCCGTTCGGCGAGACGTATGGCGCGAACGGCCCCTTCATAGACGGCGGCGGTTTGTTCGTCGTTCTTCTGACGGAGAATTTCAGCCAGGATGGCATAGGCCCTCATGCGATCGCCGCGACCTTGTTCCCCGTCAGACGGATCAATCGAGATGGCGCGGCGGATCAATTCTTCCGCTTTGCCAACGTCTTTCCGGTCCAGGTGATAACGCGCCAGCCAAATCAAGGGGCGTTCTTCAAATTGATCGCTGGCAAAAATCTTGTCGGCCAGAGCAGGGAAGTCGTCCCCCTCCAGTTCCAGCGCCAATTTCCAACCTGCGTCAAAGCCAGGCCACTGCCAGACGATGGCTTCGGCAATTTTGCGAGCCTCGGCTGTTCGGGCCACATTGGCGAGAGCATCGGCTGCAAGAAAGGGGAGTGGCAGGGATTTTGGTTCGCCGTGCGAACCACCGAAAGTGTGATAGTGCGATCCGTCAAACCATTCGGAAAGATCGGATTCATTCCACCAGGGGGCCGTCTCGAGAAGGTCAACAATGTCTTGCCAGCGTCCCGCCGCATGATAGCTTGCGACGAGAAGCTGCAACGAACCGTCAGCGGCACCTTGCGAGATGCCGTGACCGTGACCGAGTTCTTGCTCTTGAATCGCGGTGACCTGACGAGTGAGTCTCGCTGTGAGCAATCGCTCGACCCGCGCGGACTGATCGAGTTCATTCAAGAGTTGAACAATCGATTTCAGTTGGCTTTCTTGCTCTGAATACTCGTCGTCTGACGATTCGGCGTCCATCG
This sequence comes from Schlesneria paludicola DSM 18645, assembly GCF_000255655.1. NCBI lineage: Bacteria > Pseudomonadati > Planctomycetota > Planctomycetia > Planctomycetales > Planctomycetaceae > Schlesneria > Schlesneria paludicola. The sequence goes on along the minus strand of NZ_JH636435.1, from coordinate 3,006,746 downwards.
TGTCCGCGCGGAACACGTCCGTTCCCTTCTGGATCCATTCGGGACGGTTCATCAAAATACCGAGTCGCGCGATTCGCAGGCCAATCTTCGCCGCGGTTGGCGGATGGTCGCCCGATGGAATTGGCTTCTGCTCGTTTGCCTGGGCGAGAAGTTTCAAGTAAATCGCCACGGCCTCATCGACTCGATCCGTACTGAGCAGCGCATCCGCGAGCACGCGTTCCAGACGGGGACGACTCGTCTCGGGAAGATCGCGACGCTGCAGAACCGTCTCGATCAACTCGAGGGGCTCACGACTTTTGCCGAGGGTCGCGGCGAGATGCAGGTACGAATCCCAGAAAGGAAATTCTGGATGATCATCGAGTGAGCTGGCGAAGAACTCGCAGAATTTGGTGACGTCGGCAACGCGATTCGAGTAGGGCAGAATGTGATTGGTTAAGGTGTTTTGAAGGCTCGAGGCAAGACTCGTCAGATCACCACCCTCGTCAACGAACTCCTTCATGAATTTTTCAATGCCATCGCCACGATCGTGAACGATCAATCCCAACACATACCAGACCGACGCCTTCTTCGAATCGTAGTGTCGGTCTGGCCTGCCAGTGACATTCTTCTTGGAGAACGCTTCAAACAAGTCTGTGGTGTCGAACGATTCGCACAGCCCCCAGTGCTTTTGCGTGATTTGGTCGAGGTTTTCGCGGACAAGTTCGCGCGCCAGAACGATTGTCGGATTGTCTTGGCCACGATTGTTGCGATCCAGATTGTAAAATCGCAAATTGGCGTTCGGAAGCAGCAGTGCGCGCTTGAGCAGCGGTGCCGCGGCCTCTCGGTCTGCCATCTGCACCAGGTCGGGAATCGCGAGATAGTGACCATTCTCTTTTTCCGCCTCATCGAGTTCGTCGCGGAACGCTTCGAGCCCTGAATGCGGTTCAAATTGATTTTGAATTTTGCGAAGTTCACGTCTCTGTTGATCGCGGAGGAAGCTCTGGTCGTCAGACGACGATTGAAGCAGGCGGCTGAAAAATCCTTTTTGCTTTTTCTTACCATCGACGATCGACATGCCGTCTTTGACGTCCTGCTTTAACGCGTCGTATTGTCCATTGAGTCGATGCCCCAACATGCGCATGGCGATCGCACGCATACGTGCCGACTCTTCTGCGGGAAACTTGCGTGCATCGATCTGCCGCGAAATTTCCGGCCAGACGGACGGGGCAGGCAAAAGGGCGACAAGAGTCGCAAACCCCGGTTCGGTCTCCGTCGCATTGAATTGTTGCGCCGAATGAACCCGGTCGGCGGCTTCGAGCCACAACGCGGCGGCCTCGTCGGGAGGCAATTTCTTCAATTGGTCCGATAAGTTCTCGAGCGACTTCCGAACGGTACCGGTGTCGTCGGGTGACTTTCCATCATTCTTTTGCTTCTGCGCGCGAAGGATTACCTGCTTCGCACCAATCATCTCTTGCGCGACAATCGAGGCCGCGGTCCCGAGGGTGACCAAGGTTGTTGTCGCTGCGAACACGTACCCGCGAACACGATTCATCACAACATCTCCTCGTCACGCTTTACGATCGATCATTGAGAGACGACATGGCATGCGCCTGGGGGGAAGTCACGGACTCTCGTCACTCGTCGGTGCTCGCCATTGCATTTTGAATCTAGGAAAACACGAAGTGACAAATGTGGCACTGAAAAGGCTGTTTTGCAGACAACTTGAAGCCAAATTGGCCGACAATCGTGCTGTAAATGTCCCCGGGGACAGTAACAAGTCGAATCGTCTTGATCGAGGCCGTACCCAATCAAAAGGTGACACATCGGATGTTGTGCATCAATGGATCTCTTGATGCTTGCGAAAATTTGTCGCCATTCGTTGCGGGACGCCGCACTTGATATCGCGGGTCCCTTGAACGTCGGATGCTGTTCTCGTTAGTGTCGCTGGTTCGGATCGGGCCAGGAGATAAGGAATCCGTATTTTTTGTCGATGGATCGGATCAGGAAATGCCGTTTGCCGCTGCAGTGTCTGACAAGTCGAATCTGAAAGTTGCGATTCAAGAGACGACTCAGGTCATCGCTGATGAATTGGGATGCGTTCCCGATTTGACGCTGGTGTTTGTGACGCACCATCACGCGAGTGAATTCGCGACTCTGGCAGCCACGGTTCGCGAACGTCTTGGCGGCGGGTTGGTTCTGGGTTGTACGGGCGAAACCGTCATCGGGGGGGCTCGCGAACATGAAGACGGTCCCGCAATTTCTTTGTTAAGCGGTGTCCTGTCGGGCGCCGATCTGCTGCCGTTTCAGCTTGAGTTCGAGAATACGCCCGACGGAGTGATGTGCGGCGGACTTCCCGACGATCTGACCTCGGCGACGTCGGAAACACGTGCGGTACTGCTGTTGGGTGAACCGTTCAGTTCGGTCCCACAATCGGTCCTGGATCTTCTGGCTGACGAGTTGCCTGATATCCCCGTGGTGGGCGGTATGGCCAGTGGGGGCAATCCCGGGGAAAATCGGTTGTTTTTGAATGATCGCGAGATTGACCGCGGTGCGATTGGGGTCGTCATCCGGGGTGGGCCACGGATTCGAACGGTCGTCTCGCAGGGGTGCCGTCCAATTGGTGCGCCATTTGTTGTCACCAAAGCCGAACGCAATGTTGTGTACGAGATGGGCGGTTCTTCGCCCATGCAGCGGTTGCAAGAGCTTTACCACATGCTTCCGCCTCGAGACCAGAAACTGGTAGAGGGGGGCGTGCATATCGGTATTGCGCTGAACGAGTATCAAGAAACGTTTCATCGCGGCGACTTCCTGATTCTGAATGTCATGGGCGTCGACAAGAAATCCGGTGCGCTGAAAGCCGGCGGCACGATTCGAGTCGGTCAGACCGTGCAGTTCCAGATTCGCGATGGGGAAACGGCGGATGCCGACCTGAAGCGGTTACTCGAACGGCATTTGTCCGAGTCTCCTCGACTGCCCGCTGCCGGTCTGCTATTCAGTTGCAATGGTCGCGGGACGCGCATGTTTTCCCAGCCGAACCATGATGCCAGTCTGATTCAAGCACAACTGGGGCCGATGCCGCTTGTGGGGATTTTTGCCCAGGGAGAACTTGGGCCTGTCGGTGGTAAGAACTATATTCACGGGTTCACCGCCAGCCTTGCCTTGTTTGAAGAGGAAATGGCGTGAGCCTGAACGTCATACGAGTCGCCCGAAGCGGCTCGTCGATTTGGAAAGTCAGCCCTCAATGACCGTGCTGCACGGGTTTGAGTCTCCCGCGTCGTACCGCGACGGTTTTGTGTCCATCGGAAACTTCGACGGGGTCCATTGTGGCCACCAGTCGATGCTGTCCACTCTGGTCGCCCGCGCTCGCGCGCAACAGGTGCCCGCGGTGGCGCTGACGTTCGATCCCCATCCGATCGAACTGTTGCGGCCCGATGCAATACCACCGCGTCTGACCACCATCGAGCATCGTGCCGAGCTCCTGCAAAAGTTCGGTGTCGATTGTGTGATCGTGCTGCCCACGACACCGCGGTTCCTGACAATGACGGCGGAAGACTTTTTCCACACGATCATCCGGACGGAACTTCAGGCACGCGGTCTGGTCGAAGGTCCTAATTTCTTCTTTGGCAGAAACCGCGCGGGCAGCATCACCGTCTTGCGACAGTTCTGTACCGCTCATCAATTGACTCTCGATGTGATCCAACCGGTCATCGTCGATCAGCAACTCGTTTCATCCAGTGTCATCCGGTCATTGATCGATGCGGGTGACATCACCGAATCAGTCGGTCTGCTGGGGCACCCCTATCGACTGACAGGGAAGGTGGGGCATGGAGCCGAACGCGGGCGAACACTGGGCTTTCCTACGGCGAATCTTGTGGACTGTGCGAACCTGATTCCCGGACACGGGGTCTATGTCGCTGTCACGATGGTCGGGGGGATCCAGTACCCTGCCGCGGTGAACATCGGTCCGAATCCGACATTTGGAGAATCCGCCAAGAAAGTCGAAGTCCACCTGCTGGACTACACGGGCAACTTGTACGATCAGACGCTGAATGTCGATTTTGTGTCACGGCTGCGTGACGTAAAGAAATTTCCGTCGGTCAGGGATCTGGTGGAACAACTGCAGCGCGATGTCGCCGCGGTCAGATCGGTCGTGTCGACCAGCGGGCGGCAATAGCGACGAATGGTTGCTGCAAATGTGCGATAACGCGGCCGGTACCAATACACGCGTGCGCGGGGCCGCTGCGACATCCCGGGGCTGTCTGGCCAGGTGCTGTTGGCCTGCCGCCGGTGTCGCGAGCCAGTTTCAGAAAATGTGAAAACGAAAAAAGCGGCAGGGGCCGATCATCGACGCCTGCCGCTCATCAGTCTGGCAACGCGAACCTGCTGCGGACCCGTCCCTGGTCACAACAGATCGTTCTCCGGACGATTCATCTATGTTCTTCAAGCCAATTGTTTTTTCCGACCGACGAGGGTCCGAATGCGTTCGGCCAGCAAAGCTGAGTCGAATGGCTTGCGGAAGGTCTCGTTGAACGGGGTGCGGTCAAAACCACTGGCTGTGTCGTCATCGGTCAGAAGTGCCACGAGCACGGCGTCCGCGTATTCGTTGTTTTTACGCAGGTTTTGCGCAATCAACGTCGCTTCATGCCGACCCATGCCAAAATCAATCACCACGCAATCGGGATGCAATGATTCTGCCTGGATACCGGCCTCGAATCCACTGGCGGCGGATTCGATTTTGTAATCCTCGGGAGGCATCAATTCCAGGATCTGGCTGCGAACATTTGGATCGACTCCGACGAGGAGCAATTTGCCCATCGCTTCGTCTTCCAGTTCGCCCAGTGGCATCCCGTGTTCCTTAAGGAACCGAATCAAGTGCTCGCGTGGGATGCGCCGGTCCTGTGACCCGGGAATGCGGTAGCCTCGCAGACGTCCCGAGTCGAACCATTTGCTAACCGTGCGGGGTGCAACCTTGCAGATCTTTGCTACCTGTCCAGTAGTGAAGATCGTTCTCATCGCGGGCTCTCCAATCACTAGATAGTTCTCACACAGAAGGGCGTCGCGACCCTCCGGATCTTCACCCTCAAACGTGTTGACGAGGTCTCTTCGTCGAAGTGTTAATCTCTTCGAAAAGACCGCCGATTGCTCGGAGTCGGTGTCTTTCTTCACGTGGGAAACGACTCATCCTATTAAAGTCGTCGCTCACTCAAAAAAAGTCTTAACGTGTCGGGCATCGGCGGGCACATCGACTTGATCCCTGGTCGACACACCCGTGGAGGGAGGGAATACACGTTCCCTTTCGCAGAGCCTTAACTCTGTGTTGAGAAAAACCTGATTGTCCTGCCCCCCAGACGTTTCCGCTGTGCAACTCGCAAACTCCGGATCAATCGCCATCCAGAGTTTCGTCGTTCGCACCGCTGCAAACCGTCTAGCTATTTGAATCGTCTTTTCAGGATTCGCTCTTGACACGTTTTGTCGAAGAACTGCGCGATCCTGTCGGCGAACTTCATTTTCCCTGTCCAGTCGCCGCCGTTTCTCTGCAAACTCACGTTGGATTACCGAAATTGCCGCCGTCTCCGGTAGCGCCTGGAAAACGCATCCCGTCGACAATACGAATTGTGACCGAACCAAGGTGATGGCCAACTCGACGGCTGTGCATCAAGAGGTTGTGTTCTCATGAACAATCCTGTTTTCACAGACTTCTTGAGTGAATCCCTCTCGCATTGGCGGAAATCGTTCGCGTGGATTGCCAATCACGTCCCTTACGAGAAAGCGATTGAATTCTGTTGAAATAACGGGGAACAGTTGCCTTACAGATTCAAGAATGCCATGACAACGTGGACCTCACGCTGGTCCCCCTGATTTCAACAGGCTGATTGGGGCATGGCCGCAATGCATATAGAAGAGTACGCGGCGCCTACGGTCGGACGAGCCCCTGCGTCGTCGGTGTTGAGCAGATCGACAGCCCACGGTTTCTTTAATGGAACTCCCGAAATACGCATTCGAGAGAATCCTTTGACCTGGTTTCGATGTCCGTCCGACAACTCCAAGAGTTGATCCCGGGCGACGGTCCAAATAAACGATTCAACGCCGTTAGATGTGACGCAAATCTGTGAAAGCGCCATGCGCGCGGCGTCTCGGTCGCGGTAACGCAATCGAAACTGAATCTCGCCTGCGTGAAATCCACCTGAATTTGCCAAATAGCATAGGGACACGCTTTCTTTCAGCGTATCCTGACGATTTGTGGGGCTTGAACGCGCCTAATCGCATCGGTTGTAGCGACGACATCACGGATATCGATGTTTCAACGGAATCCGACCGTTTATTCTTTCGGGATGATGGCAATTCGCACGTCCAACCTGAGTGACGGCTGAGGAATCGACATGAGAACAAATCTCTTCTCACGCAATCATTGGAAAACACTCAGTCTGATTGTGCTGACGTGCCTGTTCACCTGTGATCTCGCCTGGGCCCAACCAGGGGGGAATGACGATCGCCGACGAGGCGGCCGCCGACGAGGTGACCCTACCAGCTTCCTTACGGCCTATCGCGATCAGTCGTTTACTCCGAGCTTGAAGCTGACAGAGGATCAGAGCAAACAATTGGAGGAATTCCGTCGGGAGTCGATCGACCTTCGCCGAAAGTTCGAAAATAGCCCCGATGAGTACGCTGCCGCCCGCAAAGAGCTTGACGAAAAAGCGATCCACCTGCTGACGGACGAACAGAAAGCGACCTGGCAAAAGCGTCTGGAAGAGATCAAGGCGGAGCAAGCGAAGGCAAACGCAGATTCTGCCGATCAACGCCCCGCTGCGGCCCCCCCAAAGAACGGGACACCTGCGGTCCCGATCGGACCGGAAACGGCTGTACAGACTCCGCAGGCCGAGACGAAGCGGACCGTCTTCGAAGAAAAGCCTCCCGAAGGGGCCATCACAATCATCTCTTTCGGGGCCACCGTCCCGGCGTCGGCAGACAAACCCGAAGTGGTCAAAGAGGCCGTGAAGGATGCGTCCGCTGTCACGCCCATCAAAGAGCAGCCAAAGTTATCCTTCAACTTCCGTTACGCTGCCTGGGCGGACGTCCTGAAATTGTTCGCGGACGTGAATGATCTGTCGCTCGATCTCAACGAAGTGCCTCCCGGCACATTCAACTATTGGGACGATCAGCAATACACGATGACCGAAGCCCTGGATATTCTGAACGGCTACCTGTTGATGAAGGGGTATGTCCTGGTCCGGCGTGATCGGTTTCTCGTCTGCCTCAACATTGCCGATCCCATTCCGCCGAACGTCGTTCCGAACGTTACGGCCGAAGAACTGCTGCAACGCGGCAAAAATGAATTGCTCAGTCTGATTCTTCCACTCGAAGGTGTTGACGCGACGAGTATGGTGACCGAAGTCAGCGCGCTCCTGGGGCCTCAGGGAAAAGCCTCGGCACTCAAGAGCACCAATTCATTGGTCTTGACCGACATCGGCAGCAATCTTCGACGAGTTGTGGAATTGCTGAAAGCCAGCAAACCGATCGACAATCGCGAGACCGCATTCCGTGCGATTCCGTTGACGCATATCACGGCGGCCGAAGCCGAGCGGACCGTTCGACGGTTGTTCGGACTGAATCCGACCGTCTCCACGGCCGCTCAGCCTGCGCCGGGACAGTTTCCCGGTCGGGGGGGCGGAGGTTGGCCGGGCGGATTTGGACGTGAAGGATTCCGCGGGCGAGGGGGAGATGGCGGTGATGGAAATGGCGCTCCGAACCAACCGGCGGCTCCCGCAGCACCCACGGCTGCGAACCCGCCCTCACCGTTCACGGGCAAGATCCAGGTTGCGGCCGACACCCGATTGAATATCCTGCTGGTCACCGCATCGGCACCGCTACTGAAAGTGGTCGAAGAGTTGGTGACAAAGCTCGACACCAATACCGATGCCTCCGGTCGCCTGCTGGAAGTCAGAAACAATCCAGTCTATTTCGAAGCCTATTCTGTCGCGGGCGGTGATTCTGCCGCCATGTCCCGCATGCTGAATAACGTGATTCCCGGCGTTGTCGTTGGCGACGATGCACGCGCCGGAAAGATCTTCGTCCAGGGAACGAAAGAAGATCACACCGAAATTCAGCGGCTGCTCAAAGCGTCGGGCGATGCCAGCAGTTCCGTCGCTGTGATTCCACTTCGCTCAGATCCCTTGATGGTGCAAAGCTCGTTGAAAAATCTGTTCGCCAACGATGCGACGAAAGCGCCGTCCATTGAGGCAGATGTGAATGGCCGTCGCTTGCTGGTTCGTGGAACCGCAGAGCAGTTGATTCAAGTGAAGGCTTTGCTTCGAGATCTTGGCGAACATGGATTTGGTGAAGCCGCCGACGGAGAGCGCGACCTCAGCACGTCTCGCACGCTCAACCTGGGGAACCACGATCCCGACGAGATCCTGAAGCTGGTTGAACGGTCGTGGGGAGCAGCCGGACATAGTCCGATTCGAGTCGTGATTCCTTCCCGAAACAATCCGATCAAAGATCGTCGCGTTCCCGGTGCCAGACCGCAGTTCAGCGACCCGAACGCGGATGAAGGGACGCCGGTTCGACCATCGCGGCGGGCCCCGGCACGATCCGAGAATGGAAAATCGACTGGAACGGAATTTCGACGTGGGGGCAATGGTCCGTCAGGGATTGAGGTCGAACGAGCTCCGAATCCACCGGCGACGCCACGTTCGGCAACGACACGCATACTTCCAAGGCGGCTGACAGTGGTCCCGGCGACGCAGACGACGGTGGAAGAGGCCTCCGAACCGGCGGCCGAGAAACGGGACAGTCGAGCGGTGAATGACGATCAGCCTGAGGTGAAGCCTGCCGCGGCGACGCTCGACCAGTCGGTGACGGATCAGTCTGTGCCGGTCGAGAAGAACGAGGCGAATCATCCTCTCGCGGATCAGTCAAAGGCCGCTGACAATCCCGATGCGATTGGAGTCACCGTTTTAGGGAACGAACTGGTACTAACCTCTCCCGATACCAAGGCGCTCGATCAGTTAGAAGCCTTGATCACCGCTGTCATCACTGCGATTCCACAGCGTCCCCAGTGGACTGTCTTTTATCTACGGACCGCCGATGCGACGGAAGCCGCGCAGATGATCGAGCGACTATTTCCGCAAAGCTCGGTCACTACAACTCCTGTTGGGAACGACAACAGTTTCTTTGGTGGATTTTCCAGCGGCTTTTCTGGGTTTGGGCGTAGCATGATGAATGCGACCGGTCTGACGCAGACATTGGGAACTGCCCAGAATTTGCGAATCATCACGGACGTCCGTTCAAATGCCTTGTTCGTGACCGGCGCGCCGGCGGTTGTTCAGGACGTCGAGGCGATGTTGGAGTTGCTGGACGCCAGCGAAGTACCGGGAACTATGCGCGATCGTTTTCCGCGTACGATTCCCGTGGAATATGCCGACGTCGACGAGGTTGCCGAGATCATCGAGAGTGTCTTCAAAGACTCCATGACGGCGGAGCCCCAACAACAGGGGAATCAGCAGTTCAATCCACTGGCGATGATGTTCGGTGGGAATCGCGGAGCACAACAGCAAGGTGCCAAGAAGCCACAGGGCGCCGAACTGTCTCTGGGTGTCGACAAGCGGACCAGCCACTTGATCGTCTCATGCAATGAAGTCATGTTTCAACGCGTCGAACTGATGGTTCAAGCTATCGACGAGCGTGCAAAAGAAGCCCATCGCACTGTCCGCATTGTGCCACTCAAAACGGCGGACCCCGCCGTAGTGCAATCCACGTTGACGTCACTCCTGCCGCGAGTCACTGTCGGTGCCACACGTTCCAAGCGAACAACGAAGCCCGACGGAACAAATCCGACACCCGGGCAGAATGTCGCACCGGATGCGACCCGCGACCCACGAATGATCCAACGCATGATGGAACAAAACGGCGGCCAGTCCGGCGGCGGACGATTCGGTGGTCGCGGCGGATCGGGCGGCAACGGTCAAAATAGTGGTGGCCGACGCGGTAACTGAGTTTTCCAACTCCACGAGGATCACAGAATCGTCGTGTGACATTGCCGCGGACTACGGAGAGTCATTCGCCGTGGATTGGCGATCGTGATTGCCGTACCGCTTGGCAGCCTGATGCGTAAACTCGGTCGATCCATTGAGTGTGAGCGAACAGAACTCCCAATGTGCGACGGCCATAGGCCGGCAATCCATATTGTGTGGCGTCAATTTGCCTTCAGTCGTGCTTCGCAGCAACTGTTCGAGGTTGAGCTGCGAAGCCATTCTGAACCCCTTGACTGTGACTTCTGAGAGATGTGGCACAAACCGAAATCGGGTGTCAGGACTCTTTCGTAGGCGACTTGAATTCATCGACGCGCGAATCTATGCTCTGATGTTCTTTAGAATGTTAGAGTTTTGGGCCAAGCCGCGAGCGGCTTTAGATTGTGTGTCGGAACATAGGCCGTCGAGGGATCTTGAATGATTCGTAGATCATCCTGTCAGGTGTCCGCGATTGAACATCCGCGTCGTGCGGGCTTCACGCTCATCGAACTGCTGGTCGTCATTGCCATTATCGCAGTTCTCATCGCATTGTTGCTGCCGGCCGTCCAGCAGGCACGACAAGCGGCATATCGAACGCAATCACGAAACAATCTTCATAATCTCGCCTTGGCGGCCTTTAACTTCGAACAGACTTTCGGCCATCTTCCCACCGGCGGCGGTTACGATAGCCCGACGCATACAGTTCCAAGTGTCTCGCAGGTCAACGGTGCCGTGACGACGATGCCGCTGGTAACAACGACGGCCCCTACCTTCAGCTACAGTCCAAGCTGGGGTGACCCATCCGATGAGCCAAAGTATCAACTTGGTTCGGCGTTCTACTCACTGTTACCGTACCTCGAACAAACTGCCTTATTCAACGATCCGTTGAAATGTATGTCGACAGCGTTGCCCGTCTTTAGCATGCCATCACGCCGATCGGGTGCTTTTCCCATCCCAGCCACAGATCCTTTTTACCCTGGTTGGAGCTATTCAGCTCCAGGTGTGACGGCGGCTGCACGATCGGATTACGCGGCCAACGATCAGGTGTTCAAGACCACCTACGGATCCAACTGGGGAAAACCGCTCTTCCTTCGAGAGATCACGGATGGAACGTCGAATACGGTGATGTTCGGAGAGAAGGCGATGGCCGCTCGGGGATGGCAAGGGAACGGCTTTTATTGGGACGAGCCTTGGATTCTTGGTGGAACCGGAGGATCGGGCCGTTGCGGCAATGAAATGTATTCGGACGGTGTTCTGAATTCGTTCCCGAACAAGGCATCAGATATCACCGTCATTGTTCCCGCGAATAGCGGGTGCGGTGGAGGAAATTGGGGCTCTCCAGATCCGGGTGCTTGCCAACTTGCATTCAGTGATGGCAGCGTAAGAACGTTGAGCTATTCGATGAGCACGACCGTTCTGGCCTACATGATTCAACCGGCTGATGGTCAAGTCATTTCTGAGTGACGTTAGGTGGAAGTCGTTTTATGGCAACGATGCTATCTCGATGGGGAGCGATCCTGATCGTAGTTCTGGCAATCAACACGGGCGGCTGTGGGAAATCGGGCCGCCCCGTTCTTGTGCCAGCGATCGGCGAAGTGATGTTCAAAGGCGAGCCGCTGACTGCGGGGTCGATCATTTTCTTTCCCGATAAGAGTGTTGACTATCAGAACGATAGGCCCTCGAGTCTGCTGCAAGTCAACGGCAGCTTTATCATGAAGACCTATCCATTCGGTGATGGAGTTTCCCCAGGGAAATACAAGGTCTGTTTGAATCCTCCCTTGGCCAACGCAATTAAGTTGCCGCAATACGGCGATCCTAAAAAGACGCCTTGGGAGATTGAAATTCCCGAGACTGGCGATAAGAACATCATCCTCGAGGCGCAATAACGTGCGCACGTTGTTCTACCCGCGAGTTGACCTCCGAACTCACGCTATCGCGACTTTGTTCGAATTCTTGAATCAGGTCGTATCCGCGAACGTTTAGAGGGGGCGGCCAATCGCACGTGGGGGTGGTGCGGGCGCGGCGGCACGTGGTTTCTCAAGTTGACATCAGATACCAGCGCCGGTTTTGAAATCGAGCCGTAGACTATGGTTGATTCAGGATTCGCTCGCTAGGGTTTGATTAATGGTATCCGCTGTCTAAAGTATTCGGTGCCCCAGCCAAGATGTTGATCGGAGAGCGACAAATGACCGTTCAGACTTGTGATACGACGATCTTGAATCGAACTCCAGTCGAGGCGATTTCGCAGGTCAAGTTTCATGCGAGCCTGAATGTTTCGGATCTTAATCGTTCCGTTCCGTTTTATGCGGCATTGTTTGGTGAGTCGCCCGTCAAATGGTATGAGGACTACGCTAAGTTTGAGCTTAACGAACCACCACTCGTGCTTTCATTGAAGCCCAAACGGGCCTGTACGGGCGGGCCTCTCAATCATCTTGGGCTGCGGCTGACGTCGCTCGAAAATCTTGAAGCAGTGCTTGCCCGCATGAAGTCGGTCAACGCGAGAATTGGTCGGCAAGATGATGTGCAGTGCTGTTATGCGCATCAGTCGAAGCTCTGGATCACCGATCCCGATGGAACATTGTGGGAAGTCTATGTTTTCCACAACGACGTTCCAGATTGGGGCGAAAAGCACAACAAAGTCAAACTCTGGTCTGCGCCGCTGAAGGCGTTCGGCATTCGTGGAATGCTCAGTCGATGGTGGAACAACGCGTTTGGTCCCAAACATCTGTCGGATCAAAGTGCGGTCGAATTCGAATCACCCATTCCTGCAGACACTTGCCAGGTTCCGTCGCCTACTGCGAATTCCTGAGGTCCTCATTTGCCTGTGAAACTCGGCGTTTCTGACTCGTATAGTCTCATCATCGTAAGATCTTGTGAGTAAGCGAATGATTCAGTCGGCGGGCGGCGAACTTCTCGACAATTCGCAGCTTGAGAGCTGTCGAAGAGAAAATGCTTCTTTAGCATATGAACGTAGTCCATTGAGGCGACGCTCACATGTGCCTTCCACGGGCCTGTTCGACGAGTCTGTAGCCTATTGGCTGACGCTACCGCTGCATTGGAGCGGGCAGATGTTTCGGAATGGCAGCGACATCCTCCGCGTGCTCGACATTCTGCGTTTCCGGCCGTTGGCTGCCGGCTTGGTGAACGTCGATCATCCTTGGGTCACAGGCGTCAGTCCGCATACGGGCGAACTGATCTGGCGCGATAATCTGATTTACAGATCGCCGCCCGCCGAGCACTTGGCGAATATCTCGGATGAGACTGTGCTACTGGCCAATGGACGGTTTCTTGCGCAGCGCGTTCGACAATCGGCAATCGTGCCCGAAGTTCCCATCGGGCCTGCGCGGCGAATGCCGCATTGCATCAACTACATGCACGGCAGCTCGCACTTCAACAGCGGGATCATTCTGCTGAATGATTTGCAGGACGCCTATCGGCACATCAACGATCCTGCCTTCCGCCGCGAGCTGGCGCGATTCGTCAAGGCGGAACGTCGAGAAGTCTTGTTCATGTTGCGCGATCGTGATTATGACCCGCGCGAGTACGCGTATCTGTCCTGTTGCATGCGGACGCATTTTCGCTGGTTCTGTAATCCGAACGGTCCACAGGCCCATGTCTTATGGGGCAACTCCGCTCCATTTCCGGCGGCGAATTTGATCACCGGGTATTGGTCCGACGACGTGTATGCATTGAAGAAATCAGGGGGCGCTGACGCTGTGGCACGTCCTCCCATTGGTCATGGGCACTATTTCCAAAGTGGCCCATACGATCAAGGTCGCGAGTACGCGATCTGGCCCGAAAAGCTACTGGCATGGGGTAGTTATTACCGAATCAGAATGCGCGGACGCAAGGGCGGAATGTTCTTCATCGACCGGCGTGATGTGTATGCCGATCAGATTGCGCGACGCGCGCAGCGCGGATTGCCGGACGAAGAACGAGCGAGGTTCTAGTCATGCTGGATCGTCCCGTTCGCCGGTTGATCGATCCCTGGTTGGATCTGCTGGCGGGAATGCTCGCCGCCGCCCGGATTCCCGCCGATGCGATCACCGTCATTGGTTTTGTGCTTGGCATGTTGGGATGCTTGGCGATTGCATCGAACCAGCCTCTCGTGGGGTTAGGGCTGATTCTTGCCAACCGTCTGGCAGACGGATTGGACGGGATGGTCGCCCGTCGCAATGGATCGTCTGACGTCGGCGGATTTCTTGATTTCGTGCTTGATATTTTGTTCTACGGAGGCGTTCCGTTTAGTTTTGCAGTGGCCGATCCGGCATTGCTGCTGCCCGCATGTTTCCTGATCTATAGCTTTATGGGAACAACCGGTTCGTTTCTGACGTATGCCGTGATTTCCGCCAAGCGCGGTGTGACCAGTGATGCCGAAAAGAAAAAATCGTTCTTCTATTCGATCGGCCTCATGGAAGGGACCGAGACGGTCATCTTCTTCGTTCTGTTCTGTGTGCTCCCGACGCATTTTGCGGTGCTAGCCTGGACCTTCGGCGTCCTTTGCTGGCTCACGATTCTGATTCGAATCGTGACGGGTGTTCTGGTTTTTCGAGGTACGCCATGATGGCTGGCCGTTTCTTTCATTCATTCGCGTTGATCTTTCTTTTGTGCGCGAGTCTGTGCTGTTCGAATGGTTGCGAATCGAAGCGTGTGGATGCTCCGGTCGCTGCTGATGCGAGCTGGGACCAGATTTTAACGCAAGCACGTGGTCAAACCGTCCGACTGTCGATGTGGGACGGCGATCCGATGATCAATGCCTACATGCGGGATTACGTCATTCCCGAGTTAAAACAACAGTTTGATGTCACCCTGAAGCTGATCGGCGGGCAGGGGCAGAATATCGTCAGCAAATTGCTGGTCGACAAAGAAGCGGAGCGCGTGCAGGGTGACATTGATCTGATGTGGATCAATGGTGAAACATTCTATCAATTGCGGAAGATGGACGGGCTGTACGGGCCATTCACGGATCGATTGCCCAACAACCGCTCTATCGACTGGAACAATCCGTTCGTCGCGATCGATTTTCAACACGTTGTCGAAGGGTTTGAATGTCCCTGGGGGAACGTCCAACTGGCATTGATCTACAATCGTAGCACCGTCGGTGAACCGCCGCTCACGATCGATGCGCTGGCGTCCTGGATCAAATCGCATCCCGGTCGATTCACCTTTGACAACAGTTTTACGGGAATGACGTTCCTCAAGTCGCTACTCTATCAGTTCGCAGGTGGGCCGCAGTCGCTCAACGGTCCGTTCAATGAAGAGGTTTACGCGTCGTCGTCGCGGAAATTGTGGGACTGGCTGATCGACGTCAAACCATTCCTGTGGCGCGAGGGCCAAACATACCCTGAAAGCGTCTCGCAACTGCATCAGCTATTCAGCAACAGTGAAGTCGACTTCACGATGAGCAACAATGATGGAGAAGTAGACAATAAGGTTCTTCAAGGCGTGCTGCCCGAGACCGCGCGGGCGTATGTTCTGGATTCGGGCACGATTCGCAATTCGCATTACTTGGGGATTCCGTTCAACGCCGCGAATATTGCAGGTACGCTCGTGGTGGCCAACTTTATGATTTCCCCGGACGCGCAACTGCGAAAGGCATTGCCGGCCGTCTGGGGTGATGGCACCGTGCTTTCCATCGAACTTTTGCCCGCCGAATGGAAAGAGAAGTTCGAGCATATTGATGGCCGAACCCGAGTGGCACCACGAAGCGAGCTCGAACAGAAAGCTCTGCTCGAACCGGCGTCCGAGGTGATGGTTCGTTTGCACGCTGATTTTCGCCGCGAGATCATCGAAAATGGCAACTAGCTGCGGCCATATTCGTTGCAATCTCGGCCAATGGTTCGGACTGTTGCTGCTTGTGATCGCGATCGTCTTTCCCATGTGCTGGGTGATCGGATATTCGGTGCTCTACAGCTTGGGTGGAATTGGGGCGTTGAGCGAGGGATGGACGCTGAAGCATTGGCATGCGGCGTTCACGGTCGGTGGCTTGAGAGAGAGCCTTCTCGTCAGTCCACTGATTGCCGGAATCGTCACGGTGATCGCAGTCGCGGTTTCGATCGGCATCGTCTTGATTGCGCCGCAATCCCGTCATAGTTTCATTGTGCTGGCGACACTAGGAATTCCACTCGCGACTCCCGCTGCTGTGGTCGCTGTGATGACGTATCAGATTCTGAGTCCTGGTGGACTTGTCGCACGATTGTGCTTTCACGCGGGATGGGTGACTTCGCCATCGCAATTTCCAGCCTTGGTCAATGATCCGTGGGCGATCGGAATCATCGTCGCACAGTCCTGTACTGCGATCCCGCTGCTGTCGCTGTTTTTTCTCAAGACTTGGACGACAGCCCGAATTGATCGTTACTGCCAATTGGCTCAGGCACTGGGAGCCAGCCAGGCACGGTCGCGGTGGCGCATCGGCTTGCCAATGCTACTCAGTCGTGGTCGGCAGATGATCATTCTGACATTTCTTCTGAACTTGGGCAGTTACGAGATTCCGTTGTTGCTTGGGCGACAGTCGCCGCAGATGTTTTCGGTCCTGACTCAGCGACGATTCGGACAATTCAACTTGCTTGAGCGGCCGCAGGCATTCGTGCTAGCGACGACCTACGTGCTACTTGTGGGAATCGGCGTCAAGCTCATGCTCGCGTGGAGGCGTTCGCATGAATGAACCTGTGCCGACCTCGGAGCGGCGGCGGAACGCACCCACCTGGTATGTGACGCTGACCCGGATTGTGTTCTACCTGATCCCGGTGTTGTTGCTCGTGATGATCTTGTTGCCATTCGCACTGATGGTGTTGATTTCACTGGGCAGCGGATGGGCATTCCCGCGGTTGCTGCCTGATCGGATGGACCTCGCGGCATGGCGACACTTCTTGTCGGATCGAGACCAGATGCTCATCGCGATTGCCACTTCGGCCGTCATGAGTCTTACGGTGGGCGTGTTCAGCGTATCGGGGGGATTATTGATCGGTCGCGCCGTTCGACGAACAGGTTCGAGATTTGCGCACTTTCTGATTTACCTTCCGTTCGTGATATCGCCGGTCGTGGTAGGTATCTGTTTGTATGACCTGTTGATCCGAATGCGGGTGATCGGAAATGTGGTGGGGGTGATTCTGATGCAAACGGTGTTCGCCTTGTCGTTTTCATCAGTCTTTTTCTACGAGCTTTGGTCGCCTCGTGCCGAACGGCTGGAGCAACTTGTCAGCAATTTCGGCGGGAGTCGGTGGGATGTCTGGCGCCACGCCGTGTTCCCGCAGATCTCGGGTTTGATTCTGGTTTGCTTTCTACAAACGGCTCTATATTCCTGGCTCGACTATGGGATCGTTTCGATCGTTGGTGGGGGCTATGTGCCATCGGTCACAACGCGGCTGTTTGGATATATTCGCGAGGCGAGTGTCAATCAAGCGGCGCAGGCCAGCCTGATCCTACTGGCGCCGGCGCTGCTCGGATTTCTCATCACGACATCGGTTTACTTTCTACGCCTGACGTTGCCAGGCGACACGAGGCAATCGTCATGACGTTTGTGGAAACCGCGCAAGCGTCATCCGCATCAAGTGCAAATTCTGCTGCTCATCAGCCTCTGATGCGGGTGCAGAACTTGTCCGTTAGGTTCGGAACGCAAGAGATCTTGCGTTCACTCAGTTTTGATCTGATGCCGGGGCAGACCCTGGTCATTTTGGGTGAATCGGGATGCGGCAAGACGACACTGATGCGGGCGCTGGCGGGGCTGATCCCCGTGACGAATGGAGAGATCCAGGTCAATTCCGTCTCCGTTGCGAGGCAGGGGTCGCGAGATCGAGGAATTATCTATCTGGACCAGGAGCCGTTGCTATTCGAGCACCTCAATGTGACAGAGAACATCGCGTTTGCGTTACGCCTGCGCCGAATGGCGGCGAAGAAGGTGGCAGACGCGGTGACTTTGATGTTGCAAGAGATTGATCTGTGTTTGCACGCGCGAAAGCGTGAGTGGCAGTTGTCAGGCGGACAGAAGCAGCGGGTCGCGTTCGCACGTGCCATCCTCGCCCATCCCCAGTTGTTGCTTTTGGATGAGCCGTTTTGCAGTCTCGACAGCCAGTCGCGAAACCAGATGCAACAACTCTTCTCGCGCCTCAGCCGTCAGCATTCGTTGACGTCGATATTTGTGACGCATGATGTGAAAGAAGCACTGGTTGTCGGCGACTGCTTCGCTCGAATGACGACGGGCAACCTGCTGATCTACCCCGATCGACGGTCGTTTATGATCGATCCTGCCACGGGAATTCCTGCTGAAATCGCATTTTGGCAGAAGTCGGCCACGCAACGTGAGTGAAGGCGTTAGTCGCTGGCAGGATTAGATGGAAGCCCAGAATGAGAAAGACTCGCATGCCATTAAAAGGATTGATCGTCGATAACGGAACCGGCTCGGGACGGGGTTATCCGGATCAGGCCGAGATTGTGTTTGATCGAGTGGTCACGTGTCGTCAGTTCCAACCGGACTTAAGCTCGTATGATTTGCTGATCGTCCCGAATGGTTCCGATCATGTGGCGATGCTTAGAATTCGCGATCAAGTGAAGCAGATGCTGGATGGAGGCAAATCCGTGTTCTGCTTCTGTGGCTGGTTCACGGATTGGCTGCCAGGTCATCGTTGGTTCCATGACAATTCTCATCCCACGAAGGAAGTGAGGCACTTTATCGGGAACGATCCTCATGGATTGCTCTCTGGTTTTGACCCGACTGATCTTGATCGCAATGCTCATGGAATCTCGGGTTGGTGGGCCTGCGGGGCGATCGAATCTGACGACCCAACGAGCGTTCTGATTCGTGACACGTGGGGAAGGAGCCTTGTCGTCGCGGACGACGAGTCGACAAATGGATTCATGTTTCTCACCGCCAGCGGTCCAGTCGGGGATTACTCGTTGTATCCGGCTTGGAGCTCCCTTTCGGTGCTTTACAAGAACGCGCTACAGCATGTCATTCGACGATCGAATCGCTGAATCGATCGTTTTGATTCACTCGAGGGAGACTTCGAAATGTTTGGGAAAATTGGGTTGATCTTCAACGGTGTCTGGTCGCAGTACGCCATGGCAACCGCTCCAAAGTATTCACCATTTTACGAATTGGTTTACGTGCACGATCTTAGTTTCGCCGATCTGAGCGGACTGGATGCACTCGTTATTCCATTTCAGTCGCATCAGGCCGCGATCGAGCAGCATCAAGATGTGCTCTATCAGTTTCTCGCATCGAATCGAAAGATTGCCGTCTTTGGTGACAGTACGCCAGGCTGGATCGATGCCCAGTGGGAACATCGTCCTACGAATAACTACTGGTGGGTCACCGATCCGACCAAGCCTCCCGTGACCGAGACGAACTACGATCATCCGGTGTTTCGTGGACTCCAGCCCCGGCAGGCATGCTGGCATACGCATGGTTGCTACACGCGGTTGCCCGATCAAGCCGAAGTGATTCAGTGCAACGCAGAAGGCGAAACCATTACTTGGCAGACGACGCGGTATGGAGGTGTTCTTTTCGTCTCGACCCTCGATCCGATCGTTGAGCACGGGATTCAGCAAATTCGTCACCTCGATCATTTTGTCGACAACTTGACGACGTGGCTTAGCGGAGTGCGACCATCTGGTTCGTTCGAAGTGCCACGCTCGGCGTATGCTTTGAACTCATGGCCTGCTGCGACGCACTGATCGACAATGGCAGGCAGAACCACGATGTCACCACCTTGGGAAGCGACACTGCGACTCATCTGTTTTCTCGGTGTCCTGATGACCATGACGCTGTGGGAGATCGCGGCTCCGCGCCGTCCTTTGACGGCGAGAAAGTCAACTCGATGGCCGGTGAACTTGGGGCTGATGGCGTTCAACACCGTGCTGGTTAGGCTCTGTTTGCCAGTCAGTGCGGTGGCGATGGCCCACTATGCGAATGAACGAGGTTGGGGCTTCCTGAATTTGTTGGCGTGGCCGCCCCTAGTGAAAGATGCCTTCGGGATTGTCGTGCTCGATTGTTTGATCTACGTTCAGCACGTACTCTTCCATGCGGTGCCGTGGCTGTGGCGAATTCATCGATTGCATCACGCAGATGTCGATCTGGATGTCACGACGGCAGTGCGGTTCCACACGCTGGAAATCCTGTTGTCGGCATTCGTCAAAGTGGCGGCTGTGCTCGTGATTGGCTGTTCCGTGACGGGAGTGGTTCTTTTTGAAATCCTGTTGAATGTGATGGCGATGTTCAATCACAGCAATGCGAAATTGCCACTTGGGATTGACCGCGTCCTCCGGTGTATTGTGGTGACCCCCGATATGCATCGAGTTCATCACTCCGCTGATTCCCAGGAAGGGAATCACAACTTTGGTTTCAATCTCTCCTGGTGGGACTTCTTGTGGCGGACCTACCGAGCGCAGCCCGCCGCAGGTCATCAGGGAATGCGGATTGGGATTAATGACGGGGCGATTTAATCCCTCTCTTATTCGCTCGTTGCCCTTTGTCGCTAAGCTCCGCTTGGCGACACTTCTTGTGCCTTCGGTTATTGTAGAGCAACAAAACGAGCAGTACCCCTCCTGTGCAGGGTGGGGTCTACGAGGAAAACTCATCCTGCGGAACCTCAACGATTCCTCAACGCGCCTTGACGTTCCAGCGTTCGTCGAAGAAATCGGCGTCGACGATTTTGCCGGGGTAGCGGGCGTTCGGCGGGGTTCGCAGATCAACGATGGCCCAGTCGGGTAGCTTTGGTACCTGACGTGCGTTGTTCAGATAGTCGTACTCGCGGTAGGTAAAGCTGCTGTTCAGAACGACATATCGTTCCGGATTCAGCGGGTTGGGGTAAACGGCCACCGGTGCGTGATTGGCCGCATCGAAGGTGCGATCACCCACCACGATATCGCGCCCCGTCCAGAGGATGGGCAGTCGGTCGGCAATCTTTGCCAGCACCGAGTTGGATTGGGTATCGCCCCAAAGGATCAGGTTTGAGTTCGCGACGTCCTCTGCGGTGATCTCACTGTCGAGTTTCACGATCGCGTCGCCGCGCATTTGCCGTCGCCAGTGCGTCACGGCATGTTCGAATTCGGCGTTGACCCAGCGTTCAACCATTTCGTTGCGAAACTTTCCGCTGGGCTTCACAAAGATGAACGAATCCATCAAGGCATCGTCGATCGGACCTTGCAAGCCGTGCTTCTTTCGCAGGCCAGACAGTTGCCCCGCTTTCCAGGCGCCGCCTTCTCGAACAAACGATCCGTTCGCGGGAATGTCGAGTGCGCTTCCACCGTCGATCCGAACTTGTTTGGGTGCTCCAGCGGGCGGTGTCACACTCAGGGCCGACACGTTTCGCGTCGTGATTGCCAGGACACCGTCCACGGGTTCGGCGACGACACGTGCTTCGCTCCAATGCTCATTCATGCCGTCGATTGTCAGCCAGTACATGCAGTTGTACTTCAGCGTGAAGGTGACCAACTGCACTTTTGCCGGTGTGCGGTTGCGGCCCTTGAGGGCCCACTCCGCTAGTTTGGCTTCGATTTGCTTTTCCGATTCGGGATGAATCTGGTGGCCGGTCATTGGGCCGATAATGTGCAGCAACTTCATCCCTTCGCGTTCAAACGCGGTTTCCATGATGTCCGCGGCCTGCTTTTGAATATCCATATCACCGCTATAGGCCACGGTCGGCAATTGCGCCAAATTGGCTGCATATCCCGGGCAGTCGTACATTCGCCAGAGCTTTTCCTCATAGACGGTCGGGCTGAGCGTTTCCTTCTGGAAGAATTTCAGGAACTCGGGGGTTTCCGAGAATCCCGCACCTGGATTGGCCGCGAACCATTGGTCTGCATAGTGAACCGCGAACTGCCAGGCGGCCGCACCACCCATCGAGAAACCACGTACGGAAATGCGGTCGTCGTCGATTCGGTACTGCCGCTTCGTTGCGTCCAACGCCTCGAACAAGTCGACTTCACCAGCAAGCTTATTCGCGTTGCAGTATCGACCGTAGAGATGCAAGGTCAGCGTATTTGCGGGCGAGATCGGACCTGCGTACCGCGTGCGATCGTTCACGAAATTGAGCTCGCTCAGCAGTTCACCTCGACCATGAAACCAGGCATCCAGGCGAATCTTGTCGGTTCCATCGAACTTGTAGCTGGCGGGAACCACCAGTCCATACGGCTGGACGGTCTGATCGAGTTTCGAAATGTAACCCCGAACCACCGTTCCCGTCTGCCTGGTCCAGGGAGCGTCTCCTGCTGTCAATTCATCTGCCCGCTGAATCCCTTGCTGCAGCAGTTTCTTGGCAATCGGAATCTCTTTCGCGTCGAATAACTCCTGATAGCGCAGAGCCTGGTCCACGGCGCGATGATAAATCAACACGTCGGGCAAAAGTGAGTTCACCTTGTCCGACTTGAGTTGGCGGAGATGATCAATTTTTTTCTGAAGATCTTGCAGTCCCGCGGTTAGCTCGGCACGGTCTGCTTCGGGAACGTCGATTCCCAGCTTCGGAACGCGGCGCACTTGATCCAGCGAGTTATCCGCGGGGCCATCGGCCAGCCCATGGCCAGTCACCAGGATCATCAATCCGACGACCAGCAGCAATCGATCGATACGAACGTCCATTAGATGTCCTTCGCAGGAGGCAGCAGTGCAGGGGGGGAAGGTTGGCGGGTTGAACGACGCGGTGTTAACAGTTTCGTCAATGCGGGGGAGCGGTCACATGTCTCCGGCGATGGTGACCTGGTGCTGCGATGGCGGGACCAGCCCAACGTCGACCGAAGTTTGGGGATCACGACAACGAATGAACGACCAATCCAGAGAGTAGTTTCGGGTAGAAATACGTGCTTTTGGGCGGCATCGTCTCGCGACCGGCGGCAATTTCACGAACATCCTCGATCGTGGCCGGTGCGACTAAACACGCAAGCTGATGCGTTTTGGCGTGCAGTGCCGCTGTGGTCTCGTCCAGTCGATGCACATATTGGAATTTCGGATCACCGCCGACGCTCTTCAAGATCAACTCTTCCAGCAGCAACCGGTGGAGCATACTGACTCCCAGCAATTGCCAGGCTTCGCTATGGTCGGCGGCGAGCGTCGACATCAGACTGTTGTCGAGGATGCGAACGAACAGCCATGTGTCATCCGCCGCTGTGCCGAATCCGAAGACATCCTGACCGCCATCAGCCTCAATCAGTTCCCAAGTCTCCGTTGCGGCCTTGTCGCCCTGACCGATGACATCGACTTCGCAGCACGATTTCAGTGCTTCGGCGACTTGGCCGGACGTCAGTGTGGCGGGTAATCCTGAAACAAGTCGGTGCGTCGGCAGAATCTGCAAGCCCGGATCCTGCATTCCGACAAAGTGCATCAGGACGAAGTTCGCGGCCGCCTGATCGTCGTTCAGCTTTCCTGCGGCTTTCAGTTCCTTGCGGTAGTTGAGCGCGGTTTCGTAGCGGTGATGACCGTCGGCGATGAAGACGGGTTGATCACGCAGGCCCGCCTTGACCTGACCGATGACCTGATGATCGGTGACCACCCACAGGCGGTGGATGACGCCGAGATGATCCGTGGCCTGCGACGGAGTCAGTTTCAGGCAGGCGTCGTCCAGGATTCGCTGCACCGATGCGGTCTCGTCGGGGTAAAGTCCGAAGATCGGAGACAGGTTCGCATTTGTGGCTCGGATCAACATCAGTCGATCCAACTTTGGTCCGGAGAGTGTCTGTTCATGCGGAAAGACATTGCCGGTACCGAATTCTTCGAGGCGAATTCTCGCCATGAAGCCACCGCGAATATAAGTCGATCCTTCCCAGGTGAACTCTTGAGAATAGACATACAACGCATCTTCCGGCTCCATCTGCAGCACGCCGTCGAGCTTCCAGTGCTTCAGAAAATCGGCGGCGCGGCCGTATTTCGCGTTGGCATCGGTGTCACTGGGTTCGCTGCGATTGAGCTCCAGACGAATGAAGTTACACGGATGGACCTTGTAGAGGCGATCCTGGAACTGCGTGTCAATGACGTCATACGGAGGGGTAATCACATCGGACAGATCGCCCACCTGAGAGACGTCGTACCGCCAACCACGAAACGGACTGACATCAACCATTTTTCAAACAGCCTTCCTGCGATCAAAAACCGAAGCGGACTCCGTTGTCCGACAAGGCGCATACAATGAAGGATGTCGGACCGGGGTTCAAGGTCTGGGTCAAAAGACCCGCAGGGCGAGACTCCAAGAAGGGAAGGGAAATGCTCAATTCAGCGAAAACCTCGCCATTCGAGCCGTTCGTCACGAGCATCGCGAGATTCTTAATCGTCACTCATTGGCGCTGGTCGCTTCATGACTTCAGACCATGTATAGGCCAAACCGGGATGGTTGGCCGGTGTCTTCAGCAGGCATCCAAGCAGGGCGGCGATTGCAAACCCGGCCAGATACGGCACGGCGGTGGTCAGCGTAATCGAGGGCTGGTAACTGGTACCGAACAGGATCTGCCAATAACTCCACAGAAACGAAATCAAGATGCTGCAGGCGACCGACAGTTTCGCGACACGTCCGTCGCATTTCAGAAACATGCCGATCAGGAATAGCGACGCCAGGGGGCCCAGAAACATATTGAACGCGGGGGCCATCATATCAATGATGTTTCGTCCCGAATGCTGTGCCAGGTAGGCCACGCCGGTCGCCAATGCGGTTACCGCGAGTCCCACGATCACAGACAGAAAACGCGCAAATCCGACATCGCTGAGGAGCGGCTTTTGGTCGGGGCGAATTCGGCCGTATAAATCCTCCGCGAAGACGGCGCTGATGCTGTTGACGCCGGAAACCAAAGTCTGCATCGCGTCGCACAAGAGCACCGCCAGAATCACACCGCCAATTCCTGCGGGAAGTTGATGCGCGAAGAAGTGCGGCAGTACTCGGTCGCCGTGCTTCACAACGGTGTGTCCGTTTTCCGTGACGAAAATGCCGTCGGGCAAATAACTCGGATGTTGCAGATAGAACGCGAGCAGGGCTAGGCCAGACAGCGCCAACAGCACGCCAATCGTCAAATCGGTCAGAGCTGCCACGATGTAGCTTCGCCGTGCGGATTTGAGCGACGTTGTGGAAAAGTACCGCTGCAGAACGACTTGATCGGAACCGTGCGTGCAGATCGTCCAGAAGAAACTGAGCATTGCGGCCGTGACCACCGTCATCCGGACCGTTGGGTCGAAACTGAAAATAATTGGCTTGGTATGCTCACCGGAATTCTCCGCCGCGATCCTCCACCAGTCTGAGGGGCCGGTTCCTGTTGTCCAGAACACGTATCCCAATGTCACGATCGTCCCTCCAAACAACATGAGCGACTGTAGGACATCGTTCCAGATCGCTGCTCGGAATCCGCCAACACTGCTGTAGACGGTGGCCGACAGTCCGACGACCACGACGATCCAGTACAGCAGCGTCTCGCGAAATAGAATGGGCGTTTCGGGCGAACCGCCCAACAGACTGAGCAGCGGGTCAGACATCCCAGCGGGAACGAGTGTCCCCAGCATTTGTGTCAGGGCGAGGGAGCCGACATAGGTCACCATCGACATCCAGCCCATTCGCAGCAGGAAAAAGAGCAAGCTGCCAATCACGCGCGTCTGTACGTCGAATCGACGCTCAAGATATTCGTACGCACTGGTAAATCTGAGACGCATGAAGAAGGGAACCCAGACACCCAAGACGACCATCATGCTGAACGGCAGTGCCAGGTACTGGGCGAACATGGCGACGCCGTTCTTGATCATCTCGCCCGGCACCCCCATGTACGAGATGCTCGACATCAGTGTCGCCAGGACGCTCAGTCCGACCGCCATCCAGGGCATCCGGCGACCGCCAAGGAAGAATTCACTCGTTGTATCCGACTTGCGCGAAGACCAGTAGACGATCCCAATCGTCACCAGCAGATACGCACCGACCGACAAAAAGTCGATCCATTGCAAACCGTTTCGTGGAGGGGGCGCCGTTCGAACGTCGGCAAAAACCAGCCCGACAAACAGTGTCGCTGAATTCATGGACCGCTTTCAAAAACGTCGATCGAGATGCAAGCGATTGAGCGGACAACTCAATCGGTCGGTGATGAACGGCGACCAGCGCCATTCATGAGAGTACGGCTCTCGCACTGACGAATCAACGAATGCGCATGTGATTGATGGGCGGGAAGCCGAAGTGAACGCCGGAATTGTCGGTTCGAAGAACCGTCGGGCAGGGGCGATCCCATGGCCGCAAAACGAGACTTATGGACGTTGGAACGGGAAAGTGTCCATCACAACGCGTAAGCTCGTGCCAAGTCCAATCGAGAGCCCCAAAGCGATCAAGATGCTCGGCCCGAGACGTGGACACGAACAGAAATCTGGGTCGGAAGTCGACCTTAACGCGCGCCCCTCGCTCGGGGGAAAGTTAGGTGAAATCGGGGGCTTTTCAGCGGCAATCCCGTTCATCTTGTCGTGCTTTTGAAGATGCGAGGCCGCTTGGATTGCAGTTGAGACCCGCACTTGGGACAACTTTGGTCCTGTGCATCGATTGAACGAGCCCAAATCGACAGACATTCGGACCCGAACGTATGTCGTCGGGACGAACCCCGCAACAACGAGGCGCGACCGCTCGGTGTTCGAAGTTCGACACGCAGTGAGATTGAAACGACACGCAGTGAGATTAAAGCATTGTCTGTTGCTACGAAGATTAAGGTGCCATGAGCGCGCTGGAAGTTTCCCACCTCACGAAGAGCTATGGTGATCGAACCGTCGTCGATGACGTGAGTTTCCACGTGGCATCGGGCGAAGTGTTCGGAATGATCGGCCCCAACGGCGCCGGGAAGTCGACGTGCATGTCGATGATCGTCGGATTGCTGAAAGCCGATTCAGGCTCGATTTCGTTCGATGGAACAGAGTACGACCTCAGTAATCCCGAACTTCGGACACAATTGGGCCTTGTTCCGCAGGAACTGGCCATCTATCCCGAGCTGACGGCTTGCCAGAATCTTCAGTTCTTCGGCGAGCTGTATGGGATGCGTGGTCAGTATTTGCGTCAACGTATTGATGATGTCTTGCATCTGACAGGCTTGACGGCGAATGCCCATCATTCCCCGAAGACGTTTTCCGGTGGCATGCAGCGGCGGCTGAATTTTGGCATCGCATTACTGCATGAACCGAAATTTGTGGTGCTCGACGAACCCACCGTCGGAATCGATCCGCAGTCACGATCCAATCTGCTCGACTGCGTCCGTGATCTCGGCCAGCGTGGAGTCGGCGTGATCTATGTGACGCACTACATGGAAGAGATCGAAGCCGTCTGTCAGCGTGTCATGATTATCGATCATGGCCGCAAACTGCGTGAGGGAACGCTCGACGAACTCATCGACCGATCGCAGATCGATCTTTGCATTACCGTCGGACCGATTCCCGCAGAACTGGTCTCGAAACTCGGCCACTATGGCAAGGTGGAAGACGCGAGCCATGGGGCCAGGCGGGTTTGTATTCGGGAGAACCTGCAAGATGCAAATGGTGAACACCGTGGAAGGATCCGTACCGTGCTTGAGCTCCTGGAAAACGCGAAAGTTCCGCTCTTGGGAATGACGTCGCAGGAAACCAGCCTCGAAACGCTATTCCTCAGCTTGACGGGCCGTAAATTGCGAGATTGAGAATTCCCATATTGACCCCGTCCGACATTGAAAAAAGTTGAGTGACTGAATGGGTATCTGGGCCCTGACGATCAAAGATATTCGCATCATCCTGCAAGACCGGGGCGCGCTGTATACGCTGCTGGCGTTGCCGGTGGTTTTTATCGCCATTCTGGGGGTCTCAACCGGCCAGTTGTTGTCCACACGCGACGAACTGAAACTGATCAAAATCGGACTCGTCGATGAAGACAAAACTGAGTTGTCCGAGCAGGTCTATCACGACCTGTCGATGATTGGCGGATTGAAAGTCGATAAGATTTCGACGCGTGATGATGCTGCCATCCGCCTGCAAGATGGGCGAAGCGGTATCGTGATCGTTCTGGGAAAGGATTTTGATGATCGGGTCGAGGAACTCGATCTTAGCGATGTCTTCGATGCTCAGAATGGAAAACTCTCACAGGGGGTTGAGGCCCTCGATATGCAGGTTCTCAGTGGTGCGTCGTATGTTGGCGTTTCCGATCTTGTCGAGTATGTCGTGTTGTCGGCCGTGCTTAAGGTCGTTTCTCCCGAAGTTGTCCGTCGAAATCCGTTGCTGCGCCGGTTGATCGATCGCATGAAAGAGCGACATGCCGAGGACGCGCTGCCGAAACCACCTGTCATCGCGGTCGTGAAGTCCGGATCAAGCATTATCTATCAGACACTCGTCCCCGCATTCATCGTGATGTTCGCCTTTTTCCTGGTGAATATCATGGCCAGTTCGTTCATCAGCGAGCGACAGCTCGGGACGTTGAAACGGATGCAGACGACGCGAATTACTCCTTCGCAACTCCTCTGCGGGAAGACGCTTCCGTTCCTCTTGATTTCGATCGCCCAGAGCAGCCTGTTGTTTCTTTCGGGCAAGATCATGTTTGGCATGTCGTGGGGCACTTATCCCTTCCTGCTGATCCCTGTCATCATCACGACCGCGGTGTCGGCGACGGGGCTGGGGTTGCTGCTCGCCACATTTGTTCGGACCGAATCCCAGGTTGCATCGTATTCCACGTTTCTGGTGGTCGTGCTGGCCGGCATCAGCGGATGTTACATGCCCCGCGACTGGCTGCCGGAACTGATGAAGACGGTCAGCTTGGGAACGCCTCACGCCTGGGCCCTCATCGCCTACCAAGAGTTGCTGACGCATCCGCACCCCAGTCTGAATGTGGTCGGCGAATGTTGTCTGATGCTGTTGGGCTTTGGGGTGATCGCATTCATCCTCGGTTGGATCAGATTTCGAAAGCTCGAGTACCACATCTAGCCGACTGATGAAGGACCGGGGACTGGCTCCGGCCAGATGAAGAAACGCCATAACATCATGAATGCCAGGGTGGGTGTCCCCCTGGCTTCAACAGTCGTCTAAGTCGTCCCTCGGCGAAGCTCTCGTCCACGCCCTGAAATGGCGAAATCGTTAGCTTGGATGACGTTTGGCCGGTCGGAACTCATTCTGGCGTGCCCAATGCCATTCACTGTGGAAATGCCTCCTGCCTGAATTCACGCATTGTTCCGAAAATCTCCGTGTCAAACGCTTTTTCCCGCGAGAGTGACAGAACTTCTGACTCGGTTTCTAGTGATGGTATGCGCTTTGCATAAGCGGTGTCATGGACAACTCCATGAACATTACCGCTCACACCAGGGAACTGAACGATGAGACGCCTCACCATCAGCGGCCTCTTGCTGCTTTGTGTTTCCGCCTGCTCTGAGACGACGAACCAGACCGCCAATAAACCTCCGGTCTCGAAGACAACTCCAACGGCTGAGGAGTCACTTGTGAGCCCCAGCGAACATCGATCGTCGAGCTCCACGCAGCCGCTTGATCAGGAAAAGTCCAATAGTGATGAGCAGGTGACTGCGGACATCCGCAAGGGCATGATGGATTCGAAAATGGCGGTCAGTTTGGAGCAGATCAAAGTCAATACGAGCGATGGCAAGGTCACACTCACCGGTCTGGTCAAAACGCTCGAAGAAAAGCAGAAAGCCGGTGAAATCGCTGAATCGATCGCCGGCGCGGATCATGTCGACAACTGGGTCGAAGTGGAATAGTCCGATCCACGCGGAACGCTCGATGCCGTTCTGCAAAATACGCTCTTTCCTGGCTGGGCCGATCCGAAATCGGTTCCCCGTTCCTTGCGCGCACGAATGGCCGATTCGTTGATGCGGCCGTTGCTCAACCACTTTTTTTAAGTCATTTGACAACCATGGCACGACTGAATTCTCGTCTCGTACCGCGCTTTGTCGTCCTGTCAAAGCCGTATTTTTTTTCTGATGAGAAGTGGGTTGCTCGCGGCCTGCTCGTCTTATTGGTCGTCTTGATGCTCACGAATACCGCCGCGAGCGTGTTGCTCAACCAGCAAACGGGCGAGTTCTCGTCTGCTCTGGCCGCCCGCGATTCCGATCGCTATTGGCGATCGATCTATTACGCGACAGCACTCATTGCGGTCGCCGTTCCAATCTATGGGTTGTACTACTTTGTTCGGGATCGATTGTCGAACTATTGGCGACGATGGATGACGCAGCGGTTCGTCGGCAATTACTTCAGTAATACGGCGTTCTACAAACTGACCTATTCCGCGGAAATCGATAATCCCGATCAACGTATTTCGGAAGACATCAATTCGTTTACGCAAAAGTCGATCTACTTCCTATTGATCTTCATCGAAACCGCATTGCAACTGATTGCATTTTGCGGTGTCTTGTGGTCGATCTCGCACATTCTGGTCTACTTCATTGTCGTATACGCCGCGATCGGAACGGGTATCACCACGCTCATCTTCGGACGGCCCCTGGTCGGACTGAACTTCTTCCAGTTGCGACGTGAGGCCGATCTACGCTTTAGTTTGGTTCGCGTTCGCGAAAATGCCGAATCGATCGCCTTTTATCGAGGTGAAGCACAGGAGTCGCAAAACATTCGCGACAAATTTGCGGAAGTCTTCCAGAACTTTAACAAGCTGGTGAACTGGCAATTCTTCTTGAACGTGTTCCAGTATTCATTCATCACGGCCACGATGATCATTCCCGGAATCATTCTCGCACCCCGCGTCATGGCGGGGGAGATCGAAATTGGTCGCGTCGTTCAAGCGACCGGTGCATTCGCTGCGATCTTCGGGGCGTTAAATATCGTCGTCAACAAGTTCGACGTACTCAGCTACTTTGCCGCGGGAATCAGCCGCCTGGATCGGTTTGCGAAGATTCTTGAAAATAAAGCCAATGAGGTCCCTGACGAGGGAAAACGTGTCTCAACCGTTGAGGGGCCGCAGTTCTCGGTCGAGAATCTGACCGTGGAGACGCCCGACGGAAAACGAACGTTAATCGCAGACCTGTCGTTGTCCATCGGTGAAGGTGAGGGACTCTTGATCGTGGGGCCAAGCGGCGGCGGCAAGAGCTCTTTGCTACGTGTGTTCGGCGGTTTGTGGGATACGGGAGACGGAACCGTCACGCGGCCATCCTTGGACAGCATGTTGTTCTTGCCCCAGCGGCCTTACATGATTATCGGCAGCCTGCGCCAGCAACTGCTTTATCCGAATAATCGTGATGGAGTCACCGATGAAGAGTTTCAGCAGATTCTCGAATCGGTGAATCTACCGAAGCTGATTGAGCGATGCGGCGGCCTGGACGTTGATGCCGATTGGGGAAAATTGCTGTCACTGGGTGAACAACAGCGTTTGGCCTTCGCGCGGGTCTTACTCGCCGAAAAACCATATGTGATCCTTGATGAAGCAACCAGCGCGCTCGATGAGAAAAATGAAGCGAGCTTGTACGAGAAATTGCGTGAAAGCAACGCGACGATCGTGAGCGTCAGTCACCGCCCGCAAGTTGCGAAATATCACACGCACGTTCTGGTTCTGGAGGGCAAAGGAAAATGGCACATCCAGGACGCGAGCGAATACCTGGCAGAAATCACGGAAGACAACTCTTCACCTGCAGCAACTGCACTTTGATGGGGCTCGCTTGCAGGGCGAGCGTCATCCCATCGTGATCGCATCCGCATCCGCGAGAAGGAAAATACTGATGACTTCCAGCGATAAATCGAAACAGGCCGCTCATTCCGCAGCAGGCAAACCCGAGGTCTCGAAGGGCATCGAACTCGATGAAGATCGGCCATTCGGCAGTAGTGGCGCGTGGGCTCCACAGGGCGGCCAACACTTGGGTGTGCCGGAACGAAACCCCGACGGATCACCCCGCGCCGCCCCCGATGAACCTGATCACGTTGGAAACACGCAAAGTACGACGAACAGCCAATAAGTCGTGTCGGATGAGTCCCGCTCTTGTATCCGGTAATGCTGGAAACCGGGACGGCAGAATCACAGCCAGTACAGGCATGCGAGTGCCAGCAGGATTCGATAGTAGCCAAACGGACTCAATCCGAATTTGCTGAGTGCTCCGACCATGAATCGCACGCTGACGACGGCCGCGACGAAGGCGACAAAAAGGGCGATCAGTGGCGTCGTCATGCCATAGTCGGCGATCATATCCTTTCCGTGCTTCAATCCTTCATAAGCGGTCGCTGCCGACAGCGTGACCAGCCCCAACAAAAAACTGAACTCAACGGCGGCCATCATCCGCATTCCGGTCCACCGGCATCCCAAAATGGTCGCGAGACTGCGGCTGAACCCCGGCCAGAACGCCAGGCATTGCATGATGCCGACAAACAGTGCGTCACGAACAGACAGTTGCGTCAATTCTTTCCCGGTGTCTTGGTTCTGCTTCATGCCAAACAGAGACTGAGCCAGAATGAGGACGCCGCCGACGAACAAGCCGATGGCAACTGGTATGACACCGAACAAATGCGCCTTGATCCATTTGTTGAACAGCAGGCCGATAACGGCCGCTGGAAAGAATGCAACCAGCAAGTTGAACAGCAGCTTAAGGCCTTCGGGATTGCGTCCCAACATGCCCGCGACGATCTGTCGGATTCGGCCGAAATACAGCACCAGCACCGCTAGAATTGCACCGGATTGAATACAGATGGCCAACGATTCGGCCGCGTCCTTTTGTCGTTGGGTGGTGTCCATTCCCAGCAAGTGCACGGCAATCAGCAGGTGGCCGGTGGAACTGACCGGAAGGTATTCCGTCACTCCCTCGACAAATCCCAGCGCCACCGCCTGGAACGGGCTCAGCGTTGCACGGGCTGGTTCGGGCGATTCGACCCTGGCCTCGGTTTGCGCGTACACCTGACGTGCCGTCAACAGAATTGCCATCAGTAGCAGGCAAACAATCGTCCGCGAAATCTTCATTCAGCTCTTTCCAAAGGCGTCCAGTTTGATGACACGATCCGGGCAACACAACAAACCGGCCGAAAATCATGAGGCGCCTTGAGGGGACGGGGACTGGCTTCGCAAGGTGCCTGTCCCCGTTCCCTCAACACACCGATACGGTCTCCGCGTAATTCTTTCGGATTCCCATCGGACCGTATCAATTCAAGTGGCAGGAACGATGACGAGGATGCCTCGACGCGTCAAGGACATTGGCGCAGGTCACGCACGAGCAAGCTTACGAATCCACCGTAATTGATGGGCCGGATCGATGCGTCTATGAGAATTTGAGGCGTCGAGCCGGCTTGCCACAGGCTGCTAAGCGAACAGCTGATGTACGACATTTCCTTCCACGTCCGTCAGGCGGAAATCGCGACCCGCATAGCGATAGGTCAACCGTTCGTGGTCCAACCCCATCAGATGCAAGATCGTGGCGTGCAGGTCATGGATATGAACCTTATCCTCGGCTGCGTAGTAGCCATAGTCATCGGTCGAGCCATACCTCAGCCCGCCCTTGACACCCCCGCCCGCCAGCCACATCGTGAATCCCTCGCAATTGTGATCGCGTCCGTTTTGCCCTTCGGCCGTGGGCGTTCGGCCGAATTCACCGCCCCACCAGACCAGTGTGTCTTCCAGCAACCCGCGCGCTTTCAGGTCGCGCAGCAATCCGGCGATCGGTTTATCAACCTCGCGTGCGTTCTTCTCGTGACCGTTCTTCAAGTCGCTGTGTTGATCCCATTGAACGTTGCTATCGCTATGAGTCACCTGGATGTAACGCACACCCCGTTCGGCGAATCGACGTGCCATCAGGCACATCCGGCCAAAGTTGGCGTTCACCGGGTCGTCCATGCCGTACAGCTTCTGCGTCTCTTCAGACTCGCTCGACAGGTCTTCAACCAGCGGCATCGCGGTCTGCATACGAAATGCAAGTTCAAACGAATTGATTCGAGCCTCAAGTGATGGCTCCAGGCCGCTGACCGCCTGATGCTCGCGATTCATCTGGTTCAGCCGTTCCAACTGCATCCGCTGGACCTCGCGTGAGACGACGGAATTGCTGATGTAACGTACGCGCGCCTTGTCTGAAGGTACACTCGCGTTGCCGAGTGGTGTTCCTTGATAGGCGGCGGGCAGGAAGGCCGATCCCCAATTATTGATTCCGCCATGGCCGAGCGTCGGACAAATCGTCACGAATGCTGGCAGATTGCTGTTATCCGTTCCCAATCCATAACTGATCCAAGAGCCGATACTCGGTCGCACAAAATTATCGCTGCCCGTGTGAAGCTTCAGCAGTGCTCCGCCGTGTGCAGGGTTCGTGCCGTGCATTGAATGGACAAAACACATGTCATCGACGCACTGGGCCACGTGAGGAAACAGATCGCTGACCCAGGCACCTGATTCTCCGTATTGTCGAAATGCCCATGGCGATTTGAGCAGATTACCGGTGCTGTTGAATTGGACACGCGGTTTTGCAAACGGCAGGGGCTTGCCATCGTCGCGGTCCAGCAGAGGCTTCGGGTCGAACGTGTCGACGTGTGAGGGCCCGCCCGTCATGAACAGGAAGATGATGCGTTTGGCTCGTGCGGGGAAATGCGGGGCTTTGGATGCCAGCGGGTCAGCGGCGAGAGCACTTTCTGACAGCAGGGACGACAGAGCCAACGATCCGAATCCTGCCGCCGATTGTTTCAGCCAATGTCGGCGTGAGACCCTGCTGGTCAAAGACGCACCGCTCAAGTCCGATTGCATATCAACCTCGTTCACTTGATGTAGACGAATTCGTTCGAGTTCAAGATGACATGGCACAGGCTTTCCCAAGCCACTTGTCGATGCTGTTCCGGTGCGCCCGCAGCTTGCCTGACCGCGTCGGAGATCCGGCCGACGAACTGCAAGGATTCCGTGATTTCGTCGCGTGAGGGAACGCGTCCCAGCGCGATCTCATAGGCACGAATTACCCGTGCCGAGTCATCGCTTGCCGGCTCTGCCAATAAGTCACGAGCAAACTCCGTACTGCTGCTCGCGACAAGATCGCTGTTCATCATCAGAAGGGCCTGCGGAGCAATCGTCGTTGTGACCCGGTCGCCGGATGGAACCGCCGCGTCGGGATAGTCGAGCAATAGCAGCACATCGTAAACGTTGTTCCGCACGATCGGTTGATAGACCGATCGGCGTCGACTGTGATAGTCGGTCAAGTCTTTCGAGGTATGGTCGAAGAAGAACTCACGATTCTTCACCTTTAATAGCGATCCTCCGAGCGTTCGATCCAATCCTCCACCGATGGCAATCAACGAATCACGGATCGCTTCCGCTTCTAGCCGCTTGATATTGGCTCGGCCGAACAGTCGATTTTCTGGATCATGTTCGATGAGATCGTGATTTGCGCGGCTGTCGAGCTGATACACGGACGAACCCAGGATCTGGCGGTGCAGTGCCTTCAGCGACCAGCCCTGACGCATGGTTTCTCGCGCCAGCCAGTCGAGAAGGTCGGGATGCGACGCCTGTTCACCGAGCATCCCAAAATTGTCGGGCGTCCGAACGAGCCCTTTGCCGAAGTGCCACCGCCAGAGGCGATTCACCAGCACACGACTCGTTAATGGGTGCTCGGGGTTCACCAACCATCGTGCCAGTTCCAGACGACCGCTGGATGTCGCTGCGAATTGGGGCGGTGTCACACCCGCGACAACGTCCGGAACGCGTCGCGACACCACGTCACCCAGTTTCTGTGGGTTGCCGCGAATGTGAATCGCCACATCGACGATCGCGTCCTCGGTCACTCCCATGGCCGACGGAATCACCGGAGCGAGCTTTTCAAACGCGGCCAGTTCGTCTCGCAACAATTTCAGCTCGGACTTGGTCGCATCGGGATAGCGGTCTTCCAGTTTTTCCGGCACCGCCTGCTCAGGCGTCAGCGAGGCCTTCACCAACCCATCGGCTTTTTCGGTGAACGATTGAAGCGTCTCCTTCTTTTTGGCGACGTCGGCATCGTGAACTGCCTTCTGTGCCAGGATCTCGGGTGTCGGCGTGGGATTCTCATGCCACTGCGCGATCTTCGTGTATTGATCCATCGTGCGCGTGCTTTTGAAGATTCCCGCCAGACCGTAGTAGTCGGCCGTCAGAATCGGATCGAATTTGTGATCGTGGCAGCGTGCACATCCGAGTGTCAGACCCAGAAAGGCGCGGCCGACGGCGTCGATTTGCTCGTCGATAATGTCCATCCGCATCTTGGATTCGTCGACTTCTGCCAACACCTTGGGACCGATGGCGAGAAACCCCGTCGCGACCAACATGCGATGCCGGTCGGCGTCGGTCGTGGCGGTCAGCAAATCGCCCGAGAGTTGCTCCAGTAAAAACTGGTCGAACGATCGATCTTCATTAAACGAAGAAATCACATAGTCACGATAACGCCACGCATTCCCATGCGCAATATTTTCGTCGAGACCGTTGGAGTCGGCGTAGCGTGCGACGTCGAGCCAATGTCGGCCCCATCGCTCGCCGTAGGCAGGAGCGGCCAGCAGGCGATCAAACAATCGTTCGTCGGCGTCGGGACGGTCATCCTGCAAAAATGCCTCGACTTCATCAGGTGTCGGCGGCAATCCGGTCAGATCGAATGTGGCCCGGCGAATCAACGTCCGTTTGTCCGCCCGTTCCGCGGGAACGAGATTCTCGCGTTCCAATCGGTTCAAAATGAACTGGTCCAGCGATCCGCGTCCCCACGTCGAGTTTTGTGTGAGCGGCACGGCCGGACGCTGGAGTGGTTGAAACGACCAGTGATTTGGATCGCGGTACTTGCCCTTGGCGGCGGCCGATGCAGGGTAGGGGGCTCCCATCGAAACCCAGCGAGTGAGATCCGCGATCTGTTGATCTGTCAGCTTCTCTTTCGGAGGCATCTTGACGTTGTCGTCGGTATGGCTGACGGCACGAATCAACAAACTTTCGCCCGGCGCTCCCGGTGCGATCGCCGGGCCGGAATCGCCGCCCGTCAAAATTGTTTCGCGAGAATCGAGACGCAGCGATCCCCATTGTTTGTCTGCACCGTGGCATTTATGACATTTGTCGACCAGGAGCGGGCGGATCGACGTCTCGAAGAATCGGATCTCTTCCGTCGACACTTCCACGTCCGCCCAACTGGCGCACGGCAGGACCAGAACTGAAACGACAATGACGATCAGACTGCCAAATCGCATTCGCTAGCTCTCCACAAGTCATTTGCGAGACATTCAACAGTATGACAGTTTTGTCATGAGTTCGCGAGTGGAATCGGACATCCCGTGATGCTGGCACGGCATCAAGAATGGTGAACAGGTCACCGCCGTTGGTTCGCTCGTTCGCGGGTTGAAACCGAGTGAAGTGGGCTGCGTCGGCCTTCGAAATGAATTCTCGGCAAGCCTGGCCAGCTTCGGTGTGAAAAACGGATTCAGATCGATAGTCTGGCTCAATGCATTGTCGTCCCGCCATTTGCAGCGACAGTGCACCAGCATCCATTCTCGCCGAAATACATCCCGGTTGTTGTCATTCCAATCGTCCCATTCAAGGATCTTCGATGCATCGCTTGATCAGAGTCATTGCTTTCGCGGTTGGTCTGCTGGTCGTCTCGACGGTTCAGGCAGAACGAATTGATCTGACGCGCGCGGTTGTGGTCATCCGAAGCGGTGATCTTCCTGCTGCCGAAAAGGTGGCCTCGACCATCTTGACGGAAGAAATTGCCCGGCGGACGGGACTTTCCTGGAAAGTGGTCAGCGAATGGCCCGCCAAGGCCGATGTCGTGATTGCGATTTCCACCATCGCGAATTCGCCGACCTGGGTCGGTCACGTCTCGACCGCTTCCTCGACAGTTTCTTCCAAGGCCGAGTCGTTCGCGATCACAGTGGCCGCGGCAGCAGGCGGAAAGCCCGCCACAATTGCCATCACTGGTTACGACGCGCGCGGTGTCATGTTCGGTGTGGGCAAGCTGCTTCGATCGGTCGATTGGAAGTCGGGCGCCGCTTCGATCG
The DNA here is from genome assembly GCF_000255655.1 of Schlesneria paludicola DSM 18645. NCBI lineage: Bacteria > Pseudomonadati > Planctomycetota > Planctomycetia > Planctomycetales > Planctomycetaceae > Schlesneria > Schlesneria paludicola. The sequence goes on along the minus strand of NZ_JH636435.1, from coordinate 2,968,916 downwards.
GGGCTGATTTTCAGGCGGCAGAAACGCCCGACCGTCCGCTCCGCGGTCACCAGGTTGGGTACCGGGATACGGCCAATAGCTGGGACGCCTGGACCTACGATCAATACGAGCAGTACTTTCGCGAGATGGCGATCTTTGGTGCGAACGCGGTTGAGAATATCCCGTTTCAAGAAGATAAGCCCAGCCCATTGTTCAAATATACGCGCGACAAAATGAACATCAAGTTCGCCGAACTGTGCGACAAATACGACCTGCAGCATTGGATCTGGCTACCCGTCTTGATCAACCTTCCAGATGAAGACAAAGAGGTTGAGTTCCTGAAACAGCAAGCAGAGTTCTACACCAAGATCAAACGCCTCGACGCCATTTTCGTTCCCGGTGGTGACCCCGGCAACAACAAGGCGAACGTCCTGCTGCCGCATCTGGAACGAACGGCGGCCCTCGTGCGGAAGTCTCATCCCACTGTGAAAATCTGGCTGTCACTGCAATACTTCAAGCCGGACGACGTCGAGTTCCTCTACAACTACCTTGAGCAGCAGAAGCCGATCTGGTTCGGCGGACTGGTGATGGGACCCAGCAGTCCACCGATGGAACCGACCCGGATACGACTGCCAAAAAGCTACCAGTTGCGGTGGTATCCCGATATTACGCACAGCGTGCGCTGTCAGTATCCCATCCCGTGGCTTGACCCTGCTTTGGGAATGACACTTGGTCGTGAACCGGTCAATCCCCGACCCGTCGATTACACCGACATCTATCAGATGGACTACCGTTTTACCGATGGATTCCTCAGTTATTCTGACGGCGTCCATGATGACTTCAACAAGAGTCTCTGGACGCAGCTTGGGTGGAATCCGCTCGTCAATCCCCGCGATGTCGCACGAGAGTATTCGCGATTCTTCTTCGGGGCCGAGCTGGCGGAAATAGGAGCGGACGGCCTGTTCTCGCTCGAATCCGATACGCGCGGTGCTCTGGCCGATCGAGGTTCTGTCACGGCGACCTATCTGCTTTGGAAAGAGATGGAGCAGCGTCTTCCCGCGCCGGGAAGCAAATGGCGATTTGGCATGCATCTTTTCCGAGCTTATTACATGTACTTCACTCGGAACCGCTTGATTTACGAGACCGACCTGGAACGTCAGGCTCTCGCGAAGCTCGACGAGGCTGACAAGATCGGTGCAACTCCCGCGATGACGAAGGCGCGTGCTGTGCTCGAACTGGCCAAGTCGCAGCCCGCCGAACCCGAATTGATCAAACGCCTGAATCAGTTCGGAGAAGAACTGTTTAGGGAAATTGGTCTGCAGACCAGCGTACCGAAGTACAAGGCGAACAATTCCCAGCGCGGCGCGGTGCTCGATTTTCTCGACTATCCGCTCAACAATCGCTGGTGGCTGGAAGATCAGTTCGACAAGATCGAAACGATGTCCGATCCGAAAGCCCAACTCCGGCGGCTCTCGATCGTTCGGAACTGGGAAAATCCCGGTAAACAGGGCTACTACGATGTGCTGGGGCACGTGGGCAAATCACCCCGCGTCATGAAGCTGTTGACCGCGGGCGACATCATGCGACACGAAGACGAAGTTCCTGCACCCAATCAGCGATGGATGCGCGAAGTGAAGACGCCACTTCGCCAAGCCTGGCATGCCTATCTTTACAGGCTGACGCAACCGATGACGTACAATGACCTCGATCCCAATAGTCCTTACGTCGTGAAGCTGTTCTCGCAGCGGTCATCACCGCTCGTCATCGACGGAGTGAAGGCCAAACTGCTGTCCACGGGAGAAACGTTCGACAAAGTGACTGAGCAGATTTTCGAAGTCCCACTCGAAGCAACTCAGGATGGACGGATTATCCTGACCTGGGAAAAGCTGGACGAAAGCGACCTCAACTGGCGCGATCGACACTATGTCACCGAATTGTGGGTCATGAAGAGGCCCACAAACTGAACCTGGGCTTAGCAGTCTGTTGAAGTAACGGGGGTTGGCTCCGGCCAACATAAAAAACGCCATGACATCGTCAACGCCAAGGTGCCAGTCCCCCCTTACTTCAGCAGGATGTTAGAGCCCGTTGATCGATTGGCAAGGTCCGCGCCATCCCCCCTCGCCGCGTCCATCCTCTCCCATCCATCCCCCTCGTTACCAAGCTCTGCGTTGGTAACGCCTCTTCTCTCAGTCTCTGCCGAACAAGAAAGTGACTGGAGATCTTCCCGCGTCCATCCAGGGTAAGAAGCGTTCCCAAGCGGAAGCTTGGGAACGAGGTCAATGCCGTTTCAAAAATCGGCTCGGAATGGGCGTGACGGATCAGATTCGCGAGAATCCGCGCCTTATGCCAGCTTCACATTCTCGGCGCACGGGCCTTTTTGCCCCATTCCTTCTGTGTACGTGACTTTTTGGCCCGCACTCAGTTGATTGAATTCGGTCCCTTGAACGGCCGAAGAATGGAAGAACAGGTCTTTGCCATTGTTGGTCGTGATGAATCCGAATCCCTTGTCCAAAACCTTCTTGATGATACCTTCGGCCATGTCTCTGTTCCCCGGAATTAGGTGTGATCGGGATTCTTTCCGGCGACGATGCCGAATTGCGTCCGTCAAGTGAATACACCTAGCATACCACGTTCTGCGTGTTGACAGCACGTCACCCCAGTCTTACGCTCCCCAAGTATTTTCTAAGTTTCAACTTTCGGAAGAAAAGGACGGGAAAACACCGTGCCAGACCAAGCGACCGAGGAGGACGTCAAGCACTTTATCTATGGATCAGCATCCACTCCTGACTCATACGACGAAGATGACGACGAAGACGACTTCGGCGACGACGAAGAGTTCGACGATGACTTTGATGACGAATCTGACTCGGACGACGATTTCGAAGACGATGATGATGATGACGACGACGACGATCAAGATGACGACGAGGATGACGACGACGAGTGAATCTCGTCAGGCGGGGGGACTCGTGGACGCAAACTCTTGCGGTCAACCTCTCGCGGTCGCATGTCAGGCCACATGAAATGCCAGTGCCACAAACACTCAGGCCTGTGTCGTCGTTGGTGAATCTCTCATCGCAACGTCAGTTTGCGGGGGCTTCGTCGCGCGTTTCATGTGGCTGTTGAGACGATGGATTTGAAGAGTTCAAGCAGCATTGCCAGGTCCACCGGCTTCACGTAGTAATGGTTGAACCCCGTCTCTTCCTGGCGTTGGCGATCGGCGTCACTGGGGGTGAAGCCCGTCAACGCACACATCTTCACGCCCGCGAAGTTGGGAAGCTCCCGCAGACGCTTGGCGACCTGATAGCCATCCATTCCAGGCAGCCCGATATCGAGCAAAACCACATCGGGCCGTGAATTGGCCGCCATTTCGATCGCCGTCGGACCCGTCCGAGCCACTTCGATCCGATGCCCGTAAAGCCGTAGCAACAAACTCAGGCTGTCGGCGGCGTCGACGTTGTCCTCGACGATCAGGACGTGAAGCGGAGGACCGGTATGTTGTCCCGGCAGCAAGGCGGTTGTGGACTCCGGCGCCGATGGGTTTGGCATGACGGGAATTTTGATCGTGAATTCACAACCTTTCCCCAGTCCAGGGCTTGCGGCTTGAAGTCGGCCGTCGTGCATTTCGACCAGATTGTGCGCCAATGCCAGGCCGATCCCCAGCCCTCCATAAGATCGGCCGAGCGAACCGTCGACTTGGCTGAAGAGTTCGAAGACGTGTGGCAGCATTTCCGGGGCGATCCCAATCCCGTTGTCACGCACCCGAATGACTGCGTCATCCCCCTCTCGGCTGACGGTCATTCGAATCAATCCACCCGTGTCGGTGTACTTCGCAGCATTGTTCAGCAAGTTCACGATAACCTGCTCCAGTCGCGCGGGGTCTGCCTCCACCCAGATGGAAGCCGTCGGAAGTGACACGGAAAATTCGTGTCTCCGGGCATCCATGAATGGTCTGGACGTCTCGGCCGCGTGATTGGCCACGACGCGCAATTCCACTTCTTCCTTGGTCAGACGCAGTTTGCCCTTGGTGATTCGGCTGATGTCGAGCAGATCATCGACCAGCCGAACCATCACTCCCACTTGTCTGTCGATGATGTTCCCGGCTTGTTCGATAATGGGATCGGTCGTCGACATGTGTCGCAGGATACTAAGCGCGTTGACGATTGGTGAGAGCGGGCTGCGAAGTTCATGAGACAGTAACGCCATGAACTCTTCTTTGCTGCGATTGGCCTCTGCCAGCCGATCTCCCCGTTTGAGCTGCGCCTCCAACGCATCATGATCCGTCAGATTGTGCATGACTCTCGCAAACGATCGAACCTGCTTGTGCTCATCGAGTAGCGGAGTCACGATCGCCTGGCACCAGAACCTCGTACCATCTTTACGGACCTGGAAGCACTTGTTGTCAGCGCGACCCTCCGCAAGCGCCGTCTTCAACTCATGTTCCGGTTGTCCTGTCAGGATTTCGTCAGGTGGAAAGAAGCGGGAAAAATGCTGTCCGATAATTTCGCCGGACTGATATCCGAAAAGGTGCTCGGCACCGACATTCCAACAAATAAGACGCCCCGCTAAATCCATCAGGAAGATGGCATACTCTTTCGCGTCCTCGGCAAGCAGATGGAACCGTTCTGCAAGTTCTCGATTGGACACGGGAAGGTCTGAGGACATTGCTTCTACCTTTTCAAATCTGATCGTTTGCCATCTTCATGGCTCATGAAATGAGCCGCTTCAGGCCCCGCGGCACCTCGCAAAGCTCATGGCGCTAATCAATGCCATGGAACCCATTCTCCTATTTAGAATGGGCGGCAAAGGCCGAACCTTCTCGTACGTCGGCGTGCCAGATTGGTTAAGTGGACGTCACGCGAACATGACGTTCAGATAAGAAATAGAGGCCGTCCGGCTCGATTCACAACACTGCGATATTCGGGAACAGGCTGCTGCTTAGCCCGAAAAAGGCACAACGTCGATTGCGTCAACGGGCCTAATCGTTGCGATTTCAATCTCCTCGCCCCCAGCCTACACCCGCTGTCTGACGAATGCGAGGTCGATATCCCGCTTGGCCCCGCAAATAACGCATGACAACGTGCGAATCTTCGAAGAGGGCCGGGAAACATCGGACCAGAATGATCTGGCATAGAAATGTCTCGATCCGATCGTGAGGCTGGCAAGGAACTTCGATTCCACCGCTGGACAGGGGTGCAAAGACTGCTCGTCTTGGAACTTAAATCCGACAACTCTCATCACAGCGAGGCGGGCGGCATGCGACGAACGTGGCTCAAGGGCATCGTCAACGTCTCAAAGCGAACACAACGTGGGACGCTTGCTCGGAATGATGATTGAAGCGGGAAAACAACAGGGCTTGCAGGGGGGGGGCGCCGCTCTTCTTGAATTGGTTGCGGACCGTTTCGAACGCTCCCAAGTAATACGAATCTCGCGCGCCCGAGCAAGTTCATCGAATTCCCATGGCTCGCGCGTGTCCGGTCGTTAAGTTGAAGACACGTAATGGTCAGAGGGCTGTTCAGCGACAGGATATTCCGCGACTGCCGTGCCGACTTGGCGGTTCTTATCGCGTTCTCACGCGCTACGGTTCGCGAATTCAGTCATATTGGGGAGAAACATCAGGTGCCGTTCTTGCATCTGAGTTGGACGCGTGAATTGGTGTCGCGAACGGCCTTCCAAACGTTTGGAAACAAGAGGCATTCTGGTGCTGAATGGGCCGCGGAAACGGTTATCATGGGCAGCAAGTTTCGATGATGGTGTCTCCCGAAAAGCGGGGGGCGTCTCAAGCGGGCGAGGCAGGCGTGAATTGAATGGACTATGGCATAGATCGACCAGCTGGTTTTGGGGCGATTGCATGGTTGCCATGGCTGGCACTGGACCTCGGTGACAAGGCTCCAACACGGACAGAAATGTCTGTGCCACCCGGGATTCATTCCAATTGCGGGGCATTAGGGATTGGGACGGGGCGGCCGTCGAAGTTGGTCCAAACGAGGGGCACTGTCGGGGAGCATCGGTCCGAAGAAAGATGATCAAGATGCTCAACAAGATGATCAAATCAAAATGTTGCAAATCCTCATGAAAACAAGGGAAAGTCAAACAAGAAGATCAAAAGGATCAAGGCGATACATTGATGAGCGGTCACCTGTGTTCTTGTCAAATTGGGCAGGGTGATTCTGCGGATCAGAAGACCTAGGGCGAGCATTGAAAAAGAGGCGGGATGACGTGGCGGCGAGTGGCTGTGGGCCGATGTGAATCCTGTCTCTTTCTCCATGTGCTCCAGTCGACTCTCTTCGCGGGAAACGCGACACCGCGATGTCGTTTGCTTTTCACGCTGGGGCAGGTCCGGTAGGCTGAATTGTGCGATGTGCCTATCTTCGTCTGACGTTTTTTGTTTTCTGACCGTTAAGGTGCATCGAAATCACGACCTGCCGAACTGCTCGCAGCGATCTTTCAAGGACCATTGATGCTTCGCCTGACCTCCAGCCTTGTGGCTCTGATTTGTCTCATTGTTCCCTCGTTCACGCATGCCGCGTCGATTGATCTGACCAAAGCCACGATCGTCATTCGCCAAGGCAATCTGCCCGCCGCCGAGAAGATCGCTCCCACGATTCTCACCGAAGAAATCGCACGCCGAACAGGGGTGCAGTGGAAGGTCACGACCGAGTGGCCCGCTTCGGCGGAGGCGATCATCGCGATTTCGACTCTTGCGGAACCGCCGGCCTGGAATGCACGGATTGCAGAAACGGTCTCCTCGGTGCCCAAGCAGGCCGAAGCGTTTTCGGTCACCGTCACACCTGCTGTAAAGGGGCAGCCCACCGTCGTTGCGGTCACGGGATTCGATTCTCGAGGTGCCATGTTTGGTGTCGGAAAGTTGCTGCGATCACTGCAGTGGAAATCCGGCGCCGTGTCGCTCTCCAGTGAATTCCATGCCCATGAATCGCCCAGTCGCCCCCTGCGAGGCCACCAGATCGGTTACCGCGATACCGCCAACAGTTGGGACGCATGGACCTACGAGCAGTTCGATCAGTACTTCCGTGAAATGGTGATTTTTGGCGCAAACGCCGTCGAGAACATTCCGTTTCAAGAGGACATCGTCAATCGTTTGATGAAGTACTCACGCGAAGAAATGAATGTGAAGTTTGCCGAGCTTTGCGAGAAGTACGACCTCGCCCACTGGGTCTGGGTGCCCGTTCTAATCCCGCTGCCTGACGAAGCCAAAGAAGCCGAGTTTCTCAAGCAGCAGGAGAAGTTCTATCGCCAGATCAAACGACTCGACGGCGTCTTCGTTCCTGGTGGTGATCCCGGCAACAATCACGCTGCCGTCTTGCTACCGTTCCTTGAACGGATGGCGGCACTTCTCGAGAAGCATCATCCCAAGGCAAAGATCTGGTTGTCGCTGCAGCACCATCTGAATACCCCTGAAGATGTGAAGCTCGTCTATGACTATCTCGAAACGAAAAAGCCCACCTGGTTCGGCGGTTTGGCGATGGGACCAGGTTCGCCCCCGATGGAATTGACGCGTCAGCGTCTGCCCAAGCAATATCAATTGCGCTGGTATCCAGACATCACACACTGCGTTCGCTGCCAATACCCCGTGCCGTGGATGGATCCAGCGATCGGACTGACCCTCGGCCGTGAACCGGTCAACCCTCGCCCGGTGGATTACACCGATATCTATCGAGCGGATTACTCATTCACCGATGGATTCTTGACCTATTCCGACGGGGTGCACGACGACTTCAACAAGAATTTGTGGTCGCAACTTGGTTGGAACCCCGAGGCTGATCCACGTGACATCGCGCGTGATTATGCGCGATTCTTCTTCCGATCGGATGTCGCGGAAGAAGGGGCAGACGGACTGTTTGCACTCGAGTCTGACACACGCGGGCCCCTGGCCGAGAACGGTTCCATGGGGGCGACCTTCACGCTTTGGAAAGACTTGGAAAAACGCCTGCCGACCTCTGGCAGCAAATGGCGATTCCGTATGCATCTCTTCCGCGCGTACTACGCGTTCTTCAGCCGGAATCGTCTGCTGTACGAAAACGAACTGGAACGACAGGCACTCGAAAAGTTGGTCCAAGTCGACAAACTGGGCGTCAAGCAGACTCTGCAAGACGCGCGCGCGATTCTGGCACGAGCGACCACGCAGCCCAACGATCCTGAACTGATCGCACGGCTGAAGGCGTTCGGCGACGAACTGTTCGCCGACATCGGCCTGCAGACGAGTGTTCCCAAATACAGTGCTTCGGGAACGGAACGCGGTGCGGTGCTCGACTTCCTGGATTATCCGCTCAATAACCGCTGGTGGCTGGAAGATCAGTTCGATGCCATTGAGAAAATGACCGACGCCAAAGAGCAGCTCAAGCGACTGGATGCCGTCCGAAACTGGGAAAACCCGGGCGAGGGAGGGTACTACGACGTCGTGGGGCATGTGGGTCGCTCGCCTCGACTTGCCAAATTGCTGATGTTCGGCGATGTGGTGCGTCACCGCGCCGAATTTCCGATCCCGGTTCAGCGCTGGTTGGATGTGAAGCGGAACGGACTGCGACAAGCGTGGCATTTGTATCTCGATAGCTTCCCGCACGGGCTCGATTACAACGATCTCGACACGACCAGCCCGTACATCGTGAAACTGTTTGCTCAGTCGGATTCGCCGCTATTGATTGATGGTGTGAAAGCGAAGCTGCTGAAGAAGGGAGAGACCTACGATCGCGTCACCGAGCAGATTTTCGAGGTGCCGCTCGAAGCGACCAAAGACGGGCGGATCACGCTGACATGGGAAGCCCTCGACCAGCGACATCTCAACTGGCGTGACTGGCACTATGTCACCGATATCTGGGTGATGAAGCAGCCAAAGTAGGCCTGAAACAGATGACGGGGCTGGCTGCCATTGATGAGACGGCCCCGATCCTTCCCATGAACAATGTTTCCAAATGGACAGAACGGAGCAGGGGAACTCTGATGTTGCAACTGGACACTTTGCGAGAATCGTTGAAATACGAAGGCGGAATCAGTCGTCGTTGGTTCATGGCGTACGGCGCGGCGCTCGCTTCAATTCCCTGGATGAACCGGGCCGCCCTCGCGCAAACCCGGCCGCGATTCGACACGAATCCGTTTTCGCTCGGGATTGCGTCGGGTGACCCCGACAGTTCCAGCGTGGTCTTATGGACACGCTTGGCCCCCAAGCCACTCGAACCGTTTGGCGGGATGTCCAAAGAGCCCGTACAGGTCAGTTGGGTGCTGGCCGACGACGACAATATGCGGAACGTCGTGGCGAAGGGAACTGCCATCGCCACACCTCAGTTGGGGCATTCCGTGCATGTCGAGGTGCATGGGCTGAAGCCTGATCGTTGGTACTGGTATCGATTCCGTGTGGGCGATGTCGAGAGTCCGCTCGGTCGGACTCGAACGCTTCCCAGTGCCGACGCGGTCAAAGACGAACTGAAGTTCGCGTTTGCGTCCTGTCAGCATTTCGAGACGGGGTATTACACCGCGTATCAGCATATGGCCGAGAACGATCTGGATCTGATCTTTCACCTCGGCGACTACATCTATGAAGGGGGTGGGCGAAAAGACCAGGTTCGACAGCATATTGGCAGCGAGATTCATTCGCTGAATGACTATCGCGTGCGCCATGCCCAGTATCGTGGCGATCCCCAGTTGCAGCGTGCGCACAGCAATTGTCCCTGGTTCGTCACTTGGGACGATCACGAAGTCAGCAACAACTACGCGGGTGAGATCTCGGCGAAAGAGAATGTCGATACCGCCGAGTTCCTGCTTCGTCGAGCCAATGCCTATCAGGCCTACTACGAAAACATGCCGCTCCGCCGCCGCTCGCTGCCGACCGGTCCGCACATGGAACTGTACCGCAGCGCGTCATTTGGACAGCTTGCGGAATTTCAGATTCTCGATACACGGCAGTACCGATCCGATCAGCCAAACGGGGATCGCCGTTCACCCTTGAATGAGGAAGCTCTCAATCCACGAAATTCCTTGCTGGGCGCGAAACAGCGGGATTGGTTGCAAGCTTCGTTGTTGCAGTCGCAGGGGACGTGGAACATCCTCGCGCAGCAGGTGATGATGGGGCTGGTGGGGTTCACAAAGGACAGCGACCCTCTGTCGTATTCGATGGATCAGTGGCCGGGCTACGCCGCCGAGCGAATCGCGCTGATGCAGTTCATGGCCGATCGACGAATCCCTAACCCCATCGTTCTAACGGGGGATATTCATTCAAACTGGGTCAACGATTTGCGCGTCGATGACCGCAATCAAGAGACGGAAATCGTCGCAACAGAATTCGTGGGAACGTCGATCTCCAGCGGAGGAAAGGGGATTGATCGGCGCGAAGGCCATGATCAATTGCTGTCTCAGAATCCTTTCATTCGCTTCCAGAATACGCAGCGCGGATATGTCCGTTGCCGCGTGACACCGGCCGAGTGGCGGTCGGACTATCTGGTCGTCGACGATGTCACCGTCGCTGACGGTAAGACTTCAACGCGTGCCTCGTTCGTGGTTGAGGCCGGACAAGCCGGTGCCAAGCTCGTCTGAATCAGGTTGAAAATGGTCCTGTTCGTGGAGGCAGCAGGAGGTGAACGGCCGGCCATTCATTTTCCCGTTGATTTCCGAATCCCTTGTCAGGTTCCGGTTTGCCACGGACGTGATTGCCTGCGATAATCCTTTCAGTGCCCGCCGTAACAATCCGCAGATTGTCCCGCCTGAACTTTTGCTGACATCTTAAGGAATGGAGCCCGAGGCCTGACTGCAGCCACCTTGGGCCATGACGACGCAACATCCTCTGTGAATCGAGTCGCGTTCGTAAGTGCGCGTTTTCGCTTCTGCCGTCGTGCCGTTCCCGATTGGGAAGCTTGAAGCATGCCATCATTCGTTCGAGTCGCCGTCGCCCTGATCTTCATGACGAGCCTCACCGTCGCGGCTGACTCTCCGTCCACAGAACAGGTTGAGTTCTTCGAAAAACAAGTCAGGCCATTGCTCGCCGAGCATTGTCAGGCCTGTCACGGCGCGAAGAAGGAAGAAGCCGGCCTCCGTCTGGACTATCAGGCGGGATTTTTGAAAGGCACCGACAGCGGTCCGGTTGCTGTGCCCGGAAACCCTCAAGGCAGCCGGCTGATTCAAGTTCTGCTCTATGCGGATAACGACACGCAAATGCCGCCAAAAGGAAAGCTGGCGGACGAACAAATCGCGGTCATCCGTAAGTGGGTCGAGCAAGGTGCGGTGTGGCCCAAGGACTCGGCTGCGGTCGAAGCTTCGGCACAACCGCATTGGGCGTTTCAGCCAGCCCATCGTCCCGAGATCTCTCGCGAGCAGGGTGCTCAAACCCAGACGCCCATCGATTCGTTTGTTGTGGCCAAACTGCGAGAGAAGGAACTCAATCTTTCGGCTGCTGCCGACCGGTATACGCTGATCCGTCGTGCCACGCTCGATATGTGGGGAATTCCCCCCACATTCGCACAGGTGCAGGAGTTTCTTCAAGACACAACACCCGATCATGTTGAGCGCTTGATTGATCGTTTGCTGGCATCGCCGCTTTACGGTCAGCGCTGGGCACGCCACTGGTTGGATGTCGCGCGGTATGCGGATTCCAAAGGCTATGTCTTCACCGCCGAACCGCGCTATCCGTATTCCTACACGTATCGAGACTATGTCGTCGACGCGTTCAATCAGGACACGCCATATGATCAGTTCATCAAGGAACAACTGGCTGCGGATCAAATCGTGGAAGGACAAGCGGCTGGCGCGCCGCCAGCCGCCGAAACGCATGATCCCCGTTTGGCGGCACTGGGGTTCCTGACGGTCGGACGCCGGTATCTAAACAACAATAACGACATCATCGATGATCGGATCGATGTCGTGACGCGCGGACTGCTGGGGCTCACGGTGGGCTGTGCGCGCTGCCACGACCACAAGTTCGATCCCATCCCGACTGCCGATTACTACTCATTGTTTGGCGTATTCGCATCCACCACCGAACCCGAAGAGTTACCGATTATCGGTGTTCCCAAGAATCCCGTCGCCTATCAGCAGTTCCTCCAAGAATTGGCAAAGCGCGAAGCAGAGGTGCTGAAATACGAGCAAGAATCGGTTCCCAAAGTGGCCCAAGAGATTCGGGACGTTGCGGGCGATTGTTTCCAGCAAATCGCGAGGCAGCTTCCGGCTTGGGCTCCAATCCCGGCCATGTTCCACGGTAAGAATGAACCTCGCGGTCCGATTGTTCAGAGATGGAAAGACGCTCTCAGCCGAACGGCAGCGCAGCCTCATCCCGTCTTGGGGACGTGGCACCGACTCGCAGCGATTGCTAAGGCTGAAGAGTTCCCGGGTGAAGTCAATCGCCTGGTGGACTCGTGGTCGAACGGAGAAGAGGCGGCCAAGGTGAACCCGCGCCTGCGTGCGGCCATGACAGAACAGCGACCGAATACACTGGTCGATCTGGCTCGCATTTACGACTCGCTGTTCCGCGCGGCTCAGGGTGAATGGAACGAACTGGTCAAAGCCACACCCGATGCCAAGCAGCTACCCGATAGCTCGATGGAAGAACTGCGGCAGGTGCTCTACGACGCCAATTCGCCCGCGAATTTGACGCTGGACGAAGCGCGAGCGATCTATGGCAATGATATTCGCAACATGGTGACGAACCTCAAGCGGAACGTCGACAACCTGAAGGTAACCTCGCCAGGGGCACCTCCTCGAGCAATGGTCTTGAGCGATGGACCGATCCATGAACCTGTGATCTTCATCCGAGGCAATCCAGGTCGTCATGGCAATCGAGTTCCCCGCCAGTTTCTTGCGGCGGCATCTTCCAGCGAGCGAAAGCCGTTTGCGAAGGGGAGCGGGCGGCTGGAACTGGCCGAGGAAATCGTGGCGGCACGCAACCCCCTGACGGCGCGCGTCATCGTCAACCGAATCTGGCAACATCACTTTGGGACAGGACTGGTCCTGACGCCCAGCGACTTCGGGACGCGAGGGCTGCCTCCAACTCATCCAGAACTTCTGGATTGGTTGGCAGTGGAAACGTCTGGCAGTTCGGGCACCGAGACCTCGCCGTCACCGCATCGCTGGTCGATCAAACGGATTCACCGCTTGATTGTCGGGTCTGCAGTCTATCAACAGTCTTCGACAGAGAATGCCGCTGCCCGCGGTCGCGATCCCGAGAACCGGCTGCTGTGGCGAATGCCCCGAATTCGTCTGGACTTTGAATCGTTCCGTGACTCGCTGCTGGCGGTGGCGGGCAAGTTGGACGACGTGATGGGAGGGCAACCTTTTGACGCGGTCATGAATCCTGGAACCACGCGTCGCACGATTTATGCCTTCATCAATCGCAATGACCTGCCAGGCGTGTTCCGTGCATTCGACTTTGCGGATATTGATACGTCCGCTGCCGAGCGGCCGCAAACGACGGTACCTCAGCAGTCGCTACTGGCGATGAACTCACCGTTCATTCAAGAACAGGCGCGTCGGCTGGCGTCGGATTGCCATTCCGCCTCCGACGACTCGGCAGCGCAGATTCAGACGCTCTATCGGCGAATCGTCTCGCGTGATCCTAACGATGAGGAACGTCAGTTGAGTCTTGCGTATCTACAGTCGGCCCAAACCACGACCACCGAGAAGTTGTCGTCGCTGGAGCGTCTGGCGCAAGTGCTACTGATGACGAACGAATTCATGTTCGTGGACTGACGGCATTCTCGAATGTACGTGCGATCGACATCGCGACGCGCAGGTGTCACGACGGTATCGGCCCTTTTGGGGATTCGTCGCCCTTGATGGTACGGTCCATTACGTCGTTGCGATGGCCCGATCGATTCTCGCTCGAATCTGCTGCCATCGTTCGGCAGACCAGGGTAGAGTGATGCGTCGGACTTGTGGACGAAACGCAATCAACGACAACTCCTGAGGAACGACGCCAAACCATTGCTCGACCGCATAGGCGTAAATGCCCAGTTGCAGTTCGTACGGGGCGAGCAGTTTTTCGTTCGCCGCCTTCAGTGGGAAATCACCCGTCTTGTAGTCCAGGACGTGCCAGCCATTGTCCGTCTCAATCAACAGGTCGATGATCCCGGCGATCATCGGCGTGGATCGCGTCACTGTCGATGGCTCGGCTCCTGATTGTGTTGCTTGCGGTGTCCACGGAAGTAAGAAATCAATCTCGCGATGGATCGACTTGGCGCGTGCCAATTCCGCGTGGAATGGTGACTTAAAAAACGAGCCTAACATCCCGCGGGCCTGCTCAATCAGGGTTTCGTGCGGCTGATCGGGGCTGTGATGGGCGGCACTGATGAGTAACTGTTCCCAGTTGTCGACGTTCCGAAAATCGACTCGTTCCAGTACCGAATGGACCAGCGTGCCAAGTGCGCTTGCCATATCGAGGTCGACCACCTCGCCTTCAAGATCAATGGATCGTTTGTTTCCATGCGAATGAGAAATCGCATTCAGTTCCGCGTCGATCGCCTCGAGTCGTGAGACGCTGGTTACAAACGCATCGCTGGTATCGCGTCCGAAAACCCGGGCTGAGGTGGGAAATTCGGCAGGTTCCGCGGTCAGCACTTGCTGCGGAAGTTCGCCAACAGCAATTTCTCGTGCGGAAACTGCTTCGGCGATTTTCGCGTCGCACGGTACGCGATGAACCAGCACTTCGGGAATCGTGGCCGGATCCGCTGTCGCGTTAGCCGACGCACCGAGAAGCGCATCGAACTTCAGCAGCCCGGTCTTGATGTCAAAGCGGGATTCGACCACGTTCATCCAGGGGGAATGCGAAGACTTGCTCGTGTCGAGGCCCGCCGAAAGGATCAGGTAGTCGGCAGCGCGCGTGCAGGCAACATAAAACAGTCGAATTGTTTCTTCAGAATCGGCTTCTTCCTCGGCCAACAGATGCATGCGTAGCGCAAGATTTTTGGGTTCGTTGCCAAACTGCTGGGGAAGCGTGACGAGAGGGCCCAGGTCGGGGTGCAGCACCGAATCACTGGATCGTGGTGGTCCCTTCCGGTCGATATCGGCGACGATGACCACCGGGAACTCGAGTCCTTTGGATTGATGGATCGACATCAGGCGAACGACGTCGCCCGATTCTGGCAGCGTCGTGGCAAATTCTTCGTCTGTCTCGTCCAGGACCGATGTCTGAAGCCTCGTGACGAAGTCCTTGAGGGTGAAGAATTCGCCTTTGTCGAATTGGCGGGCCATTTCAATCAGTTTTCTCAGATTGGCCAGCTTGCGACGTCCCAGGAATTCCGCCAGTAGAGAGGCATCGTAGCCGGTCCGTTCGATGGCCCGATTTAGCAGGTCCGTCAAGGGAATGCGATCCTTGCTCGCGCGCAGTTCAGACAGGATGCGCGCGGCGAACGCAATTCGTTCACGCTGTGACTCAGGTAGATGAGTGGGGGGCTCAAGGTACAGATTTGTATGGAGTGAACTTGCAAACCGCGAATACGATGTCGAGGGCAGGGGGCCTTCTGCGTCGGAATTGGCTCGTGGATCGGTGAGCGGATCGTCTGCTGATCGGAAGACGATGGCGTGAATTGCGTCATCGTCCAGATTGAAGAAGGGGGACCGCAGCACTCCCATCAATCCAATCAGGTCGTCACAGTCGTCCAGATAGCGGCACAGGTTGAGCAGATCGAAGACTTCCTGCTGCGCAAAAAACGCCTTGCCTCCGACCAGGTAGTATTCGATCCCGAATTTGCGGAGGGCCGACTCGTATTCCTGAACACTGGAGAGCGCCCGGAACAGAATCACGATGTCGCCCGGTTCGGTTCGTCTCAGAAGCGGGCGACCGCTCGCATCGCGATTCTTCGTGCGGATGCGAGGTGTCGGGTCGTTGAGCAGCGACGAAATGCGGCGCGCGATCCAGTCGGCTTCCCGTCGACGCAACTCTCCCGCCTTCGGTCGCAGGTCATCGTCGCCCAAGGATGCGCCGCTTACCGAATCGTTGGCCGAAGGATCCATCTCGGCCGCATCAAACGTCGCGAACAAGAATTCGATCGCCGGTGTGGGTGAGTACTGCTCCTCGCGGAAAGGCTGCAGTCCCTCGTATCCCTCCATTGCAGAGGCAAACATCTGATTGACGAAATTCAGCACCGCAGGCTGGCTGCGAAAGTTGATGTTCAGCGGAAGGCGACCGGCGGCCGGCAACTCGGCACTCATCGTGGCAAAGACGGTCGGATCGGCCCGTCGAAAACGATAAATCGACTGCTTGCGGTCGCCCACCATGAACAGCTTGCCACGGGTCATCGCTTCGCCGCACAAAAATCTGACGACATCCGCTTGAACCGGATCGGTGTCCTGAAATTCGTCGACCATCAGCAGTCGAATTCCGGCGGCAACTCGTTGCCGAACGTTGGGATGGTCGCGAAGCAGATTGCGAGCGTGAAGCAACAAGTCGTCGAAGTCGAGCACGCCTTGGGACCGCTTTGCAACGGCATAGGCATTTGCGGTTTGTTCGGTGAGACGCAGCGCCCGGCAGGCGATCTCGGCGGCCAGCGTCACGTCGCCTTCCTCGAAACTCAGGTCCTTCTTCAGGCCATCGATTGCCGCTCGCAATTTTGTGAATGCCTCTTTGACCTGTTCTTGTCGCTCTTTCGAGATCCAGTCTTTTTCTGTACCCCCGCCGACCACCGTCGCGTTCTCGCGAACGAGGGTCAGCGATTCCAGTGGATCTTCCCAAGGAATTTGAATGGGCAGCAATGTGGCGAGATTTGCAATCCGTTCGACCATCTTGTCGCGAGTGCAGGGGGCGCCGGAAATCAGTTCCAACACGCGCGCGACGAGAGGTGATTCGCGGAAGGTCCGGATCAGTTTTGGGGCGACTTCCGTTCGCCACTTTCGTAGCCAAGCCGCAGCCAGTTGTTCGGGTGTCGTCTCCGCAAATGCACGAAAGTCGATTTGGAATCGCTGAGCCGTCAGGTTTCTGAGGAGATCGCGCGTTCGTTCCAGTCCGTAAAGCACGACAAACTGGACTGCGTCCGGATCGCGAAGTTCGAGTAACCCATTGAGAGTATCGCGGACGACATGTCGCAAAAGCGTGTCGGCAAGCGCGGGTTCAAGTACGGAAAAGGAGGGGTCAAGCCCCGCTTCGACGGCTTGCGAGCGAAGCAGACTGGTACAAAACGAATGGATTGTGCTGATTCGAGCGGAATCAAGTCCCCGCAAGATCTCCAACCAATGATCGACAGCTTCGCTGGGGCAGTGACGCAATCGTTCGTGGCACGCGGCGCGAATTCGGTCCCGCATCTCTCTGGCGGCACGGTCTGTGAACGTGATCGCAACGAGCGAGTGCAGACTGACGTCACGCCCTTCCGTCGACGACGGCTCCAGACCCGCCAGAAACCGCTGCGTCAGGACAAACGTCTTTCCGCACCCTGCGCCGGCGGAAAGGGCAATCGATACGTTTCGCGTCGTAATTGCGGCGGATTGCTGGTCGGTAAACTGCGGTTTTGCATCCATGGGCGCATCGATTCTTCGAGGGAGACGCTTTTTTTGTGCTCATCATGCCATTCTCGACGGCAGAATACGTCCTTTGCTCCCACGAGAGCAGTCATTGGCGGTGGAGTCACGACCGTCACGATCGATTTTTTGGTGTCATGAACATCGAGCCCGCGCCGCGAATACACAACCAACATGAATCTGCTCGATCCCGTAGTTGAAAGCAGGTCTCCTGATGGCTCTTTGCGTATTGTTTTCCTTAAATATATGTGTGTTTTGATGTTACGTTGCGTGTTGCGGCCACGAATCCAGCCAGCTTGATGTGGAGATCACGCGTGTTTGCTACCTTTGACGGCTCATTTTGCCAGAGATCTCAGGATTCTGTGCTGTCGAAGCTCTTCCACTTGAATGTGAAAACAAAAGTGTTTAGAGTTCCGAGCTCGCGACCGAAACCTTTCTGGGGTTTCGTCGGGGCGTATAGCTCAGTTGGCTAGAGCGCAGCTCTGATAAAGCTGAGGTCCGTGGTTCGAATCCACGTACGCCCACTGGCGGGGATGTAGCTCAATTGGGAGAGCGCCGGCTTTGCAAGCCGGAGGTTGCCGGTTCGACCCCGGTCGTCTCCATGGGTTACTGAAATCAGTAGCCCGCAGGGTCATCTGAAAAGTTGGTCCGCTGGGTGACTCGTAAGAGTTGCTCAGGAATCGCTCGAAAGTGCGGTTCGACGGGAAGTGTGAAAAACGAAAAGATTTCTGCCGGACAGTTGACGGCCAATCTCTTCCTGACTAACATCTCCCTCCCGCGTCGCCGCCAGCAAACGCTGAACGCGACGTAAAGCTCTTTAACAACTCGGTTTAAGCGATAAGAACTTGGTGATCTCACCAGTTGTCTTGGCGGCAATTTTCATGAATTGCGAATAGCTAAGGCAAGGGAATCTGCGTGAGATTCTGAAACCAAGTGGTCAAGTTATTAAGGGTGTGTGGAGGATTTCTCGGTGCCAAGAGGCGATGAAGGGCGTGGAAGACTGCGATAAGCCTGGGGAAGCTGTCAAACGAGCGTTGATCCCGGGATTCCTGAATTATTGCATGCTGAATTCATAGGTATGCAAGGCAAACCCAGGGAACTGAAACATCTAAGTACCTGGTGGAAAATAAAGAAAGTTCGATTTCCTGAGTAGCGGCGAGCGAAACGG
>NZ_JH636435.1:2872603-2948088 GCF_000255655.1 Schlesneria paludicola DSM 18645 | reverse complement strand
AAGAGTTACGTGACGCTTGCGTCACGACGATAAAAGCCCGGTGACCATATGCCTGAGGAAACACACGTTCCCATTCCGAACACGACCGTTAAGCTCATGCAGCCGATGATAGTGCCTACAAGCGTGAAAGTAGGTTATTGCCGGGCATTTTAAAAACGACCCTCCACCAAAAGTGGAGGGTTTGTTTTTTCTTTGGGTGCTGATTTCGTTGAATCCCAGTTGCGTTGAGTACTGTCTCCACGATCGGTCGTGAGAGGAGCAGGGCAGTCTGGCGAGCCGAGAAGCGTTCGCTCATTGATCTCTTGCTGGGAAGCGCGCTGTGTCTTCGGATACCACGCGGCTGATGGCCGTAATCCGTAGAGCGAACGCAACTCGGTGTGCCGAATGTCTCGCTCCGGCGCGTTTCTCATTCCTCAATGTGGCGGGACGTTGGGGACGAGGATGGTTTGAGGGGGTTGTCATATTGGCGCCGCGCCTCTCTCCGTCTGATTTTCTGTTCTCAAAAATTGTGAGCTGGCGTAAAACCCTGCTGGGGCCAAGAGCTTTTTGCGGTGCTCGGGTCTCTGATCGATCTCTTTTCTGGAGATTGCGATGCGAAGAATTTTGTTGAGGATGCCGTGTCGTGTCTCATTTTTGTTTGGGATAGCTCTTTCCGTCCAGGTGACAATGTCTGACTCCGCGTTTTCGGACGAGGATCAGAAAAATCAACTAGGAAGATCCGCCGTCATTCGTCTGGCTGGCGAAGGGTTTCAGGGTGTGTTGCCTGAAATGAGCCCCGCGGAGGTGGAACTGTCCTCGTCGTTACGGAAGTCCGTTGAGAAATTGGCGACGGAAATCGGCGAACGAAATCTGCGCCGGTATGGAAGTCTCAAGGGCGCCGCGGATTGGATCGAAGGCTCGCTCAAAGATTGTGGCTATGAAATCGAACGTCAGTCCTACGAGGTTGACGGGCAGGTCTGTGACAATCTGATCTTTGAGCGAGTTGGCAGTACGCTTTCCAAGGAAATTGTGATTGTCACCGCGCATTACGACAGCGTCTTTCGGTGTCCGGGGGCGAATGACAATGGTTCTGGTACCGCGGCGTTGGTCGATTTGGCAAAGCGATTCGCGAAGTGTGAGCCCAAGCGGACGCTCCGTCTACTGTTTTGCGTGAACGAAGAGCCGCCGATGTTTCAAACGGATTCAATGGGTTCGGTCGTTTATGCGCGTCGTTGCAAAGAGCGGCGAGAAAATATCGAGGCGGTGCTGAGTCTCGAAACGATCGGGTACTACTCCGATGAGGAAGGCAGTCAGCAGTACCCATTTCCCTTGGGGGCTGTGTTTCCCAGGACGGGCAACTTCATTGGCTTCGTAGGGAACATTGAATCAGGCCCACTCGTCCACCGGGTGCTTTCCAGTTTTCGAAAGCATGCTCAGTTTCCGTCAGAAGCCACATCATTGCCGGGTGACATGGAAGGAGTCGGCTGGTCAGACCAGTGGGCGTTCTGGAAATTTGGATATCCGGGTGTGATGGTTACGGACACCGCCCCATTCCGGTACCCGCATTATCACAAAGCTACCGACACACCGGACAAACTCGACTACGATCGCATGGCACGCGTGGTGACCGGTCTCGAAAAGGTCATCACCGAACTGATCAATCCAAGTGGTGGCTAGTCCGTTCACCGTTTAGTTGAGCGAGCCGAAGCGCGAACCGGTCTTGCCCGCTCCGTTCAGAACAACTGGAAGGCCTCAGTGTGATGGAGTATCCCTGTTTTGAACGAGCTGCAGTGGTCAGTCTGAAATAGCTTCATTTGTCATGTTCGGAACTCTGCTCTTCGCGAAATTTATTCTTCGTCAACAGCACGTAGAATGAACGTCCCTCATTGAATTGCGGAATGCAACCGATGAGTAGCGACTCGTCGTTCTGCAAATTGGCATCGACATCCATATGCCAGTGTTTCATGCTGGGAACTTGAATCATCGCTGGCGATCCATGGATGAGCGTCGATGCGGTTTTGACATCGACGATCTGGGTCATGCCCATTGTCACTTCCATTTTCAGATGATCATGATCATTGAACTCTGTCGATCGACAACTGAAATGAAAGCCTTCATCGATCAATGCGATTTTCGGTTGTCTCGAATCATCTGCTTTCAGGCCGATTCCCGTCACAAAAGGACGTTGGCTACCGGCGAAGAGGCGACAGCGTTGGCCATTGAATCCGGTGATGCACGGGCCATTCCATGTGTCGCCTGGTTGGTTTCGGAGTTGCTCAACCTGCGCCGTGGTCAATGTGCTGACACGAATGGGAAGATTCAAATCCGGTGGTGATTTCGTCTGGATCGTCGGTGATCCCGAGGTTGTTTCCGAAATGATTGA
Source organism: Schlesneria paludicola DSM 18645 (assembly GCF_000255655.1). NCBI lineage: Bacteria > Pseudomonadati > Planctomycetota > Planctomycetia > Planctomycetales > Planctomycetaceae > Schlesneria > Schlesneria paludicola. The sequence goes on along the minus strand of NZ_JH636435.1, from coordinate 2,945,726 downwards.
TCCGTCACTGCCGACAGAAAACGAATCGAGCGTGCGCCAAGTCAGACCTGCGACCGCATCCAGACGGGTGTCGTCTCCAATGAACGTCAATCTCATGCAGATTTGCGGGTTAGCCGCATTGCGTTCCCAGGCAGCAATTTCCCAAGCGAGGTCTTCCTGAACCAGGATTGGGGCCTCGACTGTGACGGTGTCACCCTCAAATTTTATTCGTTCACGTGTCCAATCCTGGGGCAGGGAGTCGTATCGCCCTGTGCTTCCACGCACCCGGAAGATGAGCATCAGTTGCAGTTCCCGCTGCGCATTTTCGAGGTTTCCTGCATACTTTGCGCACTGTTTAATCGCCTGTGCGAGGTTGTACTGTCGGACAACGGTTGCCCCTTCAGATGGAACGCCGTTTTGATCGAGGCACCACCCAGAGTGCGGCGCGTACCATTCGGATTCCATATCAAACTCGTATCCCGGCAGCGGGACTGGGGCTTTTTTCGGAACCTTGATCGACGCGTCGGTCAGGCCGCAGATCGCCAGTAGACCGAGCGCCGTGATCCCGCCCAGATGCCGCACCGAAGTGGGCTTCCGTCCTGCAAACCGTAATGCTCTCAATCGATTCTCAACCGTTCGCCTACGGAAAAAGTTCTTGAAAAGACCCAGAATCGATGCTGGCAACCTCACGCGCCAGGATGATGGCATTTCGTATTGCTGGGCCAACATTAACAGCAATTCACCATAGTCACGGACTGGCTGACCTTCGATCATGCGAATGGCATACGCATCACATGCCTGTTCACGCAACCGCTCCATTCGACTTGCGGCAATCCAATAGAGGGGATTCCACCAGTAAAGGCTGCGAATTCCCAGCATGATCCAGTTCATGGTCACGTCCCAGGCGCGAACGTGTCCTAACTCGTGAAACATCACCATCCGCAGCTGCGTGTCGCTTAAATTGAGAATCGACTGAGGCACGATCAGGCAAGGATTGATGGCTCCCAGAATGGCGGGCTGAACGAGATCGTCTGTTAATTTGACGGGAAGCGCCAGAACGCGTGCCTGCCGACAACACTCCGTCCAAAGAGTTGTGATCCGCCGATCACTGCAGTCGGGAACAGAACTCACTCGACGACAGAACCGAATGTGGATGATGATCGAACGAGCGAACTGCACGAAACCAATGGCCATGCCGCTCCAGAAGATCAGGTAAACGACGAAGTCCAACTGAAAGACAGAGCTCTCGATCGACATGTCGGCAGATGCCAACTCGGATTGAGCCGGGGCGGCAGTCGCGGCCTGGGATCTCACGACGTCCAATTCGGCATTCTCGGCGGAGCCGAAAAAGCGACGCGGCTCTGGTGCTATTTCGACCTGTTGAATTTGAACGACTTCATCGGCCTGCAACAAATTCAGCAGGCTCCAAGTGGAGGGTGGGGCGAACGGCATGAGGAGCCGGATCATCACGATTCCCCACATCAGGCTGAGTTGTCGAGATGACAACCAGCGCCGGAACACCAGGTTGATCATCCCCACAGCTACCGCCAGCACGGTTGCACTCGCACTGGCCATCAAGAGCAACTGAATCCACGTTTCAGCACTCAGAAAGATCTCTTGCGAGGTGGTTTGAACACCTTGTGCCGTCTGCCAGAATCCATTCATTGGCGGCCTTCCTGTTCATCAAGGATTTGACGCAGTTGTGCGATCTCGTCCGCGGACAACTTCGCCCGACGCAGAAAATGAGCGAGCAGCGAACTCGATTCACCTCCGAACACACGGTCCAGAAATGATCGACTTGCGTTCCGCACGCAATCTGAACGAGGGACTCGCGAACGATAAACGTAACGATTTCCCTGTAATTCGTAGGTCAGGACCTCTTTCTTCACTAGGCGATGAAGCATCGACTTGATTGTGGACGGGGCCCAATCCGCTTGATCCGAGAGCAAGGCGATGACGTCCTGCGCCGTCAACGGCTGACGATCCCAGACCACATTCATGACCTGCCATTCGGCCTCGGAAATCGAAACATGCGTCATCAACGTTCTCCTGAAAACGATTACACACGTAATTAATTACATTTGTAATCGACGTCAAGACGGACTGTCACGAAGGAGCTAATATGCAACGGCGGGCAGTGCCGCTTTGAGTGCCGTACCCGAGTCTTGATTCGGACTTCTGCAAGGTGGCCACCAGATCGATGATCGAAGCGGAACCGGCTGGTTCGTCGTTCAGACCTGAACGATGCGCGGGATGACTGTAGCCCAACTCGACAGAGTTCTTTTGCCTCCTGTGGGCTGGGGTGGGCTGGGAGGCGGACTGGACCTTTGGTTCACAAGTGCGAGCGGTCCAAGGATTGGGATGGAACACCTATTTTGTGCGGACTCTGCGTGTTTGCAGCAGTTTCAACAGGGGAAACTGGCTAAAGGATTTGCGGACAAATTCTTGATATGAGGCGATCAGTTGAGGGATTTCACCCTCTGTCGCGGCCACGACAAACAACGTCATGCTGCCCATTTCATCAGTGGATTCTTCGCCGAAGCGAACGCGGACCGGGGGATCGGTTGGATTGCGAGGATTGTCGGCGGAGTTGTCGTAGGTGATCCGCGAGTGCAGGCGTGTGCCTTTGGGAAGTGACACATACTCTTGGAATTGATACTGCCCCTGCCAGGCAAAATCCCAATCGGGAATCGTCAGCAGGATCTTGGTTTCTCCATTCGGCAAGGTCGCTGAAAGTGTCATGGACTTTCCCAGGTAGTGTGCGTGAGCGCCTGCACCAAACGCTTCAACAGCAATCGGCAGTTCAAACGAATCTTCGATCACGTATTCTTTCTGTCCTGCGGGAATATCAATCCCTTTGAAGGCTCCGAACGCGGGCGGAAGCTGCAGTCCCGTGAACTTGCGGGTCGTTGGTTCCTTCGAGAAATACATTCCAATGGTGGAGCTTTCTTCTTCGGCTTTCCCCGAGGGATGAAAGTGCGTCGATAGAATCAGATCGGACCCCGCTGGCAGTCGAAATGCCAAGCCGTCGGGAAGGGCGCGTGGCATGGCACCCAGTGCCCAGCCGCCGAGAGGTCCAAACGAAGCGCCGTCAGCCGCGGCACCACGTCGATTGGCCGGTCCGCGAAGTCGATTTTCACCTTTGTCGATGTCCCCTTGGTCGTCGATGAGCATCGCGCCACCGGGGGGGCCCCCGCGCAAACGCATGATGGCTCCCATGCCTCCCTTGAATCCCGGCAGCGAATCTTCCTCCTCCAGTTTTCGTGCTTTACCCGAGGCGTCGAAGAAGAAGAGCGAGTGATGAACGACCGAACGCGCGCTAGGACGGAAGTCGATGGCGCGCACCCAGTGCTCCGAGGTCAGATTCAGTGGGATCACGAAATTGCGATAGATGTCTGCGCCCTCGGCGGGAACTGGAAAAGCCTCTTTCATCGACACGACCAAATCCGGCTCGCCGAGAATCCAGCCGGGTGTGAACTGCGGCATGGCTGGAAGGTCCGCCCGGTTGCCTTCCGGCATGCCTTGTTTGACCCACGACTGAATCAATGCAATCTGTTCGTTGGTAAGACGCCGTTCATCTCGAAAGGCATAGTCGCCGTGCCCTGCTTTCCAGGGGGGCATGCTGCGATCACCGACGACTTGGGTGATCAGCTCGCCACGCTTCTGCACGTCGGCATAGTTTTGCAGGCTGAAGGGGGCCGCTTCATCCGGCCGGTGACAGATCGTGCAGTTTTGAAAAATGATCGGTGCGATGTCTTTCGAGAACGTGATGTCTGCCGCCTGTGAGAACGAGGCGCATGTTAGTGCAATCAGGCAGTAAGCTGCCTGTGCAACGATGGTCTTGGTTCGCATGATATTCAGTCCTATTCGGCCGCGTTGGCTTTGTGGAATGGCTTGGAAATAAAGCACCCGATCGCCTTCGTTGTCTCGTGTGGCGCGGGTTTGCCTTGCAGGATCGCATTCAATGCGTCGCGCAAGTCTCGTTGCGATGCGTTCGTCTTACGTTTGCCATAGTCGGCGTAAAGGTTATCGATCCGACCGAGGTACAAGCGTTGTCCCTCAGGTCCAAGTACGGCGACTTCGGGGGCCACTGTCGCACCGACTTTTGATGCCAACGGCAGCGCGTCGTTGACGATCAACGGGCCGTTCAGTCCGTAGTCCTTCGCATGCTTTCGAGCTGCGTCGATGGAAAGATCCGGATCGACGTAAACAATCCATGATTCCGTGTTTCGCTGTGCATACTCGGCCGCGATCCGTTTGATCTCGGGTGCATAGGCATTCGAAATCGGGCAGTCTGGCAGGATGAAAAAAAGGACCGTCGCCTTCTGTTCAGAGGACTGCAGTGTCCTGACTTTGCCATCAACGTCTGTAACTTGGAATCGATCGGTTGTCGATTCTGCAAAGGCTGGCACCAGGAATGACAAAAGACACAGGAGGAATCGAATCATGTAGGGCTTCATGCGTTTCTCCTTCTTTGTTCACGAATCGAATTCGCGGTTCGTTGATATGCCCACCCTTGAGTGATGGTTTCGATTGTCCAGCAAAGAACGATTGTCGGTCTGAAGCCAATCAGGGACAGACTTGACCGATTTTTCGGGTTTGCGTGACTTACACGCTGTCATCCGCAAAGGTGGTTTTTCTGGCTGGGGATCACATCGCAGTTTCCTCAAGCGAACCCAGGTGTTGATTCACAAAGATGTTCCGCGTTCTGAATGGCTGGTATCGGTCCTACGGAAATTGATGATCCGACAGCGTTGCACAAACGTCTCTGTGTCCTCTGGATCTTCGTAGTGAAACTCTTGTGCCAGATAAAGAAGATCCACCACGACGAACGGGAGGGCGCGGAGAGGGAGAAGTGCCTGCGAAATACTTCGAACTACGAAGGGGTTGGTTCGTAACTCAAAGGTGTCAACCGAGATTTGTCGCGACGTGATGGCGTTTGGTTCAACTCGTCGATCTGCCGTTGGGGCCGATTTGTGACACAAAATTGCTGGGGTCTGTCCCCGTTCTTCTCTGCTGCGACAATGAGTTGTGCTCGGGATGTTGTTCTGACTCTCCATGAAATTGTGAGACGTTGATCGCGAGGTTTTCGAATGGCACGCGCGGGCCAGGATATTGCCGATTTCTGCCGAAAGGTTGTCGATGGAGGCTGATCAGTTCTTTGAGATTCTTGTCCGCGAGCATGCCGACATGCTGATGGTTTACTTGCGCACAGTGGTGCGTGATCCAGTCACCGTTGATGACCTATTTCAAGAAACCATGTTGACCGCCTGGCGAACCATCGAGCGGTTTGATCGCGAACGGCCGTTTGGTCCGTGGTTACGCGGCATTGCGGGCAAGTTGATTCTGGCTTGGAGGCGAAAGTCAGCCAGCCAACCAAGGCTCTGTGACGAACAAGTGCTTGAGCAGCTCGATCGCAGGATGAGTCAGGTTCAGCGGTTGAATGGCGATACGTTCGACGAAAAGCTCGAAGCGCTGCGAGATTGCATTCGGAATCTTCCCGAAGCGTATCGCCAAACCATCGAGTTGCGCTATCAGGAAGAGATGAAGCCGGTTTCGATCACGCAGCATCTCAAGCTGAATTCGGAAGCCGTCAAGAAGCGTCTTCAGCGGGCTCGCATAATGTTGTTAGAGTGCCTGACGGGAAAGCTTGCTTCGGTGGGAACGAAATGATGGACTCAACGAATTCTCGATATCCCGATGATGATGACGTCCTGTTGCCGGTTTCGGACTTGGATCGATTGGCCAGTCGCTTGATCGATGACGGAGCTTCTTTCACAGAGATCGAACAACCGTTCTCGGAGAAAGAACGTGAGCGACTCGTCGATCTTCAGTGGCTTGATGCCATGCTCGAACAGTCACAAAAACCGGCCGACGCGACGAAAGCGGCGATTCATTCGGTGCTGACGCGTCTGGGGGCAGAACTGTCCGTGAATGCCGCGGCGAGCCCGAAATCTTTGTCGCAGTCCGTCCGTATAGCGAGCGAGCGTGTCAAAACTGACGAGCCTGCGTCCAGCGACACGCCATCGATTTCAGAGCGTCGATGGAATTCGCGGAGTCATCGTCGCTGGTGGTCATCGGTGGCCGTCATCGCGACGCTGGCAACCGTTCTGATTCTCTGGTGGCCGTGGCAGCGACAATCTGCCGATGCGATGTTCGAACGAGCGCTGGCGGCCGCTGCGATCGATGGCAACGACCGCGTCTATCAGGTGATGATCACACGGCGTGATGACGAGCATGCGCCGCGTCAGGCTCAGTTGACCGTTTGCGGTGGCAAGAAGTTTGTGTTTGAAGAGCAGGGGCCATTGGGCGGGAAATTGGTGATTGGTGGCAACGGTCATGAAGTCTGGTTCGTTCCGCGGTTGGGGCCGGTGTTGGTGGGTGATACAGACTCCGTCTTACCGGAATGGACGCAAAAATCAGGTGCGGATATGCCGTTCCTGCAGATCACGACTGCGTTGAAACGGATGCGTGCACATTATGATTTAACGCACCTGCCTGCCGAGAAACTCACTGAACACGCGGGCACGTTCAGCCACTTGGTGGCGCATCGCCGGTTGTCGAACTGGGCACGGTTCGGGTTTGCGCCGGCACAGATCGATTTGTGGGCCGATCCCCAATCGGGCGTTGTCCATCGGTTGATTCTTCAATGGCCAGCCGATGCCAAAGGTCTGGTTCCAGAGAGAGTTGAGTTGGATTTGACCGACAAATCCCCTTCCGGTGAAGAGGTGTACGATTACACACACTATGCCGGTGATCGGCATATTCAGCATCTTCGAAGTTCGAAGTGATCCGGGCAAATTCGTATACGATCCGACACCTCATCCGTTAGAATTGGAGGAAGGGAAGGGCGCCCCGAATGGGCTCTTCGTCGATCTGTACTCTTGATACTCGGCATGAAGGACACGGCTGTGAACTTCCAGCAATATATTTCTCTTCCCGCGACGCGGCGTGAGTTTCTGCATCGCTCCGGCACGGGATTGGGGGCGCTTGGATTGGCGAGTGTCATGGGTCAGGGAACTGGCTCGACACACGCGGCAACGATCGCCGCTGACGCAACGTCGCCGATGAGTTCCAAGCCTTCGCAGTATGCGGGCAAGGCCAAGCACGTCATTCATATTTTCCTGAATGGTGGTCCGTCGCACGTCGACACTTTTGATCCCAAGCCGTCGCTGACGAAGTATTCGGGCCAAGTTCTGCCGACAACGAATTTGCCGACGGAGCGTAAGACCGGCGCGGCAATGGGATCTCCATTCAAGTTTGCCAAGTACGGTCAGAGCGGAATTGAGGTCAGCGAACTTTTCAACCATACCGCTCAGCATATGGATGACATCTGCGTCATTCGCTCGATGCATGCCGAAGTTCCGAATCACGAACCGTCATTGATGCTGATGAACTGCGGCGATGGGCGCTTGCCCCGTCCGAGTTTCGGATCATGGGTGACGTATGGACTGGGGACCGAGAACCAGAATCTGCCCGGCTTCATTGCGATGTGTCCGAATGGCCTGCCGATCACCGGTGCCCAGAACTGGCGATCGGCGTTCTTGCCGGGGGTTTATCAGGGAACGTACATCGATACACGCCACAAAGAGATCGAACGCCTGATCGAGAACATTCGCAACGATCAGATCGGCCGCGTCGAGCAGCGCCGTCAGTTGGATCTCTTGCAGCAGCTCAATCGAAAGCATGCCGATCTGCGTGATCACGAGGCGGCGTTGGAATCACGGATTCATTCCTTTGAACTCGCGTATCGCATGCAGATGGAGGCAACGGATGCATTCAATATCGAGCAGGAGCCGAAGCATGTGCAGGAAGCGTATGGGACGTCGGTTCAGGCTCGCCAACTGCTGATTGCCCGGCGGCTGATTGAACGCGGCGTTCGATTTGTCCAGCTTTGGCACGGTGAAGGCCAGCCGTGGGATAATCACGACGACTTGGAACAGAATCATCGCAAACTGGCGGACCAGTGTGACAAGGCGATCGGGGCGCTGCTGACCGATCTCAAAGAACGCGGGCTGCTGGACGAGACACTCGTCCTGTGGGGTGGTGAGTTCGGCCGGACACCGACAGTGGAATTGCCAACTCCGGGGGCGAACGCAGGCAAGATCAATGGGCGAGATCACAACCACCATGGGTTCACCGTCTGGATGGCGGGCGGAGGAGTCAAGGGCGGATACGTCCATGGGGCGACCGACGAGTTCGGATTCCAGGCTGTCGAAAAGAAAGTTTCGGTGCATGACCTGCATGCGACGATGCTGCATCTGCTGGGATTCGATCACGAAAAGCTGACGTACCGTTACGCCGCGCGTGACTTCCGCTTGACCGACGTGCATGGAGAGATCGTCAAGGATCTGCTCGCATGAGTGATCCTCCTGCTAAGCAGGTCGCGATCACCCCAATTCGTCGTTCTGGATGGCAACGTGCTCAGTTCTGCCTGTGTGTCGCTCGTCACGTGGTAGCCAGTACCATTTGGTGTCTGGTGGCATGCGGAGTAGGTTTGCGTGTGACGATCCGAGATCGTGCTTCTCCAGGGGCTCTTGTCTATTACATGACACCGATTCCCGCGATGGCGGTGTGGATGATCATTGCGGCGGTCGTCAGCGGGCGGATGCTCTTTTGGCGACGTTCAGCCCGTTCGACACGCCCTTGGTTTCGATGGTCGCAATCGCGACTCAGTCTGCTTGCGGCCCTCGTCTTCGCGGGCTGGACCGTCTATTCCGAATGCGATTTTCGTCCACGACCAACGAGTTCCGGCGACAAGCGTGTGGTCTTCTGGAATGTGGCACGCGTGGTGAGGGGAATCGACCGCATCGGCGCTCGGTTAAGGGATCTGGACGCCGTGGTTGTCGGACTTGTCGAGGCGGATGAACAGTACCGGATTCATCTTGATCACTGGCAGCAGCAGCTTCCTGGGTATGAGATCGCGCAAACCGTGTTCGGTTCATTGATTGCCGTGAAGGGAACCGTTGTTTCTCATCAGATTCATGATTTGTCGATTCATTCCTACTGCGAAGAATTCCAGGTGAGAGTTGACGGGATCGAATTTTCGGTACTTTTGGTCGACATCGCGAGTGATTTGCATCGATCGCGTCGACGTCCCCTGCAAGCGCTGGCGGATCTCGCAGAACGCTTGAGTGATCGTCCCGTGATCATCATGGGCGACTTTAATACGCCGGACGATTCCGTCTGGTTTGAACCTCTTCGGCAACAGCATCAGCAGGCGTTTCGCCACCGAGGATCAGGCTATGCGGCGACGTGGCCGGTTCCTTTTCCGGTCCTGGCGATCGACCAGATGTGGACCAACGGAAAGGTGCATGTTTCGCGGTGCCAGAACGAATGGACGAGCCTGAGCGATCATCGCCCGATTATATGCCACCTCTCGATCGAACCTTAGCCGCCCGTTGGAACAAGAGGACAGGGGGCAGGGGATTGATGACCTTTCGAATCTGGACGGAGCCCATTTCCGTCATTTCCACAGCCCAATCGGGCTTCAAGGCGACGGAAAAGAGTTCTCACGTCGATGTCGCTGGTTGATCGGCAGAATGGTCCAGTTGTGCTGGATGTAGCGATCCTTTTGGGTGCGAAATTCGCATCTTTGCAAAATTGAAAGACGGCACGCAGATCGAATTTCCTTTGCCCATTTCTGGTCTCTAGGATTTCGATTGAGGTTGATGCCTCTCCAACATTCAGGCTCAGAGAAGTTGACATGATTGACGGAGCCGTCTGATGGCCGTCATGTGACGAGCGAACGTCATTTCGCGTCGAGGGACCTTCGTGAACACCAACCACCAACGTATCGGCGTCGCGCTCGAACTGCTCTCTTCAGGGCTGTTCCCGTTTTTTGAGCAATCGCTGCGTGCCGCGTATGGTGAACGGTGGGAAGACACCGTACGAGTGAGTTGCCGCAGCCAGGCGACGGTTCAGCCCGGTTGCTTTCGCTGGGACGCGCAGGCGATGTTGACAGTCATGTGGGATACCTGGAATTCTGTCTTCCGGCGGTCTCTGGGGCTGATTGAGCGCAGTGTTGTCAGCGAATTACGCGAGTTCCGTAACCGCTGGGCTCATCAAACGACAATGACCGAAGACGATGCGTACCGTGTGCTCGATAGTGTGCAGCGGTTGCTGGTGGCTTGCGGCGCGGAGAGCGTTGCCTCGCAAGTCGAAGAACAGAAGTTTGACCTGTTACGGGAAAAGCTTGGTCGACGCGTCAATGAGGAACTGGCACGCGCTCGTTTCAACCGTGCTCGACTCGTCGATGTCGGACTGTACGCCGTCTGTGCGGCGGCGATCATGACAATGATGATCCTGATGTGGGGTGACCGTCACCCGATGTCGTCGGGATTCGTCGTGGGGTTCACCTTGTTTGTCTTCGTCTACTTGATCTACCGACGTTTCCAGGCATCACCACCCGCGTATGGTGTGCACGAATGTGGTCAATGTCGGAAGGTGATCTACAGCGAGAACTGCCCATATTGCAATCCCGCACCACGTCACGAATCGAAGGGCGGACGCGCGATGGCATCACGTCCGCAGTCGGGCGATGACAGTCGGAGACAGCATCCCGCGACGGTGTCTGTCGGTTGATCAGGTGTCGTTTTGACGGATTGCTGCAGCGAATCGGCCGATGTCGTCGAAACAGGGCTCCGAATCACAAGCTTTCGTTATTGGCTGAGCTTTTTGATTCGTAGATTTCGGAATTCGACTTTCAGTGGACCGCCACTGTGGACCTGCAATGCAATAATTCCTTTGCGAGCAATCTCTCGATCGGGTTCACGGTAGTCGACGGTGGTGACTCCGTTTAGCTTCAGCAGAATGTGATCCCCTTGCGCGTGGATCGAGTACTCATTCCAGTCTCCTTTCTTGAGGCTCTTTTCGAGATCGGCCGGTGCCTGGACGAGTGTTTTGTTCCTGCGAGATTCGTCGTAAAGGCATCCCCAGTATTTCTCGCCCACGTCCGCCTGATAGCCCGACACTTCGGTACTATCCGTGACGCGCTGGGAACGAAACTGAACACCCGAGTTTCCGATCCCGTCTTTCAGGCGGAATTCGAGCCTTAACTCAAAATCGTAAAACTCGTCTTTCGTCGCGAGAAACTGATTGTGTTTGATTCCCGGCGAATCCCCCACAATCGTCTGATCGACGACTTTCCAAAGTGACATGTCGCCTTCCCATCCGGTGAGGTCTTTTCCGTTGAAGAGCGGCTGAAATTCCGCATCATCGCTAGACGCAACCGTGCAGCAAAGCAATCCGAGCACAATCCATGCGTTGAGGGTGAGGCTTCGAGGGAACAATTCAGAGTCTCCAGAAGGTCAGCCGATCCATTTCGTGACGACGCCATTTTTCGATGGCCGAATTGACGCCTCATTCGGGGGTCAGTTCGACATGCACAGCCCAATCATCAACAGATTGAGGCCAGTGCCTTTGATACTTGTCATGCCCTGGGAACCGACGCAGCTCCCCAGCGTGATTGAGAGTCCCAAAACGCAACACCATTCGATTTGTTTGCAGATCGAGTCGGTTGGCAAAATGGAGTTCCAGTTCGAAAGGGCTCACCGCATCGGGGCAGTAGGCGGCACCTTTCAACAAGAATGATCCCCGAGGCAATCTTTTCAAACACAAATCGACAACTCCATCGCACCAGATGCCGCGATCTCGCGTAAACGGAATCAGCAGGAACAGCCCACAAAGGTAATACTCAAGCAGCAGCGCCAGGCGAGCTTCCGCACTCTGCCGTTCATCGATACATGTATCGGAAAGTCGGGCCCACTTCCAAAGTTCTGTCGAGATGGCGTCTTCTGTGGAATCGCGGGTTGGTGTTCGCTTTTCAGAGAAGTTGGACCTCACTTGTTCCGGGTTGTGGGCGGATACGGCAACATGGCCTGTTGGCGAACAGGGGTGCCGTCCCCAGCCCAAAGGGCGGGGGACAGGCACATTTCACCGGTTCGATTGGAATCCCCAGTGCATCGACTGGGGTCATCCTTCCCTTGACCGCGGGAAAATGAGCCAGTCCCCTGCCTGTGAGCGGTGATTGGACCTCAACGTCGTTTAGAGAACTTTAACGACGTTGAAGTCCAATCACACATGGAATTGCGACCAGAACGCGCCGGATGTCATTCGTGCAAGTTTGCAAACTATCGAACCACTTGAAACAATTCGCCTCGCGACGATCCATGTTATTCGCCGCGATAGTTCACGGAAACACGAAAGACTGAAATGGCCAACGAAAAAGTTCGGATTGCAATTATCGGTGCGGGTCTTGTGTCCGACTTTCATCATGTGCCCGGCATTCGTGTCGACGATCGATGCGAACTGGCGGCGGTCTGCGATCCGAATGAACAATTGCTGAATCAGCGGAAAAACGAGTGGGGGCCAGCCAAGTACACCACCGACTATGAACAGATTGCGAATGATCCCGATCTTGATGCGGTCATTATCGCCACACCGAATTTCACCCACAAAGACATTGCGCTCGCCTGCATTGCCGGAGGCAAGCATGTGATGTGTGAGAAGCCGCTTGGTGTCAGCTATGCCGAAGCGGATGAAATGTATCAGGCCGCGAAAGCCAAAGGCGTGCGGCACATGACGGCGTTTACCTATCGTTTTGCACCGTCGATGCGATATCTGCGGCATCTTCTGAAGAGTGGTGCGTTGGGTGAACCTCGACATTTTCGCAGTCAACGATTCCTGGACCTTCCGGAGACCAGTTGGGGCTGGCGGCAATACAAGAAATTGGCCGGAGCGGGCGACCTGTACGATATGACGACGCATCGAATCGACTTTGCACAGGACCTGATGGGGCCAATTCAAAGCGTCTGCGGCGCTGTGAAAACGTTTGTCCCACGAGACAAGACGGCCGATGGAACGCCTTGCGCGCCGTCAGAAGTCGATGATTGGTCGGCATTGATTGGGACCTTCCGATCGGGAGCCGTTGGGGTCTGGGAAGGCAGCACGCTCATGAAGGGACACCACAATGGTGGTGTGGGATTTGAGTGGGCGGAAGTCAACGGCAGTGAGGGATCGGCGGTCTATCAGCTTGTGGACCCAAACTACATCCTGGTCGGCAAACATGGGGGGACGATGGAGAAGTCTCTTGTTCCTGCCGAATTCATGAAGCCCGTGAAGAGCCCGCGCAATCCCGCGGATGGAAAGCCCAGTACGGTCTTCCGGTATGACTTGGTCTTTGAATTGGTCAGCGCGATTGTCGAAGGACGCGATGCGGTACCAGGGTTTGATGATGGAGCCAGTGCTCAGGCGGTTGCCGACGCCGTGCTCCAGTCGTACGCAGAACGACGGTGGATTGATGTACCGTCCTATCGCTGATCAGAACGCGTGACGGTACGCTCGTGCGTTTGATGAAATCGCAACGGAGCTTGTTCACAAGCGAAAAAAGGGAGATCGCGAGCAACGCGCATCTCCCTTTTTTTGATCCATTTCGTTCCGTCAGGCGAGAACATCGCTGATCGTCATTCGACGGGCTTGGGTGTTCGGGTCAGACCTTGGATCACATAGAAGAAGACGGGAGTCAGGAAGATCCCGAACAGGGTGACGCCCAGCATCCCCGCGAATACGGCGACACCCAGAGTCTGTCGCATTTCGAAGCCGGCCCCGCTGCCGATCATCAAGGGAACGACGCCAAGGATGAATGCGAATGAGGTCATAATGATCGGTCTCAGTCGCAAGCGGCAGGCCTCGAGAGTCGCGTCACGGCGATTCAGCCCCGCCAGGCAGCGGGCACGAGCGAACTCCACAATCAGAATCGCGTTCTTGCAGGCCAGTCCAACCAGCACGACGAATCCAATCTGTGTGAAAATGTTAATGTCCATGCGAGCCATGTAGACACCGATCAGCGAACACAGAAGGCACATTGGGACAACCAGAATCACCGCCAATGGCAGCGACCAGCTTTCGTATTGTGCGGCGAGCACCAGGAACACCAGCACGACAGCCAGCAGGAAGGCGAACATGGCGGTGTTTCCCGCTTCCAATTGCAGCAGCGCCAGTTCGGTCCATTCGGCGCTCATCGAGGGCAGCAAAACATTCTGCGACAGCCCGTTCATGCGGTCGATGACTTGGCCCGAGCTGGTCCCCGCAGTGCCGTTGACGTTGACAACGGCGGAGGGGTAGAGGTTGTATCGAATGACCATGACGGGGCCCGTCACCTCGCGGACTGAGGCCACGCCCGCCAGCGGGACCAGTTCATTGCGTTCACTGCGGACGAGCACTCGCTTCAGGTCCTTGGCGGCCATTCGGAATTGAGCGTCGGATTGAACGTTCACCTGCCAGGTGCGGCCGAATCGATTGAAGTCGTTCACGTACAGCGAACCAAATCCCACTTGCAGCGATTCAAACAGATTCGCCAGCGAAATGCCGCGCGTGCGAGCCGCTTTGCGATCGATGTCGATAAAGATCCAAGGCGTATCGGCTCGGAAACTCGAGAACAATCCTGTCAGGCCCTCGGTTGCGGCGCCGTCGTCGACCAGTTGCTGGCTGGCGGTTTGCAAAGCCCGTGCGCCGTTGTCACCTCGGTCTTCAATCACGAGCTTGAAGCCGCCTGCGGTTCCCAGCCCATCGACGGGCGGAGCACCAAACACATTGATCATGGCCTCGGGGATTTCCCGTTCGAGCATGATCTTCAGATCCCCGGCAATCTGGTCGGCGGTCTGATGGGGGCGATGATGGAATTCCTCGAGCATCAGATAGACGGTGGCAAAGTTGGGGGCGTTCGCGCCCAGCACGATCGATTGGCCGGCGATACCCACCGTGTGCTTGACGCCCTCGGTCGAGGCAGCCAGCTCTTCGACCCGCTGCATGACACGGCTGGTGCGATCAAGCGACGACGAATCGGGCAATTGGACATTGACCAGCAGATATCCCTTGTCCTGTGAAGGAATGAATCCGGCCGGCGAAATCAGAAACAGATAGTAGGTGAGATAGATGAAGCCGACGTAACCCAGCAAGACCACGACACTGGCTCGCAGACAAACACCCACGATTGTCGCATAGATGTTGGTGACGACGTTGAAGCCACGATTGAACCAACTGAAGAAACCGCTGAGCAGGAAATTGATCACTCGGAAGCCGACAAACGCCACGGCGATCATGATGATCCCACCGAGAAGCTCAGGACTGATGACCGTGAAAACAGGCTTCAGACCATCGCCCAACTGCGGCGCAATCGAGGGACCCAGAAGATAACCCACCCAGGCGCCGATCATTAATACGATCGCCCGTGGAAGGGCTTCGTGTTGTGGATGCGCCGCATGTCCTCCCTGTGACGCTGCGGCGGGTGAGCCTCCGGCATGGGAATGGCGCGGCCTCAGCAGCAACACGGCCAGGGCCGGACTGAGTGTCAGAGAATTGAACGCCGAGATCACGGTGGAAATGGCGATCGTGAGTGCGAACTGCTGGAAGAATCGTCCGACGATGCCAGTGATGAAGACGCAGGGGATGAACACGGCGCTCAGCACCAGTCCCACGGCGATCACAGGACCGGCCACTTCGTCCATCGCGTGAATGGCTGCATCGCGCGGTGCTTTCCCTTCCTCAATGTGTCGTTCGATCGCTTCGACCACGACGATTGCGTCGTCGACGACGATCCCGATTGCCAGCACCAGTCCGAACAGCGTCAACGTGTTCAGGCTGAAGCCGAACGCCGCCATCGCGGCAAACGTTCCGACGACGGCGACTGGCACGGCAACCAATGGGATGACGGCGGCACGCCATCCTTGGAGGAACACCAGCACGACAATCGCGACGAGGATGATCGCATCGCGCAGCGCATGAAAGACCTCGTTGACGGATTCTTTGATGAACGGCGTCGTGTCGTAGACGATGTCATAGTCGATGCCGCCACGGAAGCCCTTTTTCAATTCTTCCATCTTGGTGCGAACGAGCTGCGCTGTCGCCAGGGCATTCGATCCGGGAAGCTGATAGACCGAAAGTGCGACCGAGGGTTGTGAGTTCAACGTGCACAGTTGATCGTAGCCGAGGGCCCCCAGTTCGGTTCTTGCCACATCCTTGAGTTGAACCAGCGACCCGTCAGCCTCGGTCTTGAGCACCATTTCCGAGAACTGCTCATCCTCGGAAAGTCGACCTAGCGTGGTCATGGTGAACTGAAAGACCTGGTCCTTGGGAGCCGGGGGCTGGCCAATCTGACCTGCCGCGACCTGCACGTTCTGTTGTTCGATGGCGTGAACCACGTCTTCCGTCGTCAGTCCGTGGCTGGCCAGCCGTTGCGGATCGAGCCAGACCCGCATGCTATAGTCGCGCTGTCCGAGGAAGGTGATATCGCCGACGCCGGGAAGACGTGACAGTTCGTCACGCAATTGAATCGTCGCGTAGTTGCTGAGGTACAGATTGTCGCGACTGCGATCGGGCGAGAACAAATTGACGATCATCAGCACGCTGGGTGATTTCTTTTTGACCGTCACCCCGCGGCGCTGCACCAGTCCGGGCAAAATTGGCTGTGCGAGGGCGACACGATTTTGAACCAGAACCTGTGCCAGATTCAGGTCGGTGCCTTGTCGAAATGTCACCGTCAGTGAATAAGCTCCGTCATTGGTGCACTGTGAAGACATGTACATCATGCCCTCAACGCCATTGACTTGCTGTTCGATCGGAGCGGCCACGGTGTCCGACACGACTCGTGAGTTTGCACCTGGATAAATGGCCGAGACTTCCACCGTGGGCGGAGTGATTTCGGGGTATTGGGTGATCGGCAGGGTGTACAGCGCGATGGCACCGCACAACGTGATCACAATCGACAACACCGATGCAAATATCGGACGATCAATAAAGAAGCGAGAAAACATGCATGCAGCTTTGGAAGGATGCGGGGGCGAGCAAACCTGACTCCGTCAAAGGAGACACGATTTGGGAAGGACGTTGGCACGCAAGATCAGGATATCGAATCGGCGGCAGTTTACGCGAGTGCGAACGAGCTTTCGTTTACTTTAAGTTTGGAACGGCATCCTGGCGAATCCATGGCAAAAATGCGGCCAATTTGAGGCATTGCTGCGTTTCATGGGCACAATCGCCTACAATCCTGCAATGGTTTATTTCCGTTTCCGACATGAGCGATCGCCAAGATGAATGTACCTGCGAACAGTCTCGACCAGTTTTCGCCAATTGATGAAGCACTGGACGCCTTGAAGGCCGGCCGACTGGTGATGGTTTGGGACGCGGAAGCGCGCGAGAACGAAGGGGATTTCGTCTGTGCTGCCGAGGCGATCACCCCGGAATTGGTGAGCTTTATGTTGCGGCATGGGGCCGGCGTCTTGTGTGTGCCGCTGTTGCAGGAGACGTCCGATCGATTGGGGCTGTCACCGATTGTCGATAACCACCGGAACACCGCCCCGAACCAGACCCCGTTCATGACTCCCGTTGACCATCGTGACGCGGGAAGTGGTGTCAGTACCGACAATCGCACGAAAACAATCCTGGCAATGGCCGATCCGTCGAGCAAAGTGTCCGATTTCGTCCGGCCGGGACATCTCATGCCGCTGCTGGCAAAAGACGGCGGTGTGCTCAGGCGAGCGGGTCACACCGAAGCGACCGTGGATCTGCTGCGGATGGCAGGCATGAAGCCCGTGGGGGTACTGATCGAGATTCTGAGTGAAAAAGGGGGCGGAATGGCGGACATTTCCGAACTTCGCCGCCTCTCACACGAATACGCGATTCCCCTGATCTCGATCGATCAAATTATTCGGCATCGCCGCCGCAGCGAACAACTGGTGACACGTGAGGTCGAGACTCCCTTCGAAACACGCAACTACGGTCGGTTCAAGGTGATTGCTTACAGCGTGCAATACGAAGAGCAACAGCCGCTGGCGATTGTCTGGGGTGATCTTCGATCGGTGCCCGCACCGCTGGTGCGCGTGCACTCGTCCTGTTTCACCGGAGACGTGCTTGACTCATTGCGATGCGATTGTGGCGACCAGTTGCATATGGCGATGCAGATGATTCACGAAGAGGGTGTCGGAGCGGTGATCTACCTACCGCAGGAAGGTCGCGGGATTGGGCTCTTGGCCAAGCTGAAGGCGTATCAACTTCAGGACCAGGGGTATGACACCGTCGAGGCCAATCACAAACTCGGTTACAAAGCGGACTCGCGGGACTACGGGATTGGGCTGCAGATTTTGAAAGATCTGGGGCTGGCCTCGGTTCGGCTGTTGACCAACAACCCACAAAAAATCAACGCGTTTCCGGGATTCGATCTTACGGTGGTCGAGCAGATTCCCATTATCGCCCCGTACGAAAAGCAGCGCGAGCCCTACCTGGCGACGAAGCGTGACAAGATGGGACACAAGTTGCCTGGGGGAGAAACTCCGAAGAAGTGAAGCCGATTCCCGCGCGTGCAAGGTCCCGCGGTAGGCGAGTCATCCGAAGCGGGCGCGCGGTTATCCGGAATCCTCGAAAACGCCATCGCCGCTCGTTCCGAGTGAATTCCACTCGAAATCAGCGGCGAATTGTGTCGTGTGAGGGGGCACGTGGCGTGAACAGTCGTCAGCGAGAGATGTTTGTCGAGAACATCGTGCTGTTCGCAAGGGCCAGGAATGGTGTGAACGGATTTCGCATTGTCGGGAAGGCGTGGCCACTGGGGTAGTACGCGACACCCAGATAGGAATCGACGGTTCCCGAATCGGCAGGGCTGACGAAGTTTGCTTGTCCATAGATGGCGAAGTAGCGATTCAGGGGAACATCGACTTCTGCACCGAACACAAATTGGGGACCCGTTTTCTTGAGGTCGCCTAACGCCAGATTCGCCTGTGCATGACCTTCGGATACGCCGCACCAGGCCATCGTGCGGGGGCCCGCCGACCACTGATGCTGCCAGTAGGCACTGCCTTGTGAGAGCGGCGTCAACGTCACGGGGATGGAATTCAAGAACAGGCCTGAATCGTGGTGCTGGCTGACGGTGAACCAAATTCCGAACTCGTCAGCGTCTGTAACCGCGTATCCGCCGCGGCCGCGCCACTGACCAAGAAAGAACGAGTCGTAGTACGATTCATAGAGGAAGTCGTAACCCAACCCCCAGCGCCAGCGGTCATATCGTTGAAAGAGGCCGACGGTCGAAAAACTTTGTGTCCGGTGTGCCGTCTCGCCAACGCGTTCAAACACCTGGACGGCATTGTCCGTCTGGTTGATCGAGGTTCCGATTTGTGCACCCAGGCCATATTCTGCAAGCAAGGGAAAGCCCCAGTTTGCGGCCCAGCGGCTGCCGAAATTTGCGTTAACTCCAAAGTCTTGTGGTTGCTTTGAGCCTTCCAGGCCGCCAAACAAAACTAGTGTGTCGAGCGGCTTCCAGCATCCTGCGTCCGTCACTTGACTGACATGGGTGATTCCATGATCGGTGGTTTCATCGTCCACGTTCGCGTCCGCTTCGTGGCTAACGAATTCCAGTGAGATCTTATCAAGCGATGACTGACTGCGCGCCGCACGACGCGCAAGGCGTTCTTGTTCGTCGCGCAGTTGTCGGGAAGTTCGGTGAATTGTCGGCAACGACACCGATGCGACGTCGACGGGATCCGCGTGTCCGTTCGCGAGTGATTCGTCTGAATCGAGATCGAATACGGACGGCGCGAGTGCGAATGTGGATCCGTCCCGCGACTCCCCTGCATCAGACAGGGCCGATCCGGCCGAGCCGATGCACATGATGATGAACAACGGCGAAAATAGCTTGATCATCTGCCCGACTCCTTGAGCGACGCGTTTGCGGCCGTTCAGATTCCATTGAACGGTGATAGCGATTGTGCGGGTTTTGACGGCCCACACGTGGTACCGCGAAACTTGCGATGCTAACCAGATCGACAGTTGTTGTGGCTGCTTTCAATGAATGCATGTTGATCGGAACAGTTGTCGACTTCCGCTCGATCAGGAAAAACCCTACACCCCGCAGGGTTCATAGAAGTCTGCTCAGGTCATTGCTGAAATGGCGGATCAGAGAATGTTGCATTTGCGAAACGCAGTGTCGCGAGCAAGGTTTCACATGATTTCACTCTTGTTGCGATGACGCTGGGTGGATTCGGCACGTCGTCCGAGATTGCAGGACAAGTTCGCTTTGAGCGGACTGTCAATGACGGGAAAACTGCGGAATGCACACCGTGACGCCAAAGTTGACGCTCGATGCGATGGGGGACGCCGATTCGCTCGAAGCGATGAAGACGATGTTTGAGCCGGTTTCCACCGATTTACCGCTTGATCAGACTCGTGCCGGTTCTGCTCGCATCGCCAGATGCAGTCCATTGGCACCGGCACAAATGCGGTTTGGTCGGTATGAGGTCGTGAAAAAACTCGGTCAAGGGGGGATGGGTGTCGTCTATCAGGCGATTGACCCAGTGACCGGGCAGGACGTTGCCCTCAAGGTCTTGTCCGCGGGGCTTCTGTCCCAATCGGATGCCATGCGTCGCTTTGAAAAAGAGGCGCGTCTCTTGGAGGAAGCCAAGAACCCTCACGTCGCCAATTTGCTCGACGTGGGCATGGAAGGTGAGTTTCGATACCTGGTCATGGAGTTTGTGCGCGGGGGTGATCTGCGGCGCTGGATGAAGAACGTTGAACGCGTCGACGAGACATCGGCACTTGAGGTTATCGGAGATTTGTGTCGCGCGCTCGTGACGGCACACGCCAAAGGAATGGTGCATCGAGATATCAAGCCAGAAAACGTGCTTCTGGATGACCGTGACTCTTCGCAACGACCGACGGTAAAGCTGACCGACTTTGGCCTGGCCCGACATGTTGATCAAACGGAATCACTCAAGTTGACTCAAACCGGCGCGCTCCTGGGGACGCCGTACTACATGTCGCCGGAACAGTTTACCGGCGCTCACGACGTGTCGCCGGCAACCGACGTTTATGCGCTCGGCGTGACGTTTTTTGAGCTGGTCGCGGGGCGTAGGCCCTTTACGGCGACGGATCCGATCCAACTTGCGACCGCACACTGCTTTGACGCACCAACGGACGTACGAACTTTGAACCCGCGGATCAGTGATGCTTCCGCTGACCTCGTTCGCCGGATGCTTGCCAAGCACCCAGGGCAGCGTCCACCAGACGCGTCGTCCGTTCTCGAAGAGATTCTGCGGATTCAAAGCGGGGATTCTTCGGCATTCGTTGTTCATCCCGTCTTGCCCACTCACGACGGGACGAGGCGATTCGAGGCGGAGTTCGAGTGGGAACTTGAGTCGAGCGCTGAAGCACTCTGGCCGTTTGTCAGCAATACCGATCGCTTCAATCAGGCAGCGGGTTTGCCTCCGATCACATACGAGACGACGACAGATTCCGATGGTCGGATCCGCAAGTTTGGGCAATTCCGCTTGGCGGGAATCGCCGTGAAATGGGAAGAGCATCCCTTTGAATGGATTGAAGGGCAACGGTTTAGTGTCCTCCGCGAGTTTCCTTCTGGACCATTCGTCTGGTTCATGAGCTCGGTCGAATTGGTGTCGTTGCCAACCGGCAAAACCCATTTGAAACATCAAGTCAAGATTCAGCCACGCGGTGTCTTCGGTCACCTGATGGCTCAGTTTGAAGTCGGTGCCAAGGGGAAGCGAAACCTCAATCGGATCTATCGCCGGATTGATGCCACAGTCAGCAAGCGACTCTCATCCAACCGGGTGATCAATGCATTTGGAGAGACGTCGCCATTGAAGCGAATTCAGCGCCAGCGGTTGGAGCGCCGCCTTGACGTATGGTCGGCGGTCGGAATTTCAACCGAGATCGTGGATGTCTTTCGAGAACTCCTCAGTCACGCAGCTCCACAAGATTTGGCACGAATCCAACCCTATGCGGTTGCGCGACGGTTTGACTTACCGGCGAACGACGTTGTTGACGCGTGCTTACGTGCTGTCCCTTTGGGTTTACTCACACTGCACTGGGACATTATCTGTCCATCCTGTCGATTGGCCGCGGATGCCAAAGGCACGCTTCGTGAAATCGAGCAACATGCCAACTGTTCGGCCTGTCAGTTGAAGTTCGATATTGAGTTTGGAAGTTCGCTGGAACTGGTGTTTCGGGTCCATCCAGAAGTGCGCTCTGCAGACGCGAAGACGTATTGCGCGGGCGGACCGGGAAACTTTCGGCATGTCATCGCTCAAGTCCGCATGTCGCCGGGCGAGCGTGTGCTGTTGCCCTTGTCGCTGAAAGCCGGTAGCTACATTGCAAGGGGGCCCATACTGCCCTATGCAGTGCCGATTGAAGTGGATGCCGAAGCAGGGCCAAGGCACGGTCAAATCCGCTGTGTGCCGGGATCGAATCGTACACCGTTGGCGGTGATGCGGGCTGGGTCACAGAGTTTGGCGATCGAAAATTTCTTTCCCAATGAGCAATTGGTTCGAATTGAACGTACGGCGTCACGTTCCGACGCGTTGACGGCAGCACATGCAACCGCCTTGCCCGTATTTCGCGAACTGTTTCCCGAGCAATCGCTTTCGCCAGGGATGTTGATCGAGATCGCCACGTCGAATTTCTTGGCGATTCAGATTGCTCGATTCGACGATCTGTTCGAGGAATTGGGTGACTCCGGAGCTTATTCACACGTCCAGGATTTTCAGCGAATCGCCGAACGGCAAATTCAACGTCGCGGCGGGGTTATGGTCGATTGCGATTCCGGAGCGGTCCTCGCGAGCTTCTCAGATCCGGTGGTTGCTCTGCAAGCGGCAAGGGAACTATGGACGGCGCTGACGACAGATCGAGCATGGGACAGGCCGCTGTCTGGGGCATTGCATCAAGGTGCTGCACTCGTCACCGGCGATCGACATGAAGTCCGTTATTTCGGTGCCACAATCAATCGAACCCGACAACTTGCGCGTGCTGCTGCTCCTCATCGATTGTTACTTACTCCCGAGATTTGGGCCGATCCGGGAGTAATGACAGCCTATCAGGACGAAATTCATCTGGTCGCTGCCGACACGCACAAATTCCCCGATTCGATCAGGCAAATTGGGTTGAATCCCATTCGAGTTTGAATTCACGGCGTATCGACGCCACAAATTAGGTCCGTTTGCGATGTTTTCCATGATGCCATTTGACACATCGAATGAGGTCTCAAGTTCTTGGTTCATTACCGGAGCTTGTGCTGATGGGCAATCTCAACGAATTTCCGTCCCGAGTGGGCGATTTCAAGTGGGACGCCGATCCGACTTGAATCTCAGTCTCCTCCATCCCAGCGTGTCGAAGCTTCATGCAGAATTCATTGCATCGGAAGTAGCGTTGTTCGTGCGCGACCTTGGCAGTACGAATGGTACGTTTGTCAACGGGGAACGCATCTCGGCCGACACGCCAATCGGTGAGCATGACCTGGTCCAATTTGCCGGGTTCGAATTCATGGTGGGGCGGATGCAGCTCGAAAACCCGCTGCAGACTATGGTGAGCTGCCCGCCTGAATGGCAGTCGGCGATCAGGCAATTCCACCGGCTCTTGTCTGATCGTGCCGTCGTTCCGTACTTCCAACCGATTGTTCAGTTCTCGGATTGCAGGACGATTGGGTACGAAGTTCTCGCTCGGAGTTTTGTGACCGGGCTTTCTTCTCCGAAAGACATGTTCGCTGCGGCGGAACGGGTCAGCCAGGCCGCGCGTCTTAGCGTCCTGTGCCGAGAAAACGGAATCGAATCCGCGAAGTCATTGCCGAATCCCGGAATCTTGTTCCTGAATACGCACCCCAGTGAAAAGCCGCATGCCGGATTGATCGAATCGCTGACGCAACTTCGCGTTACCGCGCCCGATGTTCAGATTGTGCTGGAACTGCATGAAGCCGCGATTAGCGAACCTCTCGAGATTGCCGACTTTCGCGATGAATTGCGCGCTTTGAGAATTCAACTTGCTTATGACGACTTCGGTGCCGGACAGGCGCGATTGAAAGAGCTTTCCGAAGTCGCTCCTGATTATCTGAAGTTCGATATCGGGCTGATTCGTGATATCCATCTGGCTCCCCAGCGCCAGCAAGTCGTTGCTGGACTGGTGCGACTGGTTCGTGATCTGGGGATTTATGCCTTGGCAGAGGGAATTGAGACAGAAGAAGAAGCGTGCGTTTGCCGCGAGATCGGCTTCACGCACGCGCAAGGTTACCTCTACGGAAAGCCCGCCGCGGCCGAATCGCTTGTCTCGTGAAATCTGTCTGGTGACAGCGTTGCACTCGACCGTGACGAGGTGTGGCGCGGCGTCGTCAACTGCCCTGTGGAGGCTTAGTCCGTCCAGGGCAGGGTGGCTGTGCGAGTTAGCTCAATCCACGGCGTTTGAGTTCCGCGACCACCGCCTGCACAATGGTTGAAACCTCTTCGGGTTTGCCTGAACCACTGCCGACGGGGCAGCCGCAAACCGGTTCATCTGTGAATCCATGTTCGGCCAGCATGCACTGCAAGGTGTTCGCCAGCTTGGCGAGATCGGTCTGCTGTTCATCGCTGAGTGGTTGTCGACCGACACCCGTGTCAAACCCACGCAGGCGAACGGCTGTACGGAACCCGTCCGGGAACTCACACGAATACAGCATCGCATCGAACAGTTTGACGATGTCGTACTGCAGGTCGCGGGCTTCATCAATCCGATAGGCCACCGTCAAATCGTACAGCTTTCGTGTCAACTCCGGAACGACGCCGGAACTGGCATTGGTGCCCCCGTCACAGCCAATCAGAATCATCGGCATGAGCGCGGCGTCCCATCCGGTCAAGAAGCTGAACTCCGGCCGCATGGGGCGGATCGCTTGAATCATGCGGATCATGTGGGGCAGATCGCCTGACGAATCTTTGATGCCGACGACTTTGGGACATTCG
This sequence comes from Schlesneria paludicola DSM 18645, assembly GCF_000255655.1. Taxonomy (NCBI): domain Bacteria; kingdom Pseudomonadati; phylum Planctomycetota; class Planctomycetia; order Planctomycetales; family Planctomycetaceae; genus Schlesneria; species Schlesneria paludicola. The sequence goes on along the minus strand of NZ_JH636435.1, from coordinate 2,920,992 downwards.
GCTGCCAGTCGCGTCACGGTGGGCACGTCGATCGGGCTGGCGAACATCGGAATGTTGTACAACGTCACGTCGATGGGCGTGTTGTCGCCGATTTCTTTGAAGTACGCGTAAACCGCCTTGGGGCTCGATTTGTAATAGTACGGAGCCACGATCGCGACTGCGGTCGCGCCCATTTCATAGTAGGCTTCGCAGGCGCGAATGGTCTCTTTAACGTTTGCTTCAGCGGCACCCGCCAGCACAGGGACGCGGCCGCGCACCTGATGGCAGATGATTTCCATGATCCGGATTCGTTCTTCCGCCGTGAACCGCGTGAACTCGCCCGTCGATCCGTTGGGATACAGGCCATGCACACCCTTGGCGATCAGCCAGTCCACATATCGTCGAAGTTCGCTTTCGTGGATCTCGCCCTTGTCGGTCAGGGGGACGATATTTGGCGTGAAGATTCCCTGCAGTTTGCCATTAGAGGCCATGTGGACGCTCGCTGATGTCAATTTAGTGAGGTTTGAGAGCTTTTCTGGTTGGCGTAGAATTTACCGGATTTCTCCGCAGCAGGCACCTGCATCGCCGCCGAATTTTAAGATCGGTTTTCGCTGCGGGTTGGCGTCAACTGTTTCGGGGGGAGTTTGGCGCGATCGCGGGCGTTTGTACCGCGCGTCCTACGCCGTCGGCCAAGTCACGTGCGCGATCGTGGGGCCGGAGGGAGTTGATCTGATTTTGATCGTACCGCCGTGTTGTTGAATAATTCTCCAACATTTCGGCAGGCCGAAACCCAAGCCACGACCGGCCTGTCGCCCTGAAAAGAAGGGATCGAAAGCGTGTCGACGCTCGCGATCGGTAAATCCCCGACCATGATCGTGAATTTCAATGATGGCGGATCCGGCCTGTACGAATGACGAGATCAGAATCTCTCCACCGTCGGGTTGAAGTGCCTGACGGCTGTTGCGGATCAATTCGCTAAGCACGACTGAGAATTGCGCGGGGTCGGCTCGAAGTCGGATCGATTCCCTGATTTCGACCTTCACGGAACATCTGTCGACCTTCAGTTCGTCGACTTGCTTGGAAACGACGTTTTCGACGGTTGTTTGCAGGTCAAGTTCCCGGACATCGGGGCGAGGTGGCCGTCCGAACAGCATCGTGTCACCGATCATGTCGCGGATCCGGTACGCCTGGGCACCAATTGTCATGAGCATCTGACGCCGTTCGGGATTCGTTTCATCCTTAAGCAGCAACTGCGCGCGGCCGATGATTGTGGCAAGGGGGTTGTTGATTTCATGCCCGGCACCCGCCGCAAACTCCGCCAGCGATTCCAGCTTTTCCGCGTCAGGCAGGATAAAGCCGTCACTCGAATCTGTCTCGACGGGGTCCGTGGAGTGTGACATCAGCAAATGGCCCTGCGGCAGCGCGGCACGAAATGCCATGAGGACGATGGTTGCCCATCGTCCTCATGGCGGATATTTCAATCGTACTGCTGAACGAACTCGTTCGCATTACGCTTCGACGGGTTCGACATCCAGTAACTTACACATGCGTTCGACGAGCGTTTCGACCTCGAAGGGCTTTTGCAGGAAGTCATTCGCGCCGCACTCTTTCAAGTCGGCGATCTTGTCGGCTTCCACCATCCCGCTGATGCAGATGATTTGCGTTCCATCGAGTGCCGAGTCCATCCGCACGCGTTGGCAGACTTCTTTACCGTTAATGTCCGGCAGCATCACGTCCAGCACGATGATGTCAGGTCGATATTCCTTGACCATCATCCCGGCATCAAATCCATTATTGGCAATCCGTACTTCGAAACGGCCATCCGCTTCGAGCGCGTCCCGGATCAATTCGACCAATTCTTCATCGTCGTCGACGATCAGGGCCTTACGACGGCCGCTTTCCAAGGCATCCGTAGGGATGCCGTTTTCTTTCATGAATCGATACAGAATGTCTCGCGGAATGCGTCGAAAACGCGAGCCCGGCACGCGGAATCCGCGAAGCTGGCCCGAGTCAAAACAACGAATAATCGTCTGTTGACTGACTTTGCAGATCTTTGCCGCTTCGCCGGTGGTAAAGACGGTTTTCATATGGCTGCTCCTCCATCCTTTGCAGGGGCATGCCCACGGATTGCCCGGGGGCTGGAAGTAAATCTCCCCACCATGAGAGACGACCTTCCACAGGTTTGAATCGAACAAGAAGGATCTGAATTCGTATTCCGTGAATTCTCCAGACCGCCAACTACCATGCCGAGCCTTCGTTAACCTCGGCATCGGTAGAAAACGCGGAACCTTCCAAATCTTCCGTGCGTACCGATTGTAGCTATTCTGACAAATCGGTCAACATTCGTTCGTCTTCTCAAAGCTCCAGGGGCGCAAACTCAACCGAGATTACCCATTAGGTTCGTTTTGTTGTCCCTGATGGCCTTGCTTCCGGATCATGTGTTACCGCATCTGCACAAAATCGTCCGCCCCTGTTCGACTATGCGTCGTTCGCGAGACGCTCTGGTTCTTTGAGATATAAGAGGAGAATTGTCAGGTCAGCCGGTGTGATGCCGCTGATACGGCTCGCCTGTCCCAGGTCGGTTGGCCGAATTCGGGTCAGTTTTTCTTTTGCTTCCCGGCGGAGCTGTGCCACCGCCTGGAAGTTAAATGAATCAGGGATTCGAACGACCTGGATTTTGGACTGGCGTTCGATCTCTGCCGATTGCCGTTTGATGTAGCCCGCGTATTTCGTCTCGATCACAAGCTGGTCCTGTGCCGGCTTGCCAATCGCAAGCGTGGCGACGTCCGACGAGATCGATTGCAACTCGGCCCAGTTGATCTCGGGCCGCCGCAGCCATTCCGCCAATGTCGCACCCTGGTGCCGAATGGCTTCGAGCAACTCCAGCCCGCGGGCAATTTCTCCTTCGTGTTGCTCAAGTCGATTCCAGCGCTCGTCCGTAACAAGCCCAATGCGGCGGCCGAGCGGGGTCAGGCGGCGGTCGGCATTGTCTTGTCGCAATAGCAATCGATATTCGGATCGCGACGTAAACATGCGGTAGGGCTCGTCGACCCCTTTGGTGACGAGATCATCGATCAACACGCCGAGGTAGCCCAAGCTGCGATCGATGATCAAAGCCGGTTTTCCCGCGAGCTTCAGTGCCGCATTGATTCCCGCGAGCAGGCCTTGCCCGGCGGCTTCTTCATACCCCGTGGTGCCGTTGATCTGTCCCGCGAAATAAAGGCCTTCGACACGTTTGGTTTCAAGCGTCGATCGCAGCTGCGTCGGTGGCGCGAAGTCATACTCCACCGCGTACCCGTACCGCATGATCTCGGCCCGTTCGAGCCCGCGGATCGAGCGGACCATTTCGTCTTGAACGTCGCGAGGCAGGCTGGTGGAAATTCCGTTGCAGTAATATTCCCAGGTATTCCGGCCTTCCGGTTCTAGGAAGATATGGTGTGACGGTTTCTCGGCGAACCGGACGACTTTGTCTTCGATCGATGGACAATATCGTGGTCCCGTGGATTGGATCTGACCGCTATACATCGGCGCGCGATGCAGATTGTTCCGTATCAGGCCGTGCATGTATTCGTTGGTTTCGGTTAGCCAACACGAAATCTGCGATTGTTTGATGGTGTCGTTCAAGAACGAGAACGGCTGCGGGACTGCGTCGCCGGGTTGTTCCGAGCAGACCGAGAAATCGATCGTTCGCCCGTTCAATCGGCAGGGGGTTCCGGTTTTGAATCGCCTGAGTTCAATGCCCAATCGCGTCAAACAATCGGACATCGTTCCCGTAGTGCCATCGCCCGCTCGTCCGCCCGCGGTTTTGGCTTCGCCCGTGTGCATGATGGCTTGCAGGAATGTCCCGGTGGTAATGATCGCCGCTCGACAGCGATAAACGCCTCCGCCTCGCACACGCACACCGGTCAGTTGAAACGCGGGTGTCGTGACGTTTTCCGTGGAATCAGTCGGAAGTGCGAGAGTGCCTTCGCCAGCAGGCCAGGGCTCGCTCAAAATCTCTTCGACCAGTTCTTGTCGCAGAGTGAGGCCCACCTGGTCTTCGATGCGGCGCTTCATTTCGAACTGGTACGCTTTCTTGTCGGCCTGAGCTCGCGGGCTGTGCATCGCCGCCCCTTTGCTCAGGTTCAACATGCGGTACTGGATGCCGGTCGCATCGATGACCTGACCCATTTCGCCGCCCAGAGCGTCGATCTCGCGGACGATCTGGCCTTTGGCCACGCCGCCGATCGCCGGATTACAGCTCATTTGTCCGACGCTGTCACAGTTCATGGTGAGCAGGGCGGTCTTTGCACCCAGGCGGGCGGCCGCCAATGCCGCCTCGCAGCCTGCGTGTCCGGCACCGATCACCACCACATCGAAATCGTAATAGCTTGTTATCATGTCTTTAGATTAGCAGATGCCTCAGGCGACGACAGTCAGGCCCGGTTTGGGCGGAACAACGTGAAGTATGGCGGGGCCCCTAAGCTCCGTCAAAATGCCCCGTCGATTTAATGGTGCTGCCCCGCCCGCATTTTTGTCGAGCGTTGCCTCAGTGCGAGGGGCCGCGCCGTTGCGAGGGTTCACAATCCATGGCGATCATCCAGGGTGGGCCAAGTTTCGCACAATGCAACATTTCCATCCAAAATGCCGGTGGGACTTTGGACATTCCCCGTGCGGTTGTGATTGCAATCTAGCCGCCTCGATGGAAGTGCAGTAAATTGTAGTCGAACGGATCATGCCGAACATCCGTTGGACAAACTGTCTCGGCGTCCGCATTCGACGGTACTGTTTGGAGGATCGATTGATGAAATCAAAGGCAAAAGAAGGTCGGCTGCTCTGGTTGGTGAGTGGAGTCATCGGTGGGCTCTGTCTGGCTTACTTTTGGCCCTACGAACACGCTTACGCCGTTGCGACGGATCGTGATGCGAAGTTTGCGATTTGTACGGTCGACGTTGCGCCGGGATTGCCCGAGGCGGTTTTTGTTCTCGATTTTGTGACAGGACGCCTGCAGGGCGGGATGCTCAATTCACAAACCAATAGTTTCACCAACTTCTGGTTTGCGAACGTTGCTGAAGACTTCAAGTCGGGCAAGGGTGGCAAGGCGATGTACACCATTATTCCCGGTTCGGGTTTTCTGTCAGCGAACGCCGCTCCTGGCGGCGGGGCGACCGTCGCGTTGGGCATGATCTATGTTGGGGAAATGACGTCGGGCAAAGTGGGCTGCTATCGCTTCTACTATCGGAACCAAGGACAGCCTGCACCGCCAGTTGAACTGGAAAAAGTCGACTACTTCGTCTTCCGCGAATCCCAGAAATAACGTCGCGCGGACGACTGTTTCAATCGTCTGATCCAACGCTCGTCAGTCAGGCAGATCCTGCGGATTGACGAGCGTTTTCATTTGACGGAGCGCACTCGGCGGCGACGCGATGGCCAGCAATGCGGATTGCGAGGCCCGGCAGGGGACGGGGCGTCCTCGACGCTGCCGAATCGGGATAGCGGCGTCAGGAGAGCCTGAAGCCGTCGTGCGGCCTCAGGTGGCTTGCTGGTGAGACCGCATCAGGGGTTGGCCGCCTTCAGCTTTGACGGTGCTGCGGTGCTGCCTGGGATGATCACGGACAGGCTATTCAGCAGCCACTCAAACTGCTCGTTTGGTGTCACGTCTTTCCACATCCGGGTGTCTTGCAGCTCGGGGACCTCGATTTCGGCGAGGACTGAGCCATTCGGAGAGAACTCGGCGAGTGACAGGAGTTCCATCTGACCGCTGGTCAAGCCGAGAAGTTCCCCGGTTGCAGTACTCCAACGGGCGATCCGTCCCTGCCAATCTCCACTTGTCAGCGACAGGCCGTCTGCTCGGAATGCGACAGCCGCAGCCGGAGAGTTCCAGTTCATCGAGATTCGCTCGTCCCACGATCCGACGTCGATCAGGGCGATTCGGCCGGTTTGTGGTGCGTTCCAATCACCCGTCGCGACGGCCAGCATTTCACCATCTGGTGAGAATCGGACGCAGTTGACCGAGGACAATTCGCGGGGTAATTCACGGAACGGTCGTTGGCTGGCGACACTCCAGATGCGGACGATTCCGTCGCGTCCCCCGGTGACAATCCACCGCCCGTTGGCAGAGATATCAACCGATTTGGCGGGGCCGCCCGGGATCTGCCAGGTTTGGATCACGTCGCAGTTTTCGGCGTCCCACAATCGCAGGAATCGATCACCATCGATTGTGGCGAACTGGTTCGAGTTGGGTGAGAACGCGATGGAAACGATGTCGAACGGGCTGAGGTCAAATTCCTGTCCAGACTCCATGTCGAGCAGAATTTGAGTCGATTTGTTTCCCAGCAGAATGAAACGTCGATCATGAGAGTGCGAGCGAACGTCCAGGCCCGTCCACTTGGATGAGAACAGCGAAGCGTCTTGCGGTGTCGATGCCGAAATGGACGCGACATCACCGAAGACGTCAGAACCTGTGCCGCTGTCAGGAGAATGCATGTCAGGTGACGGTGAGGCCCCAGGTTGCTCGACGGTCGAAATCGGTGGGGTTCGGGACGGCAAATGGGCCGCAAGCCAGGTCGGCTGCAGAGGCAGCGAACAAGCCAGAATCAGGCACAAAACTTTACCCGCGTGTCCAAAATCCTGTTTTCGCGGGCCGCGCATGATCCATGTCAGCCGTTGGCGTAAGAACGGAAACTGGCTCAAACCGGTCGCGAGCGGCGGCAGTCGGCTGGGAGTCTCGGTCAGGAAGTCGATGGCTTCCAGGATCGCTTCCGCATATCGCTTTGGCGGTGATGTGACCGACTTCAGAACGAGTGCATCGCAGCATTCTTCTTCGACGGCCTCAATTTCTCGCCGGGCCCACCAGACAACCGGATGCCACCAGTAGAAGCCCGTCGCCATCAATGCCGCAACTCGCACCCAATGGTCGCGGCGACAATAATGCGCCAGTTCGTGCGTCAGCAGAGTTTCAGTGGACTCTTGATCAAGCCGGTCCAGCAGGCGTTCGGGGAAGATCAGTAAGTTGACGTCGCCGTTTCCCCACAGCATTGGCGACATGATTCTTGGCATCAGCCAGACCACGGGTGATTTGGACAGTCCCATTCGATGAGCCAGGCGGTCCGAGAGCTGTTGCAATTCCGGTGGAGCCGCAGAGCCGTGGGCGAGCGACCAGCGGAATCGGACGCAACGAATTCCCTGAATGACGAACCAGGTCAAGGCCCCCAATGCCCAGATGATCACAACCGTTGCGGTGGCGGCCTGTGGGAAGACTTCACTTCGTACCCACTCGGCGATGATCAACAGCACCGAGTCGTTTCGAAGTGCGGCTGCTTTGTCCTGCCCTGCCAAGGTGCGAGGACGAGCTCCTTTGACCGCCACCTTGGATTCGTCTTCAGCCAGACTCGCCAGCCCTGGATTGAGGCGATTCAGCTCGCCCAAAGGGGCCGGTTCAGTGACTCGTTCGGACGCCGTCAGCAGATTCGGCAGAAGCTGTAACGTTGTCGATTGCAGCCAGACGCGGTCGACCATTGGAATCTGGCATACGGGCGGGGTCAGCAATTTGACCAGAATCAACACCCACAGCAGATGAGCGAGTGCGGGGCGTTGCGACAGCCGTCCCACACCGAAGGCGATGGCCGCCAGTGGCACGATCACGACGGCATTGATGAGCGCGATTTGCAGCAACGAATGCACGACGCCCCCCGACCCGAAGACTGGCGATGTGGTTCACTGAGATGCGATCCGCGAAACGCGGCGGACGAACAGATTCCGCGTGATACGGAAAATCATCACCACCCGCGTGACGCGGCAGACAAGCATCGTCCGCATGATGCGGACATCAACAGACATGTCGAAAATCAATCGGAATCAGGTCGCGGACTTATCGTCCTTTTTCTCGTTCCAGGTCATCAAGCAGATCGCGCAGCGAATTCAACTGATCAGGGTTGAGCTTCGCTTTGACCAGATGCGACAGCAAGGGGGCAAGTGAGCCTTCGCACAACTTGTCGGCCGTTGCTTGCAGACGTCGGCCAATCAATTCTTCCCGATCGATTTTCGGTTCGAACTGGTGTGGCCAAGGCTTACGATCGCGTTTGACGAACTTCTTCAATTCCAACCGCTCCAGCAACTTTTGCACGGTTGCGTAGTGCGCTCCTGTACCACCTGGGTACAGCGTGTCGGTCAGATCTCGGACGGTCGTTCGGCCGCGTTCCCACAGCAGATTGATGACCGCCAATTCAGCGTCAGTGATGTCTTGCGGTGTCCGTGCCATAAGTTCTTGTACCTCAATTTACGAAGAACGAAAATCGATAAAGCGCTACGATAAGACGCGATGTCTGCTGATGTCAATCGGTTGTACCCATTTCTTTCGGAATATCTTGTCGGGATTTTCCCGATTCCCATGCGGAAATCCACATGGAATGAAGTATTTTGAACCAAAATAGGGCGGGCACAATCTCTCAATTGTCGGCGGCAAACGGATCGACGCTCAGATATCGATTGGCTGTTCGTCAGGAATCGATGGAAAAGCCGAGCCCCCACAAGGAATTCACCGGATCACGTTTCAGACGCAGAATTTGCGTCGCAGTCAAATCACCTTGTTTCAGCGATGTTTGAGCCGCTGGTGATCGGCCATGTTGCTCGCTGGGCCGATCTACTCGTCAGAGAAGAGGTCGGCCTCCAGTGTGTTCGCCTGGCAATGCTGTCGAATGGCGTCGGTGAACCGGGCCCCGAAATCCGCCGTTTTTTTCTCGCCGATGCCGTGAACTTTCCGAAAATTGCCAAGCGATGTGGGTCGTCGCCGGGCAAGATCTCGTAAGGTGGTGTCGGCGAAAATAATGAATGGAGGAACGCTATGTTCTTCCGCGAGCGCGCGTCGAAGACCTCGCAGAACGTCAAACAGTTCGCGGTCGACGCCGTCCCATGTCGCCGCTTCCACTTTCGTCGAGCGTTCACGTGTCGATTTTCGTTTGGACGGTTTGAGAAGCCGCACGGTCATCTGTCCCTTGAGCAGCTTCCATCCCTCGGGAGTGACCCGTAGCGTGTTGTATTCGCCGACTCGTTCAAGAAAAGACTGCGAGCCGAGTTGTTCGATCCAATCGCGAACGGCTTCTTTCGGTTCCTCTTTGAGCAGCCCGTAGGTTGAGAGTTCATCGTGTCCGTTGTCGAGGATTCGGGCGTCTTTTGAGCCGACCAAAACTTGCGCGACGTAGTCGGCCCCGAACGATTCTTTGACTCGCACCACGCACGACAGAATCTTCTGACCGATCACAAGTGGATCTGTGACGAGATCCAACTGATCGAGGCAAACATCGCAAGCGTTGCACGATTCACTCGGATAAGTCTGTCCGAAGTGTTCGACAAGTTCCTTGTGCCGACAGGAAACACCCGTACAAAACCGTTCCATCCCTTTCAGGCTTTCTAAGGCCAGTGTTTTCGCCTCGGCAGGGAGTTCCTCTTGCATCTTTCGCCAGGTGATGAAGTTGGCCGACGACCACAGCAGCCAACATTCGGCTTCCAGGCCATCGCGTCCGGCCCGCCCGGTCTCTTGCTGGTAGTGTTCGAGCGATTTCGGTGCGCCCGTATGAATGACATACCGCACGTTGGACTTGTCGATTCCCATTCCGAAGGCGACCGTCGCGACAATGATTTGTGTCTGATCGTTCAGAAATTCATCCTGATGCCGGACTCGGTCGGCATCGGACAATCCCGCATGGTAGGGGCGAGCCTTATAGCCCGCCTGCGACAGGTATTCGGCGAGCTCGTCGACTTCGCGACGTGAAATGCAATAGACGACGCCCGCTTCCTGAGGATGAGCGTCGACGACGGCTCGCACTTGCTTACGCAGGTCGTTTCGTCGCTGGACGCGATAGACGAGATTCGGGCGATCGAACGAGCCGATCAGCCACTTGGGGTCACGCAGCCCAAGCTGGTCAGAAATATCCTGACGGACCTGTTCGGTTGCCGTCGCCGTGTAAGCATGCACGCCGACCCCGGGAAATCGTGTGCGGAGCTGCTGCAGCATGCGATATTCGGGCCGAAAGTCATGTCCCCAGGCACTGATGCAATGGGCTTCGTCGATGGCAAAGAACGAGACCTTCAGGGACTCGAGGAAACTGAGCATCCGATCGTTGCACAGCCGTTCCGGGGCGACATACAGCAGCTTCAAGGTGCCGCTACGAATGGACTCGGTCACCTTCAGCCGTTCGCTTTGGCTCATCGAACTGTTGACGCAGGCCGCGGGGATGCCGCATTCCGTCAGTGCGTCGACCTGGTCCTTCATCAGCGAGATCAGGGGCGAAACGACAACGGCCAACCCGGGCATGGCCACGGCAGGTGCCTGGAAACAGATCGATTTTCCCCCGCCCGTCGGTAACACGACGATCGAATCACGATGTTCCAGCACGGCCCGCATGGCCTCTTCTTGCAGCGGGCGAAATGCGTCATAGCCCCAATACTCTTTAAGAACTTGCGGTAGCGTCGGCGTTCGGGCGGCGGGCATCGACATGTGATATCGTTCTGCAGAGCGAGTGATCGCTGACGGAATGGGTGTGGGCGGGGTTCACTGAATACGATTCTCGTCGAGGACGAGAATTCCGTCGCATCCCGCCCCCATCGCGAATCGTGATGTGGCAGGATGATATCGCCGCAGATCCCTGAGTTATAGAAACACGGTAATTTCGTCGCGGTCGTAGGTTGTGTTTCGCGAGTGACAGCGCTGTGCCGTCAGTCGCACCCCGCGGTGTGGCCGTCTGCTCGAGCATTTGTTCCGTTCATCCGCGTCGACAATTGAGCCGACCGCTAAATTTAAGTCGACGGTGAAAGTCGACAGTGAATGAGTGAGGAGCCGCGTCATGATTCCGTCGGATTTGTTGATTCGACCCATTTCGGAATCCGATTCCCTCGAGCAACTAACGGAACTCTTGCATCGTGCCTATTCGCGGTTGGCTGCAATGGGCCTGCAATACCTTGCATCGCGACAAACGGTGGACATCACTCGCGAAAAGGTCGCACGCGGCGAATGTTTTGTGATGCTTGTGAGTGAGAAAGTGGTCGGCACGATCCTCTTGATTCCGCCCACGACGGTGGTCCCCTACTGTGATTGGTACAACCGTCCCGATGTTGCAATGGGCTGCCAATTTGCTGTTGAGCCTGCGCTGCAGGGGTTGGGGTTCGGAAGTCGCCTGCTGGAACGAATTGAGGAACGGGCCAGGACGCTCGGCGCATCTGAGCTCACCGTCGATACCGCGGAACAGGCGATCCATCTCGTCGAATTCTGCACACTGCGCGGCTATCGTCCGGTTGGCTTTGAACACTGGAATCACACGAATTACCGAAGCGTTTTGTTAAGCAAGCGATTGAGCGCTGATCCCGTTTAAATGGGCCCGGACCTGTTGAATCGATGTGTCATGCGGTGGGTTTTTTGTCTCGGACGGGTACACTCACGCGTGTTTTGTCGGGGCCTCGATTTTCTCTTTGAAAGTGCGCCTCATGTTGCTCGCATTCCCCGTTGTCTTGACGGTTTTGCTCGTCTGTCAGTTTCCGGCAACGGATGTCAAAGATCCCACCGCGGCAGACGACGCGATCATTCGCCAGAAGCTCGCGGAACTGGATCAGCAGGTCGCCACGCTGAAAACGGCTCGCGTCGATAAGGCGGACCTCGCCGATGTCGAACTCTTCGCGAAGGCGGCGGAGTGGTGTCTGCGTCATCACGAGTTTTTTGAACCCAAGTATGCAGAATGGACGATCGCCGCGCTTGAGGCAGGGTTAAAACGTGCCGACATGCTGCGTGCAGGGCGAGAAACGCGTCCAGGGAATGCGAGCTGGTTTCCCAAGGCGGGGTCGACCGTACTCGGGTACTATTCGCGGGTGGATGGATCGGTGCAACCCTATGCGGTCACGCTACCGAATGACTTCGATGCGAAGTCCGAGAAGCGTTGGCCACTGCATGTCGAATTGCACGGGCGGGGAGCCAACTTGAATGAAGTCCGCTTCATTCACCAGCACGATGGCAAAGAGCTCAAGGGAGAAATGTCCTGGATTCAGCTCGACGTGTTTGGGCGAACGAACAACGCCTACCGCTGGGCTGGCGAGACAGACGTGTTTGAAGCGATGGCCGACTTGAAGCGGCGCGTCCGGATCGACGACCTTCGCGTCACCCTGCGCGGGTTCTCGATGGGAGGAGCAGGGGTCTGGCATCTGGGAATGCACTATCCCTCATTGTGGTCGTCGATCGGAGCGGGAGCCGGGTTTGTCGATACGGTGCACCACTTGAAGCTGACGGCGCCGCTGTCCCCACTGCATCAGAAGCTGACGAAGATTTATGACGCGCAGGATTATGCGCTCAATGCCTTCGACGTTCCGGCGATTGGGTACGGTGGCGATCAGGACCCGCAATTGTTTGCGGCAAAGACCATGCACGAGAAGGCTGAAGAACTGGGGATCTCGATTCCGTTACTCATTGGGCCCGGGACGGGACACAAATTCCACCCCGACAGTTTAAAAGAATTTGTCGCATTCCTGCTGGAACGGTCGGATCGGGGGCGTCCTGTGTTTCCGCAGCCTTCCAGGCTGAAGTTCGTCACATACACGCTGAAGTACAATCAGTGCGAATGGATCACAATTGAAGAGCAGGATCGTCCGTATGAACGAACAGTCGTCGAGGCGGATGTCGACGCCGACAGGCAGACCGCCCGGATTGTCACGAAGAACGTGGCGATCCTGCGGGTATTGCGTGACGTTGCCGATACGGCGGTCATCGACGGTGAACGTGTCCAGGCGCTTCGCGGGGCGGGTGACATGCTCGACTCCGCAGTCTACTTTGAAAAACGTCCGGAAGGCTGGTTCAGCCTGGATCAGGATCATTCTCGCAACTACGTAGCAAGCAAATGGCCCCGCGGAGAACTTCGCAAGCGTCATGATTTGCAAGGGCCGATCGATGACGCCTTCATGGAACCTTTTGTGTGCGTCGTGCCGACCGGAATTCCCTGGTCCGATCCATTGGCCAAGTGGGCAGAGTGGAGTTTCGATCGATTTGCGCACGAGTTTGATCACCGCATGCGCGCCCGTGTGAGGGTCGTGAAAGACCTTGAAGTCACGAGAGAAATCTTGCTCAACAATCATCTGATTGTGTTCGGCGACCCGGGGTCCAATTCCTTCCTGGCAAAGATTGTGGACGATTTGCCGATCAAATGGATGCGCGAGGGGACCCTCGAAGTTCGTGGACAAGGTTATTCGACGGCCGAACACGGTGTCGCCATGATTTATCCGAATCCGCTCAGTCCGCAGAAATACGTCGTGATCAATTCCGGGCACACCTTCCATGAAGCGCAGTTCGTTCAATCGAACGCGAATCTGTACCCACGTCTGGGAGACATCGCGGTGATTCGATTTGCCCCAAAGATCGACGAAGGCTATCAAGAGTCCGTTTTACGGGCCGATCTGTTTGATGCACGCTGGCAGTTCACAGTAGAGTAATCAATCGAGACATTGCAAATGGACATGAACTGGAAGGCGCATCGTAGGATGTGCTGGGCTTTGCCGCTGAAAGAGGTCTGCATGCGATATACCGCGCTGGCATTGGTGACTTTGTCGTGGGGTCTGGCATTTGCTGACGACGAAAACTGGAATCAGTTCCGTGGCCCGCGGGGCGACGGAACGTCGAACGCGACCGGTTTGCCGATTACGTTCGGCGAAGGCTCGCCAGAGATTGTCTGGAAGGTGCCGCTGCCTGGCCGGGCCTGGTCCAGTCCCGTGATCTGGGGCAAGCAAATCTGGATGACGAACGCACCCGAGATTCAGAACACGACGCCTGAAAAACCGAAGCTCGACGCGCCCATCGTCTTTTCCGCAGTGTGCCTGGATCTCGACACCGGCAAGACAATCCATGATCTCAAACTGTTCGAGACGGATAGTCCTCAATTCACACATGCGACGAACAGCTATGGATCGCCCACCCCTTACTTGGAAGAGGGGCGTGCCTATATTCATTTTGGGGCTTACGGTACCGCGTGTCTGGATACGAAGACCGGCAAAACAATTTGGGAACGCCGCGATTTGAAATGTGATCACTTTCGTGGACCGGGGTCGTCACCTGTCATCTACGGCGGGCTGCTCTATCTGACGTTCGATGGGTTTGATTTTCAGTACATCACCGCGCTCGACAAGCTGACGGGAAAAGATGTCTGGCGCACTGATCGGAACATCGACTATGGCACGACCGACGGTGACGCGAAGAAAGCGTATTCGACTCCGATTCTGATCGAGTCGGAAGGGCGCGAACTGCTCATCAGTCCGTTTGCCAAAGCGACGATCGCATACAATCCGAAAACCGGGGAACCAATTTGGACCGCCTTTCATGGCGGCATGAATGCGGCGTGCCGCCCCTTGTTTGGCAATGGATTGCTGTACGTGACGACGGCGGATGGTCCCAATCTTCTGGTGGCCATTTCACCGAAAGGGCAGGGGACCACGACGGAAAATATCGTCTGGAAGACGAATAAGGCGCCTCCGAAGCGTCCTTCGCCGATACTGCTGGGTGATCTTCTGTTCATGATGAACGATGGCGGAATTGCGACTTGCATTGATGCCAAAACGGGTAAAGAAATTTGGACCAAACGCTACGGCGGGGACTATTGGGCGTCGCCCTTGTATGCCGATGGTTTGATTTACTGTTTTTCTCAATCAGGGACGATTCCCGTGTTCAAAGCCGGGCGAGAATTCGAAGAAGTCGCCGAGAATCATCTGGATTCGGGCTTTGTCGCCTCGCCGGCGGTGGCGGGGCGTTCTCTGGTCTTGCGCTCAAAGACACACGTATACCGCATCGAACGGAGCCCTTCCGCAAAATGAACGGAGATTCATGAGCTCATATGATCCTCATCGCTGGACCAGCCACCTGTTCGATGTCGAAGGGTCGATGGTCCGCGAGATCCTGTGTCGGGTTCTCGCGAGCGTTTCCTGGTCGATTGGGGTCGTGCTGGCCTATCAGTTCGGCCCCGAGTCTCTGCATCGGATCTCGATTCCTCCCACGGCACATTCGCTGATCGGAACCGCCCTTGGGCTGTTGCTCGTATACCGCACAAATTCGTCCTACGATCGCTTCTGGGAAGGCCGGAAGATGTGGGGTGGGATCGCGAACGAATGCCGAAACCTGGCGCGGCAAACGGGGGTCTGGTTGGCTGCCGATCGCCCCCTGATGCAAGAAGTCATCCGCTGGACGATGGCCTTTCCGTACTCAACGATGCAACGGATTCGGGGAGCGGCCGGAATTGGAACGGTGCTGGACGGCATTGATGAACGTGAGATTCAGCGCGTCGAAGCGTCACGTCATGTTCCGCTTGCCGTCGCTCGAAATATTACCTCACGGCTATTGCTCGCCCGTCAGCGGGGTGTGATCGACGGTCTGCAACTGGCGTCACTCGACAACAATGTGCAGTTGCTGATGGACTATTGTGGTGCGTGCGAGCGAATCCGGACGACTCCTCTTCCATTTGCCTATGCCGTGCACCTGCGGCGAGTGCTGATTGTCTACTGTTTCACGCTGCCGTTTGCACTGGTCAAGGATTACGGCTGGACCACGGTCCTGGCGACACTGTTTATCTCTTACATACTTTACGGCATCGAAGAGATCGGCGTGGAGATTGAAGACCCCTTCGGTTTCCACATCAATGACCTGCCGATTCGTTCGTTCTGTGAAAGCAACGAGTTTGTCTTGTCAGAAATTCGCGATCAGATTGATCCGATCTGAATTCGGCTTCGCAACCTGTTGAAGTCAGGGGGACAGGCACCTTGGCATTCACGATGTCATCGCATTTTTGAATCTGGCCGCAGCCAGTCCCCGTAACTTCACCACGCTGCTATGTCAGGATCTCGTGAACGACATGGCCGTGGACGTCGGTCAGACGCATATCGCGACCGCCAAAGCGGAACGTCTGTCGCGTGTGATCGACGCCCAGCAGATGCAACATCGTGGCGTGCAGGTCGTGGACTTCGACCTTGTTTTCGATGGCGCGATAGCCGAAGTCGTCGGTGGCGCCATGGATCACGCCGCCCTTGATTCCGCCTCCGGCCAACCAGATGGAAAAGCCAAACGGATTGTGATCACGTCCGTCGCTTCCCTGCGCGAACGGCGTCCGACCGAATTCACCGCACCAGACGATCAAGGTCTGATCCAGCAGACCCCGTTGTTTCAGATCTTTGACCAGCGCGGCCACAGGCTTATCGACCGAGCGGGCGTTCTTGGTGTGTCCGTCGACAAGCGAGGAATGCTGATCCCAACGATCGCCGTTTCCGGCAGGGCAGGTCAGCTCGATGAAGCGGACCCCGCGCTCGATCAAACGGCGGGCGACCAGGCACGACCGTCCGTATGTTCGCGTATTGGGGAACTCATCGAATAACCCGTACGCCTCTTGCGTTTCCTTCGTTTCGCGGCCGAGGTCCATCAGTGCGGGAACTGCGGTCTGCATCCGTGCAGCCAATTCATAGTTGGCGATCGCGGATTCGAGTGCGTCGACATGTCCCAATTGGTCCAGTCGTTGTTTGTCCAGCCGCCGCATCAGCGCGAGTTTTGCATCCTGAAGGTCGCGGGTTTTCTCGTTCGGTCGAATGTTCGCGACGGGGGCTTCGCCTGAGGTGAAGACCGACCCCTGAAACGCCGCGGGAAGAAAACCACTGCCGAAGCAGTCCATTCCGCCGGGGGGAATCAATCCACCGTTCAGAATCACAAACGCCGGCAGGTCATCGCATTCCGAACCCAGTCCATAGCTGACCCAGGCGCCATGACTGGGCCGTCCCTGCTGGCCGTGACCGGTATGCAAGAAATAGTTCGCGAACGTATGTTCCGAGAAGGGCGAAATCATCGAACGGACAACCGCCAAGTCATCGGCGCACGACGCGATGTGGGGAAACAGGTCGCTGACCGGCATGCCGCATTCGCCGTACTGTTTGAATTTCCAAGGCGATTTCAGAATCTTGCCGATATTGGCGAACTGAGTTGGTTCGACCTTTCCAATGACTTCATGGGGAGCTCGTCCGTCGTACTTGTCGAGCACCGGTTTGGGGTCAAACGAATCGACTTGAGACGGACCGCCATCCATATACAGAAAGATGATGTGCTTGGCCTTGGCCGGAAAGTGCGTGTCTTTCGGCATCAACGAATTTGTGGCGGGGGCCGTCGATGCCGATGCGAGTTGATGTCCCAGCATGCTCGACAACGCCACGGCCCCGAATCCGTGGGCGGCTTGCGAGAGCATTTCGCGTCGAGTCAGTGGTTGAGCGATGTAGCGTTGGCAGGGAAACATGGCGTGTCTCGTGCAAGACTTGTGTTCGACAAAAACGTGATGGCTGACCCAACGAGTTACTCAATGAAGACAAATTCTTTGACGTTAAACAGCACGTGGCATAGGTGACTCCAGGCCTCGCGCTGACTTTCCACGGTCTTGACGCCTTGAGCGTTGACGAACCCGATTGCATCAGAGACCTCGACGGCAGACGGCTTTCGTGCGAAGGCCGTGAGATACAACTGATGGATGCGCTGTGTGTCTGTGGCGTTGGCATCGACCAATGCCGACATCGCCCACGCATGAGCCTGTTCGACGACGAAGGGATCGTTCATCAGGATCAAGGCCTGAGCTGGCACATTTGAAACGGTGCGGCGCCCCACGGTCGAGAAGGGCGAGGGCGTGTCGAAGGCCAGCATCATCGGCGACAGGAAGTTCCGTCGTACGGAGATATAGATGCTGCGGCGGCGGTCGCCGTTCAAGGGGCCACTGGCTCCGGGGCGCCCGCGTCCCTGCATGAAGTCCGTCAAATGGATCGGAACACTGGGGCCAAACAGTTTCGGATCGAGCTGTCCTGAAACGGCGAGCAGTGAATCGCGGATGATCTCGCCCTGGAGTCGTTTGATGGGCATGCGGTGCCAAAGTTCGTTATTCGGATCGGGCGCGTCGGCGGGTGTCGGGTGGCTCGACATTTGATAGGTGCGGCTGAGTACCAGACTGCGAATCATCGACTTGGTCGACCACCCTTCGCGGACGAATCGGGTCGCCAGATGATCCAGCAGTTCGGGATGGGACGGGGGCAGACCCAGGACGCCGAAGTTGTCGACGGATGGCACGATGCCGCGTCCGAACAGATGGTGCCAGATACGATTCACGGCTACTCGAGCTGCCAACGGACTACCCAGCATGTCTTCGGCGAGTCCGACTCGACCGCTTCCTGTCAGCGGTTCGGCGGGCGTCTGAGCCACCTGCGTCGCGACATCCGAGCCCGTCTTCGCTCCGGCGCCACAGGCTTCGAGAAAGCGGCGAGGAATGGTTTCTCTGGGGGTAATCGAATTGCCGCGAACCAGCAAATGTTCATCGATACCGTTCCCGTCAAGGATCGACGGAGCGAGTGACGAGTCCCAACGCACTTGTTTTGAAAGTCGCGATTCCTGATCGGCAAGGTCGACGCGAATGGATTGATCGTCAGGGGAGAACAGATGCAGGTGTCGGACGAACCAATCGGCCAGCTCGACCTGCTCCTGTGCCGCTCGCGCAGACGAGGTGGCCCCAGATGGTTTTGAAGTCAGCCTCTGAGCCACCTGCTGAAATGCACGCTGAATGATCGAAGCACGTTGGTCATTGGGGACGTTCTGCAGCGCGGCAGTCAATCCGCTCCAGCCTGCCTTGGGCAGGGACGGTTCCGTCTCACTTTGGACGATCATGGCCACCGTACATGGACCGTCGTCGCCGGGAGAAAACTCCACGTGCAGACGATGGCCCTGGTAGAGTTCCAGTCCGTGCGAAACCCAGTGCCAGTCGTGATCGGAATGCTTGAATTCACGCAGCAATGATCCATGGAGCGGTCCCATCACGATCAAATGCGAATTCACAGCGGCATAGGCACGAACGGAGCCGCGGACCAGATACCAGATCTTGTTTTTCGTCAGAAGGAATTCGGGCGAGCGGACCATGCGACCGTACGGTGCCCAGGCGCCGATCGTACCGATATCGACTTCGGTACCTTGCGAGAGCGAAATCTTGTTCCAGAACGGATCACGCCTCCAACCGCCAATCGTGCTGACGCTGAGCTGCGTTCCATCGGCCGACGGAACGACTTGCAGGTCCCCACGCGATGTCGGTCGCAAACCGAACGAGACGCCATCTTGAATGGGCAGAAACGTTTCTGTGTCGCTGAAGTCAACGATGAGCCCGGGGACTTGAGCTTCCTGGCCGGCGGCGGGGGTCGCATCCTCGGTCGTCGAGGCTGGGGGCTCGGGTGGTGTTGCCGATGGGGGATTCATGAAGCTGAATAACGGGTGCTGGGTCTCTTTCCCTGCGAGTTCCAGTTCTGTGCACCAGCGGCCCAGCAAGGTTTTATTCAAGTCGTGTTTCGTCGCCATTGCCGCCAGGCGTGGATCGTTCTCGGCGATCGCAGCACCTGGATCAGAGTTCTGTTCGATCAGTTGTTTTGCGCTTGTGAGATAGAGGTTCAATCCAT
Organism: Schlesneria paludicola DSM 18645; assembly: GCF_000255655.1. Taxonomy (NCBI): domain Bacteria; kingdom Pseudomonadati; phylum Planctomycetota; class Planctomycetia; order Planctomycetales; family Planctomycetaceae; genus Schlesneria; species Schlesneria paludicola. The sequence goes on along the minus strand of NZ_JH636435.1, from coordinate 2,901,567 downwards.
CTTCGATCACGCCGTGGGTGCGATCGAAGATGGATTTCGCGACCTGATCACGGGCCGCCTGGCGGGTCTGATCGAGTTCGACGGCAACGCGGCGATGCTGTTCTGCCGTGTCGACGCGCGTCAGGCGATAGCCACTGCTGATGGCGAAACCGGCAAGTGCGTAGTAGTCGCGCTGCGAGATGGCGTCAAACTTATGGTCGTGGCAACGCGCGCAGGCGACCGTCAATCCCAGAAACGTCTTGGAGAGCACGTCGAGTCGGTTGTCCATCCGGTCGGTTTCATCTTTGCGAATGTCGACCGGTGAGTGGACTTCTTCACCCAGCAACCAGAACGCGGTGCCCAGCAGAGATTCATTGATCGGAGTCGCAGTGGCGTGGGATGAATCGCGCCATCGCGGTTCGATCAAGTCGCCGGCGACTTGTTCCTTAAGGAAGCGATCATAGGGAACATCCGCATTCAGTGCTCGAATGACGTAATCCCGGTACTGCCAGGCGTTCGGGATGACCGGTTCAAACTCGTGACCGCGCGTTTCGGCGTAGCGGGCCAGATCGAGCCAGTGGCGTCCCCAACGTTCGCCGAAATGCGGGGAATCCAGCAGGCGATTCACGACACGCTCAAATGCCTGGGGCGAGTTGTCGTTCAAGAAATCGTCCAGCTCTGTCGGTGAAGGGGGCAGGCCGATCAGATCGAAGTAGACGCGACGCAGCAAGGTCGCCTTCTCGGCGGGAGGGGCGGGTATCAGTCCGCTCTGTTCCAGTTTTGCCAGAATGAACTGGTCGGCTGTCGACTTCGGCCAGTCGTGTTGTTTGACCGACGGCGGTGGTGCGTCTTGAATTGGTTGCCAGCACCAGTGCTCGGCGGCGCGGGCGGCCAGATCAAATGGTTTGACCTGGCTGGTTGAGGATGCGGATTCCTTGGGCCACGGCAGTCCCTGTTCAATCCATTTGGTTAAGGTGGTGATCTCACTGGCGGGCAGCCTCGACTTTGGCGGCATTTGATACAGGTCGCCATAGTTGATGGCAGACAGGAACAGGCTGGTGGCGGGGTCGGTCAGCGAGACCGCCGGACCCGTGTCACCCCCTTTCAGAAATCCGTCGCGCGAATCCAGTTGCAATCCACCTTTCGGGCCACCGCCTGCAGAGGAATGGCACTCAAGACATCGTGCGGTCAAGATTGGACGAACTTCCTTTTCGAAGAACTCCAGTGACGATGCGTCGAACTCGGTTGTGGTGGGCGCTGGTGCGGCAGGCTCTGCACACTTCGCCGAAGAGCAGGCCACGAGCCCCAGGCAGATCAGCCACTGAATCGATCGTCGGAAAAATCGTTCCATCACCGGTTCCTTGCATTCACCCAATTCAGGCGGCCTCAACTTGGGAAGTCGAATTGGAATTCGATCACAGTCGGGGCGTTACTGTCGTCGATGAGTGCGGGTCTCAGATTCTGCGGTAGGACAATTGGGCGGGCGTTCATTTATCGTCAGGCAGGATTCCTCAGTAGGTTCGCCAGCACAATCCCACCGAGTTTCCATCAGCAACAGCATATTCGTCATACCCCGCAGACGACAAGGACCCCGATTTGACCTGCAGAAAACAGGGTTCGAAATTCCCAGCGTTCGGGAATTGGAAGGTGAGGGAATCTCCCTGAAGTGTCGACCGGAAAAATCGGCATGATCGGACGGGGGGATGGGTCGTCCGGTGTGGTTTTTCGTAAACCTTCGCAACGCGAAAGCGCGGTTCGGGAACTTCGATCTAGATTAGTAGAGGAGACTGCTGGACGTGTGTTGGGCGTGTCTCCCGCAGGTGATGGCCGACAACTGGTCGGCGTTTTGTCATCGAAAAGGATGAGACGATCATGACCCCACAAATCCTGGTTTGCGACGATGAGCCCCATGTCATTCGTGCGATTTCTCTCAGACTCTCACGAGCGGATTTCGACGTAAAGGGTGTGCTGGATGTGGATTCCTGCTGGCGATGGCTCGAGCAGCATTCCGCGCCGGCGCTCCTGATTATCGACGATGCATTGCCGACGCCCGCCGCGACTGCGGACTTTTTGGCGCGCATCCGCCGTGAACAACGTTTTGCCGATCTTTCTGTGATCCGCCTGGTTGCGGGCCAAGACGAGTCGTTCCATGAACAGTTCGAGTTCGAAGACGTTCTCGCGAAGCCATTCAGTTCGCACGAGTTGTTCGAATCGGTGTGCCATATGCTTGGATGCGATTCGGGAACACTGATGGCAGCATCTCAGGGCCCGACATCGCGAGGTCGGGGTGCATTCGCGACCGTCTAGCCATTGCGGGAACTCACGTACAGCCGATGCCTGGCGGTCCGCGTCACGAGAAGAATCCCGCCACAGGATTCATCGTTAACAAGCTCCCGCCTGGTGACGCCTCTTGACGCATCGCATTTTCGAGATCGCGGAAGCGTGTGCGCGTGGCCCAGGACACGTTCCTTTTCGACCGCACATGAGGGCGTATGAAGCGTTGCCAAGCAGGAGCTTGGCAACGAGGAAAAGCTTGGTGACGAGGAACGTTCGTCATTTGGGGGCCTATCGCGCCTCGGACTGCAGGCTGTAATCCTCGATCTTCTTGTGCAGTGTGTTCCGATTGATCCCGAGACGTACGGCGGCCTTGGTTTGTGTGCCTTGGCAGGTGCGCAAGACCTGCAGCAGCACTTCTTTTTCGACCAGCGACACGATCTTTTCGTGGATGTCCTGCGCATCGTCGCCGGCTTCCATCAGGCCGAGTGTGACCAGTTCGCTGCACATCTTCTGGATGCCGCCCGATTTGGCGCGGCTGATCCGAACGGGAGCGAGCCCCCGAACGTGAGGCGGAAACAGGTCCATCGTCAGGGTTTCCGACGTACAGAGCACTGTGGCCCGTTCGATGTAGTTTTGTAGCTCGCGGACATTTCCAGGCCACGAATAAGCCTGCAGCATTGAAATCACATCGCTGGGAATCCGCGGGATTGGACGGCCATTGGCCGCCGCGTACTTCTTGGCGAAAAAAATCACCAGGGATTCGATGTCTTCGGATCGATCGCGCAACGGTGGTAGGTAAATCGGTACGACGTTCAGGCGGTAATAAAGGTCTTCCCGGAAGCGGTCCGCGTCGATTTCGTCCAAAAGGTCGCGATTGGTCGCGGCGACGATCCGGCAATCGACGCGCACCGTCTTGGTGTCACCCACGCGCTCAAATTCCTGTTCTTGCAAGACTCGTAAAAGTTTGACTTGCAGCGTGTAACTCATCGAGTTGATTTCATCGAGGAAAATCGTGCCGCCGTGTGCGGCCTCGAATCGCCCGGTACGGTTCTCGTGAGCGCTCGTGAAGGCCCCTTTCACGTGGCCGAAGAGTTCGCTTTCCAGCAGGCTTTCGCTCAAGGCGCCACAGTTGACGCGGATGAATGGGCCCGACGCGCGGGGGCTCAGTTCATGCAGCGCGCGCGCGACCAATTCCTTGCCGGTCCCCGTCTCTCCCATCAGCAGCACAGTTGCCGACGTTGCGGCGACTTGACGCGTCAGCCGATAGACATCCGTCATCGCCGTGCCGCTACCAATCATGCCTTCCAGCACAGGTGAAACCGACTTGCCATTCCCGCCCGTACTCATTGTCACCCACCGTTTATCAATTTGTCGTGCTCCTTCGCCGTTGAGTGCTTATCAGTCGCACAGTGTGCTGGCATTATGAGCCACAATCAAAGACCTCAAAGGGATTTTGAGGAATTTTGTTCTGAGAAACAACCACTGACCCCCTCTTGTTTTTGTGTTTTGTGCACATTTATTAAGCGTTGCGGCGATGTTTTTGAGCGTGTTGTCGATAGGGACGATGAAATAATCCATGTTTCTGACTGCAAAGCAAGCAACATGCCCGATCGGCCTGGATGTTAGGCAGTGATCAAAAAAATTGCGCACTGCTGCCTTCGGATCGTCAGCTGAAATCGGTTCTACGGGTAGGCCCGAACAATTGAATCGACGCCAATGCCTGCCGTGATTTCCATGTGCCACATCAGTCACCACATTCGGGGCGAACATCCTGATTCGTTCACAGGTAGTCCGCGTTTTTCGGGAAAATTCCTTCGTGCGCATTCATCAGTGAATGTTGTTATGATCCGTTGCACAGCGTAGACGTGCCAATGTCTTCACGATCGACTCGAACGCATTCAGCTTCATCAGGATTCGCAGCAAGGCGGGCCGCATGTTGAATCAATCCGGTTGTCGACCGAGCGATCATCCTGGCATGCCCCGCCGTCACTTGTTGCAAGTGGGGGGACTCGGGCTGATCGGTGCCGGAATGTCGGATCTGGCAAAACTAGAGGCTTGTGCTGCAGGGGGAGCCGATCGGATCCTCGGGCGCGCAAAGTCTGTTGTCCTGATTTTTCAAGCAGGCGGGCCTTCGCAGCACGAGACGTTTGATCCTAAGCCGGAATCACCCAGCGAAATCCGTGGCGAGTACGGAACCGCACAAACGGGTTTACCGGGAGTTCATTTTTGCGAGTACCTGCCGAAACTCGCGGCGCGAACGAACCTGTTTTCGCTCGTCAGAACAATGCATCACACGGCGGAAAGACAGTTCCGCAATGAGCACAGCAGTTGTTTTTACCTGCTTCACACCGGCACCACCGAATTGCCTGTGGGGGATACGAACGCCTCGATCTCTACGGCCAGGGCAGGAAGGATCTCCTGGCCCAATATCGGTTCGATGATTGCCTATGCGGCTCCGCCGCCGCCCGCAGTGGGATGGCCCGCCGTCGTCGAGATTCCCCGTATCAATCAGATGAGCTATCCGGGGCGCGAACCTGGCATGTTGGGGCCTCGATTTTCGCGTTGGGGCGTCGACCTGGCGCCGAAGTGCAACGCGAAAGATGCAGGCGGCTCCTGCCCGAACTGCTACAGCCATGACGATCCCAATGATCTGGCGCGCGCACCGGGAACGGGACCTCACGCCTGGTGGGACAACACAAGTTGTCGAAATCCTGACTTTCATTTGCCCGATCTGGGAAGCGGATTTGCCGTCTCTGGAGCGCAGATCCAGCATCGATCGCAACTTTTGCGGCAACTGGATGGATTGCGCCGGGCGGCGGAACAGGGGGCGGTTCCGCGTTCTTCGCTTGAGTGGGACGCGCACCACGAACAGGCGCTGCGGTTGTTGAATGCCACGCGTCCTGGGCGTCAAAATCCATTCGATCTGACGCACGAGACGGATGCCACCCGCGATCGATACGGTCGGGAAGAATGGGGACAAGGTTTTCTGGTGGCGCGGCGTTTGATTGAGGCCGGGGTGCGGATGGTGCAGGTCAATCTGCGTGGGTGGGACACGCATCAGAACGCATTTCGTGATCTCAAAGGAAAACTGCTGCCTTCCATTGATCACTGTCTGAGCGGGTTTCTCGACGATTTGTCCGAACGCGGCCTGCTTGAGCAGACGCTGGTCGTCATGTGCGGAGAAATGGGGCGAACTCCTCGGATTTCCCCGATCTCGCCGGGCGGAAAAAACGCGTCGGGTGAACTGTTCACTCCAGGCCGGCACCACTGGGGCGATGTCTTTCCGTGCTTGCTGGCAGGGGGAGGAATTGTCTCGGGGCGTGTCATCGGCGCGACCGATGCCCATGGCGGAGTTCCGATCACCGAGGCATATACCCCGGCGGATCTCGCCGCGACCATCTTCCAGCAGTTGGGAATCGGACCTGACTGCGAATTCCACGATGCCACCGGACGGCCGTTTCGTGTCTATCGTGGTGAACCAATTCGCGGTTTGTTTTAGGATTTTTGATGAAGCGTATTACGCGATCGTGTCCTTGGGGGCTGGCACTTCTAATTGCATTGTACGTGGCTCCCGTCATCGCCGACGACAAGCCCGTGTTGAACGTGTTTGTGCTGGCCGGGCAGTCGAACATGGCGGGGGCCGATTCCGAGGTCGCCATTCCGCCAGGATTTGTGCAAACCACTGCGGATCGGGAAACTCGCTTCACAATGGCACCGCTGCCGGACGGTGAAAAGTCTCCACAGTATGTCCCTTGGGGCGAAATTCGGGGGCACCAGGCGAAGGGGAAGCTCGTCCACGGTCCCGAGGTCGGGTTCGCTCGCACGCTCTACGCCGCGGGGTGGCGTGACATGGCTCTGATCAAGGTTCATGCCAATTTTGGGCGAGACGCACAGTCGTGGCCTTGGGGGAAGGGCGAGGCGTTGCATGAAGCCTGGACGCGTTTTGTGGATACGCGACTCGAGGAACTCAAGGCGGGTGGCCACCGCGTCAATGTGTGTGGATTCCTTTGGCATCAGGGAATTGACGATGCCATCCACGGACGACTGGCCGCCGAGTACCAGCAGAACTTGAGCGATTTGATCGGCGTGTTGCGGTCACGTTATGCGATAGAGAACACGCCGTTTGTCCTGGCAAGGAGCGTCAAATCGCGCATTGCACAGCGGGCACCCGATCCGGACGGAACGGCGCCGATGTCGGTGGTGCGACGGGCTCAGGTGGCCGTCGGTGAATCCGTTCCCTTTGCGGCCTGGATCAACGTTGACGATCTCCCAAACGTGAACACGCATCATTTCAGCGCTGACAGTCAGTTGGTGATCGGTGAACGCTATGGGAAGGCGTATTTAGACCTCAAGCAGACCGACGGCGACTAACGTCACTCATCAATCCATTGACGTTCGCTTTTTGACGAGTGTCACCTCGTTGCCGCGATCGTTGTAGACGACAGAGTCCATGAACGCGTGCATGAGCATCACACCACGACCGGACGGACGGCTGATGTTTTCGGGGTCCGTCGGGTCAGGCAGCTTCGAGACGTCGAATCCATTTCCGCCATCACGAATGATGTACCGCGTTTCTTCGGAGGTGGTCTGAACGGTGACATCGATTCGGCGTTCGCTGTATGGGTGCTCATTTTGCCGCAGCGTGGCCAGTTCGTAAAAGCTGTTGTCCTGGCGTTCTTTCAGTTCGGAACTGATTTCCAGGTTGCCGTGGTAGAGGGCGTTCAGCAGTGCCTCTTCGACGGCAAGACCGATTCGCAGACGTGCTGCGCGATTTAGACTCCAGAACGTTGCCAGTGAGGACTGGAGATAGCGCGACATTGACCGGCATTCTTCCGTGCGATTCTGTAGGGAAAACGATTCGCAGTGCGAAACCAATCGTCCCATCAGTGTGGATTGCTCGCGCTCCTCGTTCGCACTGGCGAGGACCATCCGTGCCGTGTCGATCAGACGCTTATTCAATGAACGCTTTGCGACATAGCTCGACGCACCGACTCGCAGTGCTTCCACGGCGAGTTCTTCACTGCCGGTGGCGGTCATCAGAATGACCGGCGTCAGGTTCGTGTCCTTCCTCAATCTGGCGACCAGTTCCAGGCCATTCATGAGCGGCATCTGCATGTCGGTCACGATCAGATCGGGTTTGCAGTCGCGTATCGCGTCGAGCGCCGACTGACCATCGACGGCGAAGACCACACTGCACCCACCTTGTTTCTCCAATAGCCCACCCGCCAAGGCTCGATCGATCGGCGAATCATCCACGATCAGCACGAGGGTCATGGTCAGTCTACCTTCAATCCGCTTTCGTGGGCCTGGCGTTAAGGATGGGCAATGTCGTCACGTGAACAGAACCTTGTTCTCAACGAATGGCGTTCGTCGGCGGTCAGGTTTGATTCTCAAGTGGCCGACGCTCTGATGAGACGGCCAAGACACTCCGATCAGACTGACTCAATTCTGGCCAAAACGCAATGACCTCGTCGAGGCGGCGTGGCCAAATTGTTGGCCGATCGCCGGGGAGTTCGTGCCAGAACGCGACTCCTTAAGTTTCACGATGGGTGTTCATGACAACGAAATCCGATCGCGGCAGATCAATGCTGCACGAGCGCGGTAGCGGCCATTTCGATGGAGTGCGCGTCGTCTTTCGTGGGTTGCTCTGTGGCGGGGTGGCCAGCGGCCTGTGGGCGTCGACGGAGTTCGCTCAGTCGTTGCATGACCACATAAAATACGGGAACGAAGAAGACGGCGAGCACCGTGGCTGCAAGCATTCCTCCGAACACGGCTGTTCCGAGCGATCGCCGGCTGGCGGCACCGGCACCCGTGGCATTCACGAGTGGCAAAATACCCAGAATGAACGCGAACGAGGTCATCAAAATCGGACGGAATCGCAAGCGCGACGCCTCGACGGCGGCCTCGAGAATTCCCATTCCTTTGTGACGCAACTCACGTGCAAACTCGACAATCAAAATCGCGTTTTTACTCGCCAGGGCGATAATCAGCACGATGCCGATCTGTGTGTAAACGTTGTTGTCCATGCCTCGCACGGCCACGGCAGCCACCGTACCCAGCAGGGCCAGCGGCACGACGAGAATCACAGCGGCTGGCAACAGCCAACTCTCGTACTGCGCGGCCAGCACCAGATACACCATCAGCACTGCCAGGGCAAACACGTAAACCGCCTGACCGCCAACTTTCTTTTCCTGATACGAAATCCCCGTCCAGTCAAAACCCATGGAAGTGGGCAATTTCTGTTTGGCCATCTGTTCCATCAAGGCCATCGCATCACCCGAACTGAATCCGGGAGCCGCCTGACCATTGATCGAAGCCGAGGGGTACAGGTTGTAACGCGGAATGATTTGCGGGCCGCTGATCTTTTGGACGCTGGCAAATGTTCCCATGGGAATCATTTGACCTGTGGCGTTACGAACTTCCAGCAGCTTGATGTCTTCGGGACGCAAGCGGAATTGCTCGTCAGCCTGGACACGCACCTGCCAGGTGCGGCCAAACTTGTTGAAATCGTTCACGTAAGCCGAGCCGAGCGATGCCTGCAGGGTGTTGAAAATTGTCGCCAGCGGGACGCCCAGGCTCTTGGCCTTGGTACGATCGATGTCGACGAACAGTTGCGGCACGCCGGATCGAAACGATGTCTGCAGTCGTGTCAGGCCCGATTGGGCATTTCCGTCACGAACGATTTCGTCCGCAATCTGCTGCATTTCCTGCAGACTAAGGTTTGCTTTATTCTCAAGCTTCATTTCGAAGCCGCCTGCGGTTCCTAGACCCATGATGGCAGGTGGTGGGAACGCGAAGATCATCGCTTCCGGGATCTTCTGGACCTCCATCATTACATGCCCCAGAATCCCTTCTAGAGACTGCTCGGGATGCTTGCGCCGTTTTTCGAACGGTTCAAAGTCGAGATAGAAGGTTGCGGCGTTCGAGACCGTGGCGCCGTCAAGTAGCGAGTTTCCGCCGATCAGGAACCAGCCCCGGACACCCGGTGTCTTGGCGAGAATGTCGCTGATCTTGGTCGTCACGGCGCGCGTGCGCGTCAACGAGGCGGCATCAGGAAGCTGTGCTCCCATGATTGCGTACCCCTGATCTTCCGTCGGCAGGAAGCCGACAGGCAGTCGCGTGAACCAGTAGCCCGTCACGACGCACAGCGCAACGAACACCATCATCGTGACCGCCGTGTTGCGCACCAGCCGCGAGATGATCGCCGCATAGACGCCTTCGCAGCGATCGTAGATCGCATTAAACCAGCGATAGAACCAGTTCTTTTTCGTGGGGGTCGCACGCAAGTAAACGGCACACTGTGCCGGCTTCAATGTCACGGCGTTGATCGCGCTGATGACGGCCGTTGCGGCGATGGTCAGCGAGAACTGTCGATACAACTGACCGGTGATTCCCCCCAGAAACGCGGTCGGCAAAAACACCGCCATCAGCACCAGCGTGATCCCGATCACCGGGCCAATCACTTCGCTCATCGCTTTGATTGTGGCGTTTTTCGGATCGAGTTTGCCACGATCGATATGATGCACGGCGTTTTCGACGATCACGATGGCATCGTCGACGACGATCCCGATCGCGAGCACCAGGCCGAACAGCGTCAGCATGTTGATCGAAAAACCCAGCATCGCCATCACGGCAAAGGTTCCGATGATCGTGACGGGCACGGTCGTGGCGGGAATCAGCACCGCCCGCCAGTCCTGCAGGAAGACCAGGATGACGACCAGCACCAGAACGCCGGCTTCGAACAGTGTCTTGTAAACTTCATGAATCGATTCTTCGACGAACGTCATCGGATTGAAGGGAACCGAGTAGTCGACCCCTTCCGGAAACGTCGGCTTCATCTCTTCCATCACCTTGAGAACGTGATGGGCCACGTCGAGCGAATTCGCACCGGGGAGCTGGAAAACCCCGATCCCGGCCGCAGGACGGCCTTTGATTTCGGTCCACGAATCATAGCTTTGAGCGCCCAGTTCGATCCGTGCGACGTCTTCCACACGCGTCAACCGCATGCGGGACGGCGTGTCGGCGACCGCCTTGACGATAATATTGCCGAATTCTTTGGGATCGCTGAGTCGACCTTGTGTGGTCACGGTGAACTGGGACGTTTGGTCGTCAGGTGAGGGAAACTGACCCACCTGACCGGCTGCAACCTGGACGTTCTGTTCGGCGATTGCAGCAAGCACATCTTCCGTCGTCAGTCCGCGAGCCTTCATTTTTTCTGGATCGAGCCAGACGCGCATCCCGTAACTGTTGCCGCCGAAGACCATGATGTCGCCGACGCCGGGAATCCGGCTCAGTTCATCCTTCACGCGCAAAGTCGCGTAGTTGCCCAGATACAGGTTATCGTAACGCCCATCGGGTGAAATGAGACCGATCACCAGGATGATGCTGGTCGATTGCTTCTTGGCGGTGATCCCCTGACGCTGCACTTCAGAAGGCAGTCGTGGTTGGGCGATGGACACGCGATTCTGGACGAGAATTTGAGCCTTATCGAGGTCGGTACCGACCTCGAATGTCACGGTCAGCGTGTACGTTCCGTTACTGGAGCATGTCGATGACATGTAGAGCATGCCTTCGACGCCGTTGACCTCTTGTTCGATCGGTGCGGCGACCGTATCGGAAAGTACCTGAGCGTCTGCTCCAGGGTAGGTAGTGACGACCTGAACCGTGGGGGGCGTGATCTTGGGATACTGCTCGACCGGCAGGGCGAACAGGGTGACAGCACCGACGAGCATCGTCATGATCGCGATCACGTTCGCGAAGATCGGTCGCTCGATGAAGAACTTCGACAGCATAATCTTTGGGCCAGTTTGTGCAGTCTGTGGAAAAATGAATTCTGGGCGATCGTCGAACGGCAAACGGCAGGGCTGGGTAGTCGGGCAGGGGAGGACTCCTCAGCTCCTGCCGAGCCGCTCATCGATCAGTCATCAAGCTCAGTTCATCGTGGATGAACGGCTCGGAGATGTTCGTTTCGCCGTGGTAGGCGGCGTTTCTTCTTGTTTCGGAGACACTTTCAGGCCAGGACGTGCCCGCAGCAATCCATCGACCACCACGCGATCGTCAAGACTGATCGAGCCGCGAACTTCACGCAGGCCCTCGATTTCTTCGCCCGCTTCGACTGTCCGGCGCTCCACCTTGTCATCGGCACCGACGACCAACAGGTACGATCCGCCTTGATCCGATCCGAGTGAACGATCGGGGACCATGATTGCGGTTTCTCGCCGCTCGGCCGGGATGCGAACTCGAACAAACAGACCAGGCAGAATCGCTCCCCCCGGATTCGAAAAGACGCCGCGTAAGCGAATCGTTCCCGTACCGGTGTCGACGCTAGGGTCGATGTAGTCCACATGCCCCTGATGGGGATATCCCGTTTCGTTACTCAGTCCCATCTCCATCGGCAGTGTGGCCGCAGTAGAATTGGCATTGGCCTGCTGAACGCGAAGCAGATCGTCTTCGCCTGGGCTGATGAAGGTGTAGATTGGATCGACTTTGACGATCGACGCCAGGACCGTTGACTGACCATCGCCGACGTAGTTTCCGACGTCGAACTCACGGGCATTGATTCGGCCATCAATGGGGGCCGTGATTCGGCAGTAACCTAGGTCGATTTCCGCCATCTTCGCGTCAGCTTTCGCCGCTTCGAGCGTCGACTTGGCAGAAAGAATGTTGGTCTGATAATCCGCTTTGACTTGATCCAGGTTCGCCCGGTCTGACGCAACTTGCGCTTCCGCTTTTTTCAGCGTCGCATCGCTACGGTCGAGTTCTTCCTTCGAGATGGTGTTCTTCTCGTACAAGCTGCGAACGCGAGCATCAGACAGTTTGGCCAACTCGAGATCGGCTTGATCGAGGTCCAACTTAGCGCGGTTGATTTCGCGAAGCTTCGATTGCTCGGCTTTGGTCAAGGCAGATTCCGCCTCGGCAACTTTGGCATTCAGTTGCGCAAGTCGCGTACGGAATGGTTCTTCGTCAATCACGAACAGAAGCTGCCCCACTTTGACCGCTTCGCCATCTTTAAACGCGCGCTGGGAAAGAAATCCTTTGACGCGCGCTCGCAGTTCGACTCGTTCTGACGCCTGCGCTGTTCCCGTTTGCGTCAAGTAACTGGTCACCGACCGCTGAACAGGTTTCGTAATCACGACTTCGGGTGGCGGTGGTTCGTGATAGACGTTTGCGTGACCACAGCCGGTCACAAAAATGGTGAGCAGTGTGGCCCACGATCTGCTCGATTGATTCCAGGTCGACGTCTGTGGACGCAACGTGGAATTGTGCAATTTGACACGAGGAAATCGAACGACCGACATCACAACCTCCGACAGATAATTGACTGATCGATCAGTAAATAGTAGGATATAGTGACATTTCCGTCAATTCCGTATTGATCGTTTGACCAACAATCTGCAAATTTGTTTAGCTTGATGACTCCACATCAGAACATAACCCCAATCCAAACAATGACCTGCAACCCACAGGCGGGGGAGCGGACATGACTTTGCACGAAGAACACACACGGACTCGCAACGCCGAAAGAACCAAGCGGTTGGTTCTCGATGCAGCAGAGAGACTCTTTGCTGAGCGAGGGTTCGTGGGAACTTCGATGCGTGACATCGCAGATGCATCTGGAGTGTCGCAGCCACTGATCCAATATCACTTCGAGCACAAGGATGGACTGTACGCGGCCGCGCTACGCCGCGCGGTCGAGGCGTACGCCGCGCGATTTCCAGAAGCGGCGCATGTGACGGATCAGCCCGTCGACTTCTCGTGCGAGATGCATCGTTTGTTCACCTTCCTGCAAGAGAACCGATTGCAGATTCGGATGATCGGATGGGCTCGCCTGGAAGGGAAACACGAGCTGGTCACCGGTTGCGAGAATCTGCGACGAGCGATGGTGCAGCGAATTGAGTTCGCGCAGCAACAGGGGCATGTTCGGACGGACATTGATGCCCGCTCGCTGGGGGTCATGCTCGAAGGGCTCTTGTTCTCGTGGTTTGAGAATCGGGCACTGAACGAGATGCTGTTCCCCGAGGGCATGGACGACGACGCGTTCTTGCGGAGTGCGATCGCCATGCTGGAACGGGGCGCCGCGCCCGCGGTTCATGAAGCCGGTATGGAAGTGGCCGCCATAAGCGAAGGGCAGCGATAACGCTTGTCCTGTTTGCGGTAAGCGTTTCGCTGCCCTTGTTATTCCGTCTTGTCCGCTGATTCGACGCGATCCAAACGTCACTTGATCGGCAGGAACACCAACGTGCCGCTCAGCATGTCAGGCACGACGAGCTGTTTCTGTTTGGCGTCGTAGTAGAAGTCGGCGGCGGATTTCAAACCGTCCAGAATGACGGTCAGTTCCTGGGTCTTGCGATCCACTTTCCAGACTTTGCCCTGCGTCCAACTGGAAGCATAGAACGCGTCTTTTGTGACGGTCAGGCCATCAATGCCCCGCATGCCGGTGGCGACGGTCGTGTACTTCCCCGCTTCGTACGAGACAATTTCGCCCGAGAAGAAATCGCCCACGTACAAGTGATCCTGGGCTTCGCTTTCATCGACGGTGACTCCATTCGGAAACCGAATTTTCTCGTTGCCCGCGGGGACGGCGACACTCACTTTGCCGCCGAGCGTGACCTTGTAGATACAGCCTTTTCGGGGCAGGTCTTTCCCTTGAGGGCTATCCGTGGCCCACAGCTTGCGATCGGCCTCGAACATCGGGCCCGGGGTGCTCATGTCCGAAACATAGACGCTGCTTCCGTCTTTGCTCGCGACAACGTCGTTCAGGAATTCGATCGGATTCGGAAAATCTTTGGCGTCGGCCAGCTTGGTGACCGTGCCCTTCTTGTCGATCTTCCACATCGTCGTTTCGTCGGCCGTGACCAGATAATCTCCGACAAACGCGATCCCCTTCGGGGCGTTCAGCCCTTTGGCGAATTCGGTCGCTTTGTCGCCATCGATCACGACGACGGTGCCGTCACCCAGAACGTCACCGTTGATCATCGTCACATACAGTTTATTGTCGAAGCCACGACAGGCACTTTCGGGGCTTTGGCCAACGGAAATCGTCTTGGGTTCGTCTGCGTGCAGCGGCAGGCACACGAGGGCGGAAAGGATCAGGCAGCTCAGCATCAAGCGGGGCATCAGTCACTCCGGGGGCGATATGGGAAATTAAGCACGTTGAGCACGACCAGCATAGTCGCCCCAACCGTGATTTCAAGACGACAGGCTTTCTGCGGCCGCCACCTTCATTTTGCGCATCGAACGCGGCGTCCAACCCGGGCGCCACCAAGATTTCGGTATGACACGACATCCTGCGTTACGGTTTTGGGGCGGCGACTTTCTCGGCCTGACGCATCACACGCAGGATATTGCCGCTCATCACCTGATGAATCTGTGCCGCGGTGTAGCCTCGATTGAGCAGCTCCTGCGTGATCACGGGATACGTCGACACGTCGTCCAATTGACGGGGCAGCAGATCGATGCCGTCAAAATCTGAACCGATTCCGACATGATCGATCCCGGCGATTTTGACCACATGGTCAATATGGTCGACGACATCATGAACGTCGCCGCGTTCGATGGGATTTTCAGCTTCCCATTTCTTCCGGGCGAGCTTGTAGTCAGATTCTTTGGGGAACCGCGCGTGCAATTCGCGACTGACGCGAAACATGCCCGCCCGCCGGCGTGCGGATTCGGGATGCACGAACCCCGAATAGAAATTGATCATGACGACCCCGCCATTCTCTTTGACGAGCCGCAGGATGTCGTCGGGGACGTTCCGTGGATGATCGGCAATGGCTCGCGCAGACGAGTGCGAAAAGATCACGGGGGCTTTGCTCACGCGCATCGCGTCACGCATCGTCTCGGCCGAGACGTGAGACAAATCCACCAGCATTCCGAGGTTGTTCATCTCGCGGACGATTTCCTCGCCAAAGGGTGTTAATCCCCCATGAACCGCTTCGTCAGTGGCCGCGTCGACCCAGGACAAGGTGTCCGAATGAGTCAGCGTCATATAGCCGGCGCCCATGGCATGCAGCCGATGCAAGTTCGCGATCGAGTCTTCAATACAGTGGCCGCCTTCGACTCCGATCAATGAGGCGATCTTGCCCGCCGCGCGGATGCGTTCGATGTCACTGACGGTTCGTGCCTGCTCAAAGGTCTCGGGATACCGCTTGATCATTGACCGGACAAGTTCAATTTGTTCGATCGTCTTCGCGAAGGCCGTTCCATCCTTCCCGGTTTCTGCGGGAACGTACACCGACCAGAACTGGGCACCGACGTTTCCTTGTCGCAAGCGAGGAATGTCGGTCTGCAGCTTTGCGACATGGTTGACGAGATCGGCCTGATCGAATGACGACGAAAAGTCGCTGCGAAGAGCCCAGGGCAGGTCATTGTGACCATCGAAGATGAAGCCGGCCGCGTGCACCTTTTTCGCCTCGTCCGTGACAACAACGGGTGGACGGTCCGCCGCAAGAAGGGCGGCACTGTTCGTGTAACACACGATAATCAAGCCGAAGATTGGCCATCCACAGAGATTTCTCGATTTCATTGGAACTCCTTTTCCCACTATGGTGATGATCGGGGGGGAGGGCGTGGCTGGCAGCATTCTCTCAGGATTACTCGGGCATTTCGTAAACATTAAACAGTGAGATCTGCTTTTCGCGAACCAGGATTTCCGTGGATTCCACGAACAGCGTGATCGGGGCACCGATCGGCTTGGCCTGGATTTCAACCCAATACGGATGCGACTGTGGAACTCCGCTGCTGCACTTCACCGCGATGTCCGCCTGGGGTGATTTCAGCATCAAGAACGGTTGGCTGGCTTCGATCAGCGGCTTTCCAACACTTTCGATATTGCCTTGGATGATCAGCGACCTTCCGTTGTACTTCGTCTTGGTCTCTTGAGGGTTCTTCCGGAACTGCCGGACAAGGTCGTCCGCAGTCACGGACGGAACGGGACGATTCAGCGGCAGCGACTCGACCAGTTCGGCCTGTTGCAGCGTCAATTGAGGCGTCAGCAATTCGGGCTGGTACGCTTCGTCTTTCGGCTGACCGATTCCTTGCACGCGAATCGATTGGCCAGGAGCGAGATACTTCCACGGACGCGACGTTTTCATTTCACATTCGACACCAAATTCGGAACCACCCACCCGCTCCCAGATGTTGACGGTGTCGACATACGTCGCGAGGTCCGGCGCGGTCGATTTTGAGCCAAAGCCGATGATGGTTCCTCCGCTCAGTTCAACACTCTTCCCAGCGTATTTCTTTTGCATCTGCTCGACACCCGCGACCAGATCCGCGTGCAATTGGGGCATCGAGACCGTCACGTCGGCAGGAGAGATCGGAGCCTTCGGAGTGTAGGACGTCGTCTTCGGCGTTGAAGAGGAGGGACTCGAAAGGCCGTCGCAACCCGTCAGGGCGATCACGGCAAGCAAACAGCAGGCTGAGCGGTGACGCTCAATAAACAACATCTCATATTCCTTGCGGGTGAGTTTTGGCAATCAGGTTCAAAGGTGAGGCTGCGTCAACCGCGTCACGGAGCTCCGAAGCCTGGCCGTCGGGACGAACGCTCACACATCGGACTCGAGCAGGCGAGCCAATTATGAGAGAAGTTCCCGAATGGGAGAACCGCCAGGCAGGATTGGAATCGGGCGGCCGGAAAAATCGATCAACGATTGCCGAGGATCAATCCCAAGATGTTGATAGATCGTCGCCAGCAAATCCTGAGGCGTATAAGGCCGCTCGGTCGGGTATTCTGCTTTCGAATTGGTGGCTCCGACGACTTGTCCCATCCGCAAACCTCCGCCTGAAATCAACGCGGATTGGGCCTGCGGCCAATGATCGCGCCCCGTCAGTCCGCCTGCGTGCGACAGGCGCGGTGTGCGACCAAATTCGCCCATCGCGACGACCATGATTTTTTGATCCAGTCCCCGTTCGTAAATGTCTTCGATCAGAGCCGACAGGGCAGGGTCCATGTCCGTTGCCCGAAGCATCATGCCCGGGGCCAGATCCCAACCGTTCAGCGGGTTCACATGGTCGTCCCAACTGAAGTAAACCGGCATTCCCGGCTTCGGAGCCAGGGCGTCGATCGTGATCACCGCCGAACCCGCTTCCGCCAGCCGTCGTGCCAGCAGGCAACTCTGTCCCCATAACGTGCGGCCGTATTTGTCTCGTGTCTGCGGGGTTTCCGCTTCGAGATCGAACGCCCGCGCGACGGAGTTGCTAGTCAAGAGCTGAAATGCGTGATCGCGGATGCGGTCGTGCCCATCGAACATACCTTGGATCTCGCGCTGCCGCTGCAGACGATCAAGCTGTCCGACCAACCCGCGGCGATCACCGAGCCGCGAGGCGTCCATACCCAGATCAAGGCTGAGATTCGGCGGGCGAAAATTGGCCACGGACGGATCGCCCGTCACATACGCATTGCAGTTCAGTCCAAGGTACGTGGTGTCGGTCATGAACGGCTTGGTCGGAATGCCGATGTATTGCGGCATCCCGTCCGCCGGGGCCGGACGCAGGCGGCTGGTGATCATGCCAAAGTCGGGGTGTAGCGAACGTGCTGTGGATGTGGGGTCGGGGCGATCGGGCGTCTTTCCCGTCAGCAGCTCAATCGATCCATCGTTGTGGGCAGACATCTCGTGATGCAGCGACCGGACCAGCGAAAATCGATGGGCATTCTGTGCCTGTCGCGGAAAGATCTCGCAGATGTCCATTCCCGGCACTGTCGTCGAGATGGGTCGGAACGGTCCCCGGTATTCCGAGGGAGCATTCGGTTTCATGTCCCAGGTTTCGAGCTGGCTGGGTCCACCCCACATCCAGAACAAGATCACAGACGTGTCGGGGCGACGAGTGCCCGATGCCGATTCCGCCGCCAAAAGATCGGCGAGACTCAGGCCGCCCAGACCCAGTGCGCCGATCCGCATGACGTCACGCCGGCTCATGGGGCCAGAGCAAACCATTCGATGAGGCTGGGCGGGAGCCATCAAGCGTTCCTCATTCTGCAAGGTGGGGCTGGTTCGTCTTCTTGCCTATCGCGGGGTGAGCGTCATCTGCGTGTGGCGGGAATTGGTCCACCACGAAATTCGCGCGGCGGGGACACGAGCAGCGCAGGTCTTACTCTACTGACATTGCACCCGCCCCGACAAGAACAAGGTCGCGCATTGGGGGGATGTGGCCATTCAGTACGAACTCGATCGATAGACAGACCAATCACAGGGCGGGAACTGGCTCGTTTTCCCGCGTCGACGGAAAGGAGCGCGTTCGGCTCTGGACTGTGGGTTCCAATGAACCGAAAAAATGGATCTGCCCCCCTCTCTTCGCCCCTGAAGTCAAACGATGAACCGGGGCATCGTTTGACGTTGTTGCCCAGGAAACGCATGTTACTGGTCTGATTTCTGATCACGGTCTGCGATCGCCTTTTTCCGTCGAGTGAAAGTGAGCGTTCTTCATGAGATGCACAATGCCAAATTGCGTTCGTCGAGCGTGTGCGGCGGTATTGGGGCTTTTGTTTGTGAATCTGACGGTCAGTTCCTGGGCCGCCGAACCCGAGTCGCTGCCGAATATCGTGATCATCTACGCGGACGACCTGGGATATGGAGATCTCGGTTGTTATGGCGGGCAACCGAGTGTCACGCCGCACCTGGATCAACTCGCGAAGCAGGGGGCGCGTTTCACCGATTTCTATGCGGCGCAACCCGTCTGTTCCGCATCGCGCGCGGCCCTGTTGACCGGTTGTTACCCGAACCGTTTGAGCATCGTGGGGGCATTGTCTCCTCGGCAAAATTATGGTCTTAGTCATCGTGAGATGACGCTGGCTCAACTGCTCAAACAACAGAACTATGCGACGGCGATCTACGGCAAGTGGCATTTGGGACACCACGTCAACTTTCTGCCGACAACCTTCGGCTTCGACGATTATCTGGGACTGCCGTACTCGAACGATATGAGTCCCGCTCCCGAAGACAGCCCCGGGGTCCCACCCAAGACACAATTTCCACCGCTGCCGTTGATCGACGGAACGAAGGTCGTCGCCACGACACCGGATCAATCGCAACTGACGACGCAGTACACCGAGCGGGCGGTGAAGTTTATCGCCGAACACCGCGAGCGGCCGTTCTTGTTGTATGTCCCTCATTCGATGCCGCACGTCCCCATTCGCGTGTCGGACAAGTTTCGAAACAAGACGGGGCAGGGGCTGTATGCCGACGTCATCGCCGAGATTGACTGGTCGGTGGGACAGATCCTCGCTGCATTGGATCAGCATCAACTTGCCGAACGCACGCTGGTCATTTTTTCCTCGGACAATGGCCCATGGAAGATCTACGGCAATCACGGCGGTTCGGCCGGCCCGTTGCGAGAATCGAAAGGAACCGTCTACGAGGGGGGAATTCGCGTGCCATGCCTCGCGCGTTGGCCGGGGCGCATCGCAGCCGGAACGGTGATCCATGAACCGGCGATCATGATCGATTGGTTTCCGACCATCGCGGGGCTGACGGGAACCAAACTGCCCGAACAGCCCATCGACGGCCACGACATCTGGCCACTGCTGACACAACCCGCCGCGAAAAATCCGCATGACGCCTTCTTTTTCTACTATCGAGACGGTGAGTTGCAGGCGATGCGCCTCGGCTCGTGGAAGCTGCTATTTCCGCATGATGTCGGCAGCGTTGAAGGGGCCGAACTGGGACGCGACGGTGCCCCAGGAAAGGGCGTTCGCCGCAAAATCGGACTGGAACTCTACGACCTTTCCAATGATCTCGGTGAACAACACAATCTGGCCGAATCCCGCCCGGAAATCGTGGCCACGCTCCAGTCCCGCGCCGACCAGATGCGAGAGGACTTAGGCGACCGACTCCAGGGTAAAACCGGCAAGGGCGTTCGCACCCACGAAGAATTCCCCGCAGCCAGCCCCTGATCCCGCGATATGACGGCAGCCTCCCCAAACGGGGACTGGCTCCGCCAGGTGCCTGTCCCCGTTTGGGGAATCCGCCCGTTTAGTCTAAACAGACAATGTGCCAAGTATTGTGGACGACTCAAGTATTATGAACAACTTTTGATTGTGGGCACGATTGTGTTCCTCGGAACTCAAACCCTCTGCAACACACGATGAACCTCGCCGACTCGGAAGTTCGGAAACGAAGAACTGTCGCTCCGGCATTGTCCGCCCCAGAGCGGGCGGGTCCAAGCCCAGGGTTGCGATCGTTTCGATCGCTGCCCTCGGTCACGAACTCCACCGAATTCGCCGCCCTGCAAGGGCGGCAGGAAGCAATCATGGTGCGATGCGGATCGTCCGTCCGCTCTTACAGGGGGGGGGAAGGAAAACTAACAAGTCGTAATAAAGCCTGTAATATTCGCTACGACAACGCATGACAACGAATGTGTGCTCGCGCACCTGATCCGTCGGCTTTGAGGTGAAACGAAGCGATGGATGGGTTTGGGAAATGCGGGACGAAATCTGATGGTGACATGCTGTGATTTCACTCAATAGCATGCTCTAATATCATGCCGTAATAACGATCTCGTGGGACAGTTGAAATGACATTGTTGATGGCCGAAAAAAATATCTTTCCAAGCATTGCTGTGGCGATTTGCGTTCCAATCGCATTCGCCCTATTTCGCAGGAATTCTTGGTTCCGTTTTGTTACCACGCCGGAATTCATCGCGACGCGTGAATCGTTGATCGAAAAATACCGGCGAACCGAGAAGATCGTCAATCTTGTTTCCCCGGCGGCGGCATTCGGATTGACCGGACTGATTTTATATTTGACGGCGCATCCACTGATGAAACTATTCAATTCGGCCGTCCAGCCCGATCCTGATGATTTGTTTTTTGCTCGATACACTGGTCCTGCGGTGCTGATGCCGGCCTTGTTCTGGGCGATGTTGTTATCATTTGTGATTGTATTAAGCCTTTGTTACGTGGTGCTCGGTCGACGAGTTGTGCGCGATCTCATGCTCCTTAGTGATTCACGACTGGGATTTCAAACGGGCCGAGTCCTTTCGTTCCTGGCGCTGTCGATCTTGATCATTACTGGCATGGGCACCTGGATGATGGTGGACTGCTGGATTCGCTTGAAGCCGGACAGAATTGAGGTCAATCGATTTCTGACACTGGGCACGCGGTCGTGGCCTTTATCGGATGTTCAGAGACTGGTCGCAGTCCATTCGTTCAAAGCACCGTCGGGCAACGTGATCTACCGCCCCAGTGCGAAAATTGTCATGAAAGATGGCACGGTCATCAGCACGGAGCAGGTGCTGCATCTGGCCTATTTTCGTCGGGGCGAATATGACAGGATGCCCGTGTTCGAAAGCGAACGCCAATTGTCGGCACGTAGAGCTGAGATCGTACTGGAAATGTTAGAGACGATCAGCGAATCGGCCGACGTTGCCATCGAAATTGAAGATCCCTATCCGGCAGAATAAGCGGCGTTTCCGATGCCCTTGTTTCTCCCTCTCGCTCTAAGATTGATGCACCTATCTGATTGGTTGGTTGATTTCAGTCTTGTTGGCTACGTAGGTGTAACCTTTCACTGTCCGAAGAGAGGGGTACAGGCACATTTTCCCGGTTCGATTGGAATCCACGGTGCATCCAATAGGTTTATCCTTCCCCTTACCGCGGGAAAATGAGCCAGTCCCCGGCCTGTGGAAGCGTCGTCTTCACCGCTCAGTGGATGGCAACTGTTTTTTGTACCGGATTGCCAATTCACAGGGCCGCCCCCACAGATTTTTGATCACCTTGATCCATTTGATCATTTCGTTTCAGATCCTCTTGATGGAATACAACTTAAGTCATCTTGCTCAAGCGGCTCACAGGATCGCCTTGAGCAACCTGATTCTGCCTCGTGTTCATCAAGGAAGTGGAGTTTTCTCGCGAAATCGCGGCCGCCCTCAATGCGGCGAGGCCCATCCCTGGTGAGAGAACATGGATGCTGCTGCGTGTGGTCAAGAACACGATGAAAAACTCCCGTCGATGAGGTCTCGCCCCAGCAACCGTTCGAAATAACGGGGACTGGCTCCGCCGAGATTCAAAAACGCCTCGATCTGATGAGCGACCAGGGGTCTGTCTGTCCCATTGGCTTCAACAGACTGCGAGAGAAAATGGCTGCTGGTCGATCTTACGGTCTCCCACGATCATGTCACGACCACTTCGGTCCTATCTTCCAAACGTTTAGAAGACTCGTCAGACGTAAAACCCCACCGGGCGAGGATGCCCCGACCGGCGCAAGGCCCGCCGCGCGACAAAGGAAAAAACCTCTCTTCGGGCTATGAACGGTTGCCGGTGATTCAAACACCGTGTGGTTTATTCCGGGACGCGAGCGGCTGCGCCGGCCTCTCCGCAGGGATTCAGAATGGTACTGCCTGAATGCCTGTGCATGAAGATTGACGTTTCATGGGTCGGATTGTGTAATACCGCTTCACGATACCTGAACAAACGACGTCTTCGAAACTGTTTCAAACTCGCGTTGGACTCGCAGAATGGCTCGGACCAAATGGCAATGCCCCGGTTGTAAGAATTATTTCGCCGTTTCCGATGCAGCGGACATGGTTCTTTGCCAAAAGTGCAGAATCGATCCCGCGATGAAACCGCGCAAGAAGAAGCGGGCAAGCTGGTCGCCGTCCGACATCGGGTTCGTCGCAATTGCCTTCGTCGTCGTCACTTCGGCTGCATTGTACGCAGGAAGTTGGGCCTGGAAAGCGGTTCCCACGTCGGACCCAGACAAGGCGTTGGTCGAGATCTGGTTGAAAGAGAATCTCAATGACGGAAAATGGGAGGAGGTGAAATGGTATCCCGCTCAAACTCCCAAAGGGCTCTTCCATCTGAATCTCATCCATGTCGTGGAGGGGGCTGAGGTTGCGAAGGAGCTTTATGAAAAAGGGCGCGGGGAAGACAGCAAGGACGCCTGGCAAAAAATCTACGACACCGTTCGTGAATCCGGGCTCCGAACGTTCTGCGCCATGAGTTTTCGAGTTGTGAGTCTGAACGGCGAGGGAAAAGTCCTGCGGAGACAAGTTTTTGAAATCGTGAATGGCGCCGCAAGAGTGTGTCACAGCAACGATATTTGCGAACTTCAATCGATGCCGTCCACCAAGGGGAACACGAATCCCGCCCGTGGGCGTTATGACGGCTGGCGATTCTTTGACGAGAAGGATTTCGATCCGTTTCTTGTCGAGCTGCCCACAGACATCGAAGAGCGATTCAAGGCGGCAATGGTCTGGAAGGAGCCGATTCCGACACCAGTTGTTCAGGTGGCGCAACCAGAGCCGCCCAGATCGCCGCCTGTCGTTGTCGCCGCGACGAGCCCCAAAGCCGAGCCGATTGTCGTGGAGCGAATCCCCATCAAGATTCGAGAGTATCTTGACCGGGTGAGGGAGGCGAAATCCGCTGAAATCAAAGTGCTTGAGAAGCGGATTGCCAGTTTCGAATCACGCCTGCGTGAGGTGAAAGTCCAGCAACAGGCATCGACTCGGGAGCGGATTCAGCAAAGCGAAGACGCGATTTCGCAAATCAAGCGATCGAAGGGGAGTGCTTCCTTTCCGGAAAAGCCTGAAGTCGGTGACATTGGATCGTTCCTCGTCGTGAAAGTGATGGACGTTATCGACGAGCAAACCCTGCAGGTTCGCTGGTTTGTGAACGGGAAGGGCCGCCTTCCGCAGGTCGACGCAATCATTCATCCCATCGACACCACGTCTATTAACACAGGCGATGAATCCATCGGAATCGACTTCTACCGAGTCACAGCCACCAAAGAGGAACCGTCAGAAGCACTCACAAACCTGACCAGCGTCGGGAAAAAAGTCGAGTTCGTTGCCGAGCCAACAGATCAAACCGAAGTCGAAAAGTGGCGATCACAGCACGAAAAAGAGAGCAACAGTAAGAATAAGAGATGACGAAACGAAAAAAGGTTCCTGTCACCTTTTTCCCCATTCTCGCCGGATATACGTATCTCACTGACGCACAATGGGATCGCATCGCGCACCTGATTCCCGCCCCCGAGGAGCAACCTCGCGGTGGGCGCCCTTTCCACTCGTCACGCGCGTGTTTGGAGGGAATCTTGTATGTACTTATTACAGGTTGCCAGTGGTCAAAGTTACCAAAGTGCTTTCCATCCCCGAGCACGTGCTGGCGGCGCTTCGATGAATGGACTCGAATGGGCATCTTCGAAGGGCTTTGGTTCGAACTCCTGCACGAATTGCAGGAGCGTGGCAAAATCGATTGGTCGGAGGCTGCGGCGGACGCTTGGTTCGCACGAGCCAAAAGGGGGGAGACGGAGTTGGCAAAACGAAATGTGGCAAGGGAACCAAGATTGTCGATGTTGTCGATTCGAACGGAACTCCTCTCGCCGTCCATCTGACCAGTGCCAATCACAACGAAGTGAAGTTGATCGAGCCAACGCTGGATCGGCTTCAGATTCCACATCAAGTCCCCGAACATCTCATCTATGACCGTGCGGCGGATAGTGATCCACTTCGCAATCGAGTACTGAACGAACGCGGCATCGAGTTGGTTTGCCCGCATCGTAAAAGCCGTAAGAAGCCGCCCACTCAAGACGGGCGTGCCTGTCGCAGATATCGCCGACGATTCGTAGTCGAGCGAACCCATAGCTGGTTCCATAATTTCCGTCGTACTGTCGTCCGCTACGAAACCACACTGGCTCGATTTACGGGATGGATTCATCTTGCCTGCGCGCTCATTACAATGAGGCGGTTATGAAATGCTCTCTAAATCATGCCCCGCTCTTCAATGACTCATCAGAAATGTCTGTGGTCACGTGTCGATGCGGATTCCAAACGCGATCCATTATCTTCAAAACCGAACGAAACCGCTCAATCTCTAGTTCCAAACCATGGAGGAAGCCAGCACATAAAGCTCCCGCATTCGCCAGTGACACGTGTTTCGGCAGCTCTTGATCTTCCGCCTGGCCGATCGTTTTTTTGTCCAAAGGGGCGAACATATTCAAGACGTCATCAATTTTTTTGTCCCGCTCAGGAGACCCCGTTTTGTGGGCACAGTCATTCCGAAGTCGATTAATACTGTTGATGAGGTTCCAGATCTCGCCATCGTGCTCATCGAGCGAAATGGCTCTCGCAAATAAAACCTTGTCGGCAAACGACAACCGCATTTTCGTGAGATATTCCGGGTGGAACACGAACCTTTCAAGAATTGAATTGAGCCGCTCTTCGATGAACAAATGCACTTTCAAAATGACGACCAGATCAAGGTCAACGTATTGCAATGCATCGCAGAATTCTCCAGCCAAGTTTTCCATCGGCAAACACTAAGCTCCAAGTCCGGACAAAACGAAGCGGCCTGAACTGGCATTATGAAGCCGGAGATTCGAAAAGGTTCACCGCAGACTGGATGTAATATTGATTGACCACACTCCCAATTGAGGGCGAATTTGATACAATCCCACAGCCACTGGCTCATTCTGCCGCACTTCGGAGTGCGACTTAGAGGCAGTGCGTTCAGCGGTAATACCCGATGTCAATCTTCGCGTCAAAGAGAAACCCGACAATGGCCAAACAGAAACCACAGTTTACATCCCAAAGTAAAATGACGGTAATGGTTTTTCAATTCGAAGGTGATGATGCGACTCTACAAGAGGGCCTAAAGACTGTCTCAGCGGCACTTTCAAGAGCCCTCCCTAGTCCGCAACGTCCTATTGCGAATATCGCACAGACTACAACACTCCCTCGGAACGACGATGAGAGTGTTAGCGATGAAGCGGAGTACTCAGAAGTTGTGGAGGAACCCAGCCCAACTTCGACCAATATAAAGGCCGCGAGACGAAGCAAAGCCAGGTCACCGGTGATACTCGACCTTCAGCTCAGCGGTGATGACCCGTTGGCTGATTTTATGAATCAGTACGCTCCTGAGGCCGTTAACAAAAGGTACCTACTTGCCGCTTATTGGCTTAAAAAGTACCATCAAATCGCAGAAGTGTCGATGGATCATATTCACACCTGTTTCCGGCATATGAACTGGCCAACACCGAAGGACGCTGTTCAACCGCTTCGCGTCTTGAAGAGCAAGGAAGAGTGGTTTGACAAAGGTGACGAACAAGGGCACTACAAGATCAACCACATTGGGGAGAATGTAGTGATGAAAATCATGGAGAACAACGAATGACGGTGTCAGAGTTCGTTGCATCAGTCTCCGGATTCGAGCGACTAAATTTCACCGAAAAGATAAAGAGGTATTGTTGGTATTTAACCAGTCACGCCGGAAAACATAGGTTTTCTGCATCAGATATAGCGAAGTGTTTTGACGATTCGCTATGTTCGAAGCCTTCGTCAATCGGTCCGTTTTTAAAGTCCCTCACCGATCAGAAGCCTGCATTTCTGCATCGGCGTGGCAACGTCTACGAATTGAGTCGCCAAGCGATTATCAAATTAGAGGCAAAACTGGGTCAGAGGGCAACCACTGTCGCGGTGCATTCACTTCTACAGACCCTTCCGAGCCGAATTTCAATCCTCTCCGAACGTACATATCTTGAAGAAGCATTAATATGCTTTCGCAACGGTGCCTTTAGAGCGACTGTAGTTATGACATGGAATGTCGCTTACGACCATTTGTGCAACTTGATATTGAACGCTCACCTCGCACACTTTAATTCCCAACTACCGAAGTCGTACCCCAAAGCCGATATTCAAGCCGTGGCTGTGCGTGACGACTTTGAATGCCTGAAGGAGTCACAAGTCCTTCAGGTGGCAAAATCGGCAAACGTGATTTCAGGAAGCGTTCATAAGATTATGAAAGAAAAGCTTGATCGGAGAAATATTGCTGCTCACCCTTCGGGGGTTATTATCACACAACTTACTGCCGAAGATTTCGTAGTTGATCTTATCCAGAACGTGGTTCTTAAGCTCTAATGAACATTTGATCCTGGCACGTAAGACGCAGGCAAAGCTCAAGAATACGTAGTTTTTAAATGACGAGTCGTGTTCCAGGGCAAATCAAAGGGGTCAGGACTCAATGTTGGTGTTTTGGTCGTCGATTTCTGGAAAGTGGATTCTTTGCCGACCTCGATTTCTGAGAGTCGAGGCCAAACCCAGCCGTACGGCGGTCTGTTCGATCCATTCGAGCGATCCGTGTGGGCTGCCTTTCTGAGCGGATTTGCGGATGGCAGAAAGTTGCTGCTCCGTCAAAGGCTCGTTGACCCGATGGACCCAATTGGGTGACCGAGGGATTGGCCACGGCGACAACAATGCCGGATCGGGGTCAGCCGGTTGCATCCATCGCCAAAGTGAACCCCATCTCCAGTCCTCCGCCTGCTTGACTAGCCCAGCTCGAACAGCATTCCGCTCGACGTAACGGCAAACCGTCAGAAAATGCGCATCATCCTGAATTGGAAAGCTTTTAAATCGTCCCTGGTAAACATGCCCTTCGCCCGAGGTGCGGTAATGAGCCCGGTAACGCATCGTGTGCGTCGCGGTGATCCAGCGCATGAACCGACTTAGCTCACCATCAGCGTTCGGACGCAGGACAAGATGCCAATGATTGGGCATGAGTTGGAAGCAAAAGAGCGTGACATCATAAGAAGCTAACCCTTCCGCAAGAACTCGCTCAAATGCGGCAAAGTCCTCGGATTTATGGAAAATCTCCTGCCGTCCATTGCCTCGGTTCAAGGCAT
The DNA here is from genome assembly GCF_000255655.1 of Schlesneria paludicola DSM 18645. Lineage (NCBI taxonomy): Bacteria > Pseudomonadati > Planctomycetota > Planctomycetia > Planctomycetales > Planctomycetaceae > Schlesneria > Schlesneria paludicola. The sequence continues at coordinate 2,873,701 of NZ_JH636435.1, read as the reverse complement.
GGTACAGTCCGCCAGCTTCATCGGCGCGGGGTGATCGTGGCATGAAAGAGAAGATAACAGCCCGTCAAACAGAATTCAATGAGTCCTGACCCCTTTGTTTTCCCCACCCCGCCGCCGCTCAACTGACTCAATCGAGAGCGTCTTGGCCAGTTTCGAAAGGGAACAAGAGTGACTACCATCTGCGTTGCGCAATGGCAAGTAAACATGCCTCACAATCCCTCGAGATCCATTAGATTGTGTATTCGATAGCCCACAATAACGCCACCCGGCTAGTGAGCAATCGCTCTGCGGCTCTCAAGTGGTCTTGCCGAGAGTTTTCTATTGTGATGTTTTCTTAATGCGTCCCCCAGCCGAAAGTTTTGCCACACCGTTGACAACGAGCGCAAGGCCTATAAACGGAGACATTAAATATGGCCCCCAGAATATATATGGACAACGCATCAATTCGCCAATCAACATGAGGGTCGCACATAATGGATAGAAGTATCCAGCGTTGGGATTCACAAGCATTGCAGCGTACAAACTGCTCTCGTATAAGACATACGCCCCCAAACACACACGCGACATCCCAGATCGGCGGTAGGATGCTTGCCTATGATTATCAATTTCCGAAGATTCATTCACGTTAAGCACATTCACGTTAAAACGATGTAAGATTGCGTACGCAGGTGCGTATTGATTTCTTGATCTTAAAAGAAGTGGTTCGTCACCAGTTTCTGTGGGTGAGTAAGGATCGTTTGAAGATGAGCTGCGCTCAGGTTCGGCAAAAGGGTGTCGCCCCTTCCGCCATCGCCTTCGATCGCCACTGCAGGTGTGAGGGCGATGCGAAGGCGATGGCGGAAGGGGCTGAGCGAATCCTTTGATAGAAGGAATGCATCCTGTGATCCAGCGGTTACGATTTGAGTTACCACACTTAAAACGTCACCGGGACACACAGGATGCAACTGAAAACGATCCTCAACCACGTCGAGAAACACAAGTCATTTGTCTATGGAACCATCGCATTTTGCGGGAAAGGAGACGATTTGGCGATCGAGGTCAGTATTCAGAGCCGCCGAAACAGTCGCCCGATCTGCTCAGGTTGTGGTCGTCCAGGTC
>NZ_JH636435.1:2869652-2871992 GCF_000255655.1 Schlesneria paludicola DSM 18645 | reverse complement strand
TCAGAAAATGCGCATCATCCTGAATTGGAAAGCTTTTAAATCGTCCCTGGTAAACATGCCCTTCGCCCGAGGTGCGGTCATGAGCCCGGTAACGCATCGTGTGCGTCGCGGTGATCCAGCGCATGAACCGACTTAGCTCACCATCAGCGTTCGGACGCAGGACAAGATGCCAATGATTGGGCATGAGTTGGAAGCAAAAGAGCGTGACATCATAAGAAGTTAACCCTTCCGCAAGAACTCGCTCAAATGCGGCAAAGTCCTCGGATTTATGGAAAATCTCCTGCCGTCCATTGCCTCGGTTCAAGGCATGGTACAGTCCGCCAGCTTCATCGGCGCGGGGTGGCCGTGGCATGAAAGAGAAGATAACAGCCCGTCAAACAGAATTCAATGAGTCCTGACCCCTTTGTTTTCCCAGTTGGGAAACACTCTTTTGTGGCTATCGCTATGAGGGCGAAACGCAACTGGTTGTTGTGAGAAATCGCGCCTACGATTCTTTTCTCGGAAACTGGTTTCAGCGAGATCCATTGGGGTACGTAGACGGCCCGAATTTGTACGCTGCCTGGTTCGTGCTGATAAAACGGATCCGACTGGCTTAAGTGGAGCATTGTGGGATTGCGTCGCGATGGGGAGAGTTTGTGGGCTTGCAGTTGCAGAGAGATTTGCAACCTGCATGCTAAGGGCTGTAACCTTAGTAGAGGAAGCTGGCTGCCATGGAGAAGCCGCTTTGGGAGTTTCCGTGTGTGGCGTAATCGTCGCAAATTGCGAGCAACACAATTTAATCGTTGGGCTAACAAATACTAGAATAGTATTCCCGAAGCCGCCGTGTAACTGCCGACCTAAACAATGGCAATACCGTCGAAGGTAACAATCGTGAATGAAGAACACACAGAATACGACGTAACAAAATCTCCGCTGACTTCCGTTCTTTATGCGGCGATTGCCGAAATTCGCATCGGAGAGTATTCCGCAGCACTTTCGAAGCTGCTTTGGTTTCATCATCATTCTCACGATTCTTCCGAGTTCTATGGAATTCGTCTTTCCGTTGCACTTTTACATTGGAAAGCGCTTGCAGAGGTTTACCCGCTGGCTCGTAAGGCACTTGTTGACACTCGTAACAGCACAACGAGTCGGTTCTTGGATGCTGAGTTTCCGTTTGAGCTATTTCACGATATCTATGCAATCAATAAGTTGCTTGGCGAATCAGAGCAAACGGTAAAACTCTTTCTGCTGGTTCGCTCGAAGGACCCTTCATCTGCACAGCAGATTTATCATCTAGTAGAAAGACTTTTGATTGAGGCCAGGATGACTGCAGTATGCATGGAATTTCTTCACCCAGAAAGGCGGATGTCAATGGTCACGAGCGGTGTCAGTCTACTTCGTCCCCTCGATCCGCCTGACGGTGGAGACGGTCTCCCCACTTCGAAGTTTTGGCTTATTTCAGAAGTCGCTCAGGTCGTGACGATATTGGCCTTAAACGGAAATCACGACCACGCACAGCAAATTGTTGAAGAGTCGCTGGCTATCATGGACAATGAGATAATGCGCAATGCGATGAAGGCGGCGTTGAACGGGGTGTTGTTAGAGTTGGAATGAAGACTTGAGTTTGGTTGTTTTTGCCTCTTCACCAGAATCTGTGGGTGAATTCTGGTGCTGGCAGCTTTCCAAGTTGATGATTCAAAGCGATTTCGATCGCTTCATAGGTTCGAAAGCCATAAGCTTTTGTGGTAGTAAGTTACGCCTTATTGTTGAATCCCTCAACGACTCCTGCGGAAGTCGCTCCCTGCGCTCGGAACCAGTTGGGAATTAAGTTGCGATGGTTTGGTAGCATGCGAGCAACTCGCTTCGTCGGTTTCAGACGAGACCGCATCGTTCGATTGCACCATTCATCGAGAAACTTCCCAGACCAACCTGCCGAAGCGTATTCCAAAAAGCTGCTGGGCAAATCAAAGGGGTCAGGGTGCGCCAGCAGAAGCCGGAGGAGCGTAGCGAATGCGAGTTTCGTACAAGGTAAGATCTAGCCAATCGCCTTGGCCTCGAGTGATGCGTTGTGCCAGGCAACTGGCATGGCGAAGCGTTCACAGAGGAAAGACCGGGCTGTGTATTGAGCTCCGAAAACATCATTTTGTGGTGGCCGACCTTGTCCTGACAAGGGGAAGGCAATAGTCATGACGAACGTCAATGGCGAGTCCGACGTGACCCCCACGGAGTCTAGGACCACACGCACGGTCGGAAACATTCCTCACGGAAGCTGGGAGATCCCGGCGGCATCCACGCCCTTGGGCGCGGATCGGTCGGAGAAGGCGAGATGCCACATTGCCGACATGCACGCCACCGGGAAGT
>NZ_JH636435.1:2824052-2868430 GCF_000255655.1 Schlesneria paludicola DSM 18645 | reverse complement strand
GAAAATCCTGCATCCCTATCCCCACGTGAGGTTCGCTCGTCTTTATTCAAGGTAAGAGCCGTATGCAGTAGTGCTGCACGTACGGATCTGTGCGGGGGGCGGTCAGCAATGACCGTCCCTACCGCGATAACGAATGGCACTGCCGCAATTGTTGTTGTCATCGTCCGCGCAGAACGATAGGACCCGCGCGCGGTGCATGCGTTGTCGTGGAGTGTGAGTTTTGGATTGAAGGCGAAAATCGGGAATTCGACTTGGTTGTGAGACCATTTTGTCCTAATATTTCGCTTTATGTGAGACCTTTCTTGGGCGTTGCCGGCAAGCTTGGACCAAGGAAGGCCTCATGTCTTTTACATGGACTGCTCGCAGCGCGGATAGATCAATTGATTTAGTGATGCGTTCTCTATTGCAGCGTGACGGCTTGCCATTAGCCGATGCCCTGAGTGTTGAACAGATTGAGCAGGCCTTCGAAGACGAAGGCGTGTCGTTCAACGACGCCGAATCGAATCACGAGACGGCCGCCTCTGCAAACGACGTTGGACTCGTCTATACCAGCGGAGTGACGTTGTGGGCGATGGTGTCGCAAGCGTTGTTTGGCGGCGTTCAACGATCTTGCCGGGCCGCTGTCCAGCGGGTTGCGGTCTATCACGCGCTGCTGGGGCATGACGTCTCGTCGACCAATACCGGCGCTTACAGCCGTGCCCGTGCGAACGTACCGGAAGGCGTCGCCCAACGTCTGATCGAAAGCGTCGCGGAACGATGTGAGGCATCGATCCCTGAGGAGTGGCGGTGGAAAGGCTTTCGAGCCCTGGTCGTGGATGGCACGACCCATTCCATGCCGGACACCGAGGAAAACCAGGCGGAGTATCCGCAGTCCAGCATGCAAGCCGAAGGGCTCGGCTTTCCGATCCTGCGTGCGGTCGCTTTGACCTCACTGGCCACGGGGATGGTGCTTGGCCACACGACGGGGCCCTCGCTTGGGCTGACGATCACTGTTCCTCATTCCGTCCGACTTGGCGGGAAGCCAAGATCCCGTCTCAATGTCTCGGCCTGCTCGGGCGTCAGGTGATAAATTAAGATCGAATAGCCCGCCGATGCCACTGGCTGAAGGCGTTGGAAATAGGTAAACCGTGGTTTTGAAAATCGTGTGTCAACGTATCCTTTGACCTGGCCAATGCTGATGGCGAACCAGCCCGGACACGGGCCCGATAAGTCGGCATTTCTCACAGTCGGCGAATCATCGGGTGTCAGGAAGCCTGGGGCAGGGATCGCATCAATCCCCGCGAGTTTTGGATCAACGTCGCCATCGCCGACATAGGCGAGGTGAAGAGGTGTGGAGCTCGGATGGCTGTCGAGCCACCTTCTCAGAAAAAACAAATCCTGGCACCAATCGATATTGGCGCCCAAAAGGTATCGTGAGCCCCCGGTGGGGCCTCCCGCCGCGATGTTGAAAAATGAAATCTGATGCGGAAACACCATTGCGCTTTCCGTGGCGGCGAAAAGGCACGCCGCCGCTACAATCCGAATTCGAGTTCTGCGATGGCGGCCAATTGAGGTTGCCACACGGCTCGTGTGGATGAAAACGAATGGAAGCACCGGAATTGCATAGCGAAGATACTCATTGATTCCGGTTTGAGAGCTCACGAGTGCGAATAGTGAGATTGGCGGCAAGAGTAGTAACAATTCGTTTTCCCATCCGGATCGGAATTGCTTCCATAGTAACATCGCCATCGAAGACCAAAGAAAAATGGCGATTGTCGCAACCGGAGTCTTCAGGACAAATGCACAGGCATAGTAGTACCACCACCCTTGATCTCGCAGGACGCCGAACAGATACGAAGGTCTACGTTGCTCAAATTCATATTTCTGAATGTCAAATCCTCGTACATAGTCTTCCGGAAACGGTACTGGGATGACCCCGGCCCAGGTATTCGAGAATCGATTGGCGCCTTCATCCGGATGGTTCTCTCCGCTTAAGCTTTGGCTGACAAACTGAAATTTCCCCAATGGCGTCCAGGTGCCGCGAAATCCGTAGCCCAGATTGAGGACATAGAGTCCCATCGCAAGGATCAGGACAAGCTGTATTGCGGGTAATGGCTTCGAGAAGGCGGTTTGGCTGATGCCGGAGCCCAAGGCAATTTGGTGCAATTCTTTTGTCGTACGGCCCGGCTGAGGCGCTGGTTCATTTCTTGAATTGTGAAACACTCTGTGGAGTGCCCAGAGTGTTGGCCATATGGCAAACAGAATAATCCAAGACATTTTCGACAACTCGGCCAGGCCCAGTGCCAGTCCCGCATACACAGCGTTCAGCCAGCTTGGATCGCGCATCCATTTCCGATAGGCGTATGCCGACAGGAGGCCAAGTGAAGCGCAGCCCGCGTCAGGGGTGATACAGGCGCCCCAGGCAATCATGTTGGGGCAGCCGCAGTAAAACGTCGCCGACAGGATTCCGGCAGTTACTCCGTAGAGTTCCGTCGACCATTGATACGCGAGGTACATTCCAAGCAGGCACAGCGGAATGCAGGTCCAGCGGGCGACTGTCAGATACCAAAATGCGGCCGGCCCATTGCACGTCACGAAATCCTTTCCTACTGGGAACTCGTCTCTTGACTGCGGGGCTAGTTTGCTCCAATGCGACCAATCTTGTTTTGCGGACGTGAGCAATATTGGTGCTGAGGCAATCATTCGAACCAAAGGCGGGTTCACGCGGTAGAGGTCAAAGCGGCTGAATTGCCAGTGGCTAAGACCGGCCACAAGGTGTGCCGGTTCATCAACTCCTGGGCTGTTAACGACAGCGATCCACATCAGGCAAGCTGCGTGAACTCCCAGCAAAATCGGCAGAATGAACGCCGAAACGTTGTGCTTGGCAGGTGGGGTCGCAGCAGAGCTTCTGTCCGCTTCTTCGCCGGATCTGACGTCGTTCATTGGCGTGAAGTCGGTCTGCTTCATGTTGCGGGAATCCAAGCGTGAGCACCAAAAAATGCCGAGGCACCATGCAGATGATGAAGAACAATACAGTCTCTGCGAGATTCCCGACACAGCACGGTGTGGTTTGATTGAAATTCAACATTGCCGGTTTGCCGGAAAGTTGCGATTTGCAGCGAAGAATCCACGCCGCAGAATGTCGGGATGACGACGTATTGGCGAACGAAATGAGCCTTTTTTTCAGCGAATTCTGACAACAATCACGGATTTAGAGTTTAAGTCGATTTGTCGTCAATGAGCAGTATTGCATTTGGATGGAGGGCGTGTTGCGGGTTGCCGCGAAGCGATTGACAGGACGTTGGGCTCTCCGTATGTTTGATTTTCGCCAAAACGTTCGTTTTTGGCGAGTTTGAAGTGCCGTTGTGACATTTCAGTGCATCGATTCCAAGATGAGGAGGACAAGGCAATGGTGTTTTCGAGTCAAGACTGGAAGCCGATCGGTTTAATGTCTGTGGTCATCGCTGTCATCGCTTCAAGTGCCATGGTCGCGTCGGGGGGGGCAAGCGGCGAACTGCCGGGGACCCATGCTGACGCGCAGGTTCTGGCGAGCATTCGCGGCGCACAAGTTGGTTTTTCTTGCACGAATGGCGCGGCTTGTACCGCGACGCAGGCTTGCCCAGCTGCTCAGGCCGGCGTGTGTCCTATCCCTGCCGCAAACTGCGTTGCTGGGGCTGTGGGCGGGGTTGCGAATACTTGTTCCGGCGCGGTGAATCAAACGTGTGTGGCGGGCGGTTCGGCCGTCCAGTGCGTCGCAGCTCCGGTTCAAACCTGTTGCAACCTGACAAACTCTTGTGCACAAGGGCGTGCTGGTTGTGATTGCAGCGGGGCGATTATTGGGGGACCCGTTGCGATCGGTACGCGAACTGTTTGTTGATCGCGGAGACGTCGGGGTGCTTCGCCTGCCATTGACGTCAATGGCGAGGTGACGACCTGAAGGCCGTCGTTTCAAAAATGTTCTGGTCAGAGTTTCGTCCGTTGTGTGTCATGACAAGGCTGCTTATCAAAAGCGTATGCCATGCATTTCGGCGTATTCGCCCCGGCAGGGATCTCGGTGCCCTTGATGTTGTCGGGCCAAATTCTTGTGCGGACACAACGGACGATCTTTCGTTGATTCCGGCTCCAAATCATCTCGTTTCTGTCAAATCAATGGATGTGTGTTGCTTGGTCAGATCTCATGAGGCTTGGCATTTCAGTCTCTCGATGTCGCGCCAGGCTCGATCGCGGATTGGACAAATCCAGGGACTGCGGCAATGGGTTTATCAAGAGGATTGTCATCATGAGAGCATTCAATGTGACTCGTTGTGGTCTTGTTATTTGCCTGATTGTGCTGACGGATTTAAACACGACATTATTTGCAGTTGAAATCGAGCAGGCTCTGGCGGTCGTTTCGCGCCACGAGGCCGAAATCCAGTCGGTTCAATTTCATTGCGATTTCAAGACCGGCGAATTCGAATCAATTGATGATTTGTCAAAATTTCGCGTCGAATTCGAGGACCGGAATTCCTCTTTGACGAAATTTGATTTTGATGGCAGACGTTTCTTTTGTCATTCGTCGCGAGTTTCGTACGCGATATTTCCTGGTAACACTCCAGATAAGGCGAAAGGATTCCAGAGTTCGCTTGATGAATATGCGAATGATGGAAAGGTTTTCCAGCATTGGTATCGTCACGTCTTGACGGAGTCGGGGGCACCACCTGCGATTCCTGACTTAGAGACAAAGCTTCATCAGGGAAACCGACAAGGGTTTATCGCAACTGCGGCCGATGAAGATCGAATGATGCAAGGGATCGGCTATCTCAAGATGCAGGGATTGGCCACAGGGATGATCTGGGCGGCCCCATTCATATGGCCCGAATTCGAAATACCTCAAAAGTTGTCGGAGTTTATCCGCGACAAGACGGACCCCGACGACACCGTGTCGGTGAATGCTCTGGATGATGGGCTTTGGGAGATCATTGTCGTTTGCGACAACGAAAAGCGAGCGGTTCCCTATAAGTGGACGCTGACATACGACCCGATTCGTGGCAGGCCGATGACGGTCTTTTGGGAATGTTATCCTAAATGGCGCCCACGACGAAAAGCGTTCTATGAATATGATTCACCCGATGCCAAGTTTCCGTCCCGAGTGGTTTTGGTGACGCTTCCCCTTGGCAAAGGTGGCATCGACGGTGAGTGGCGATATCGGGATGTCGAGATCAATCCAAAATTATCGGATGCGGATTTCAAGTTGTCGTTTCCCAAAGGGACGGAAGTCACCGATCATACTCGACAAAGAACTTATATCGCGGGCGAAAGTGCCGTCGACGATGACAAGGCTGTCCGTGCATTTATGGAGAGTCAGGGCCTGAACGCATCTCCGAAGACCGAACTTGTGGAAACAAAAAAATCAGGATTTCTACTCCTGTTGGGCATTAACGGCGTTCTCGTTTTCGCGCTGTTGATTTTCCTGTGGCGACGCTCGAAACGCAGTGTGGCGGGTCTGCTTTTGGTGCTGGGGATCTGTTCAGAGGCATCGGCCGCGGGACCGCTTCAGGATCAGAAAAGTAACATGTCAATCGGGCATGAGTCTCAATACACCACCCAGTGCGGAATGCTCTCGACGCTCTTCATTCTCCGACATTTTGATCTGAATTATTCGCTGAATGCTCTGGATGCATCGTTTCATCCCGACGACCGCGGGATTCCAATGTCTGAAATCGTTTCCGTCCTCGAGGCATATGGCCTTGAATGCCATCCGAGAAAGGGTGTTACCGTTCGTGACGTGACAAGAATGGTCGATCGTGGCTATCTGGCGCTGATACCCGTCACTCTTAAGAATGGAAGGGGACACTATCTTGTCGGGGTCAAGCATGCGAAGACGAACGAGTTACTCGCTGTCGACGTTCCAACTTTAGTTGCGGGGCTTGATCAGGCAATTACCGATGCAAAACTGAAAGAAACCAACGGTGTGGTCGCGTTCGTCTCTCAAAATCCGCGGCGACCTCAACGAAAAATCGATGTCCGGTTTGATCAGAGTGTGATCGACCTGGGTGAAATCCATCCCAGCGATACTGCGATCCGTACGGTCGATGCCGAACTCGTGAACCATTCCGCGTCGCCGGTGATCGTCGACGAAATTCTGACGTCGTGTGGCTGCACAACACCCAATTGGACGTGCGGGTTGATTGGCGCCAATGAGAAAAAGACGATTTCTTTTAAGGTCTCTGTTCTTGGTTGGACGTCTGGAAAACAGACAAAGACTGTGAAAGCGAAATTGACTGGCGGCGACAATACAAATCTATTTATTACGGGTACGGGTGTTGATGCCCAGCAAGTTCATGGGATCTTTGTTTCGCCCAAGAAAATTGAAGTTGACGCAACTTCCTTATTTTTGCCAGCCAACCAAGAGCCCGAAGCTCCTCAATTCAAATTCGTCGTCACTGGCGATGCTGATTCCGTGGCAGCGCTTCGATCGAAGACCGGTACGGATTGGTTGGAATCCAAGGTGAACGTGCTACCGAATGATGCCGCCTTCCAGGACTCGTTGGCGGAAGTTGTCGTTTCCGTATTGAGGAATGAAGCATCACGGTCTGCGCTACAGAAAGGGCGAACGACCTGTCAATTGTCATTGTTTAAGGAGTTGCTCCCGAATGACGAACCGATCAAGGTTGCTGTTGTTGTCACTCGGAAGCCGATGGCAAAACTGAAATCGTCGATACAGGAACCGATAACGTCAGGCGAATCGGCCAGCGTGGAAATTGCGAGCGCAGTTCCTTCTATCGGTCACAAAATGGCTTTAAAAAGTATCAAGTCGAGCCCCGAAGGGCTTCTGTTTAGCCATTCTCAATTGGAGGATGGTTCAATTCGCATTCAAATCGACAGCACAACGAAGGACGCCGCTCAAACATATCTGGTGACCTGCGAGGTCGAACAGAACGATCCCAACGTGATCGACGTGATTGGCTTTCCGGTACAAGTGCGTTCGCCCCGTTGACTGACATCGCCGGTCGGCGTCATGCTCACGTCTCGACGACATTGACGTACGAGTTGACCCGGTGATCGTTGTATGATTCAGGCCCGCGGACAATTGATGAATGCCGTCTCAGCAAGGCCACGGCATTCGGTCTTATTTCCCTGCAAAATGAGCCAAAATGCTCTTGAGGACGTCTGTTAAGGGGCTGCTGTTGAAGTAGGGGGGGGGAGGGCAGGCACCTTGGCGTTGACGACGTCGTGTTTTTTTAAGCTGGCCGGAGCCAGTCCCAATGACTTCAACAGACTGGTGGGGCGGTATCGCTTGCTTCGGCCATTTTCTTTAACCGACGAGTCCTTCGACAAGATGGACACAGCCAAGCGTCGCAGTATCGCGATTGTCTGCGGTGCTTGCTCCTTGCGGATTCGATTGGCGTCTTCTGTGAGCGTTACCCCTCGAATTCAGTGCAATCGAATTTCGATGCTCCGGTGCTGACGGATGAGCTTGGCGAGATTCTTGACCTGGGCTGGGAGGTTGGACAGAAAATAAACGGGCTTCTCCCGAGTCTTTCCCATTGGTCTGACTTGGGTTGAATGACGGACATCCAAGCCGAAGTGGAGCATCAATGCACGGCAGTGGCCGTCCGGGCGATTAGAAATTTTCGACGTTTGTGTCGCAAGCAGGTGACAGGAGTCGAAAGATCAAATTGGTCTGCGAGCCAAAATGATTGAGCAACTGGCTGCGGAGACGATCATTGTTGATTGAGCCGGTCAAGGCGTTCGGCGGTCATGTGATACAAATAGATCGAATAACCGGCCATCATGTCGGGAGCGATGTGTTGAAATCGGGTCCATGTCGGTTGGTCGTTTTCGTAGTGCCGATAGCCATACAGATGATTGACACTGATTGCATACCATCCTGGAGTCAAGTTGGGGCGCGTCACTGTGTTATCTAGCGTCGACTGTGGCTCGGCTCGAAATCCTGCGAGTTTTTGATCCGCGAACCCGAAGTAGATCAAATTGATTGGGGTCGCTTCTGGGTGAGCGTCGACAAATCTTTTGAGCTCTAACAGATCCTGGCCCCAATCAATGTTGGCATCCAAAAGATGTCTCGGTCCGCCGAGCGGCCCGCCAGCAACCAAGTTGAAGTACGACATGGAATGGGGAAATACCAACAGACTGCCGAGGATTGCCATCATCGTACTGATCACACAGAGCAGTCGTGGCAAACGTTGTTTCAGTTCGAACGCTTTCGCCGATTGGCTCGCAAAGATGAACAGGAATGGAAGTGCTGGCAGAACATACCGCAGATATCTGTTGAAACCCGTTTGAGAACTGACAACTGCCAGCACTGTCAACGCGGGAATGAGCAGCACGATTTCGTCTCGAAACTTCACTGAATATCCACGCGAAATTGCGAGGAGAAGTATTGTCAGTCCCATGAGGAATAAAGTGCCGAGCGGAGTTTTGACGGCCAGCGCGTACAAATAGTAGTACCACCAGCCGCCGAGTTTCTGTTCGCCGCGCAGATACGACCATTTGCCTTTTTCAAAGTCGAATTTCTGGATATCGATCCCGCGAAGATAATTGGCGGGCACCGGGACCGGAATCGATCCGATCCACGAATCGCGAAACCGATTGCCTGGCGCTGTGTGAGCGTCTGGACCTCCCAGGGATTGGCTGATGAAAGTGAACTGTCCCAGCCGCTGAAAACTCCCATCAAGGCCGTAACCGAGATTTAAAACGTAAAGACCCAATAGGCACAGACAAACCAACTGCAAGACTCGCGGTTTCGGAACGACCACGGTACGAATGCAACACCGCCAAGCAAACCAAAGAACGGGCCAAAGCAGAAAGAGAATAATCCAGGTCGATTTTGACAACTCGGCGAGACCCATTGCGATACCGGCAATCAACGCCGCGCTCCACGAAGGGGTTTTCAGCCAGCGCCAGAACGCATACGCCGCGGCCACGCCGAACGCGGCCGCCCCGTTATCGGGTGTGATTGTCGATCCCCAAGCGAGGACATTCGGGCATGTGGACCAAAGAAGCAATGCGACAAACCCTGACGACGGTCCGAATAATTCTCGCGCCCAACGAAAGCAGATCCAACCACCGAACATGGAGACCGGGATTTGAGCCCAACGGCAGATGCTGAACAGCCAAAACGATTCATACCCATTGGCCCTCATAAACTTTGAGCCGACGACAAATTCTGGTCGCGCATAGGGCCCGTCTGAAATCGAACTCCAGTCCGTCTGTGGATTGATCAACAAGAGCGGAGTTGATGCAATCATCCGCATCAGCGGAGGATTGACACGATATAGGTCGAAGTTTCCGAATTTCCAGTGTGAGAGCCCCGCCGGAAGATGGGCAATCTCATCAAAGACAGGTGCATTGATATACGCAATTCTTGCAAGCAAGAGGGCGTGAACGAACAGAATTGCCCAGACCGCGATCGATTGGTTGTGTCCTCTACACCGGGCGAATAACCAGTGACTGGAGTTCATTGATATTGGCTTACCATTGATTGAAATTTTTGAGTCGATTTCTCAGTCAGATTCTGTCGAGTTCGTCGATACCAGTCCAGCAAATACGCCAGCCCCACGGAAAGAACGCAACAATCGAATTCGATCATCAAGATCGTACTCAGCGACTCGCCTATCAGGCGGAAAACAACAATCGACAAAAACGTCAAGAACAAGCCGAATGAATAGACCGCAAGTGAATTCTGCCCGCACTTGATCACCGGAGCCAAAAGACGACTATGCCAGATCTTAGCAGACGCCGCTGGAAGGACCGCTGAAAGCACGATGACAAGACTCATGAAATGAATAATCCGAATTGGTTGGATTCGAGTTTTGTGACTCCATTCGTTCGAGAAATGAACAAGAGTCTTTTGAAAATCTGCCGCGCCAGGAATTGCGCCGATCAAGTTATTGCGAATCAACAGACCAGCCACCAGGATTGCAAGCGATCCCCAAAAGAATGCTCTCGTCAGAGAGGGCGATCGTCGACAGTCAGGTTCGCGTGCCGTCTCACCAGATTGCCATGTCTTGGCCAAATCGCGATCACGTGGAATTAACTGGTTGGGAACCTGGCTCGTCCAAAATGCGGCACCGCGATCCGCGTCTGTTTGGTCAGGCATCTCTTTAATCTTCCCAAAAATTCGGGTTGTCCCGACGCTCATGCCGATAAAAAAAAGAAATTGCCAGGCGAATGGATTGAAAATCCACTCGCGTCCCCAAGGGAATCTGGGTAGCTGAAGATTGGGTATCATTTGCGTTGCAACGTAGAGACCCAAAGGAATGATCCAAGCCGTCTTGGCACTTCGCAATCGCCAACATAGCAACAGCGGCATGAATGGTAGAATGACCGCATAAACGGCCAGGATCGGGAATCCCCATGGTTGGTAACACATTGGCAGTGTCCAACGGACACATTGTACGGCGCCCTCGGTCAGGCTCAGTCGTTCGACGAGCCGTGATGAATAGTTGCGAAAGCAAACTCCCATTCCAATCACGATCAACGCCATCACCAGATATGTCAGGTAGATACTGATCGCCCGTCGCACGGCCTTCTGCTGACAGGCGAGCAGCCCCCGCTGTTGAAGGTGCCGCTGAAACGCCCGTCCGAAGACCAGGCCTGACAGAAAGACGAACGCTTCGGCTCCGTCGAAGTAGCAGGTGGAAACTGGCATCCAGGGGCGGATGGCTTTCAGAAATGATTGATCTTCAATGTGATCGACAAGGACAACGAGCAAGGCCATGCCGCGCAGGAAATCGTATCGCAATTCGCGATTTCCGTGTTCGAGAGGCGTTCTTTCGATGGACATGTGTCGTCAACTTTGAAAGGCGGCGGATGACCAGGAACGTTTTCTGCGATGTCTTTGATTCGTTTTCGCAAACGGCATGTTTTCTGCAAGGCTACGTTCGACTGATGTTGCCCTCGACAAGATCGATAATTTGATCTTCAACACGAATTTATCAGAACCTACAAAGTTTGCGCACCTCATCGAGTGAAGATTAAAGATCTGGTAAATTCTTCATCAGAACAATCTCAGCGAGGGCCTCGCTTGTTTTGATGACAATGATGCCGATTGGACAGTGTGTCATAGAAGTTGGTTGATCGAGGCGAGGGCCAAAAAATACGCATTCGATTTTTGGTATCTTCAGAGGAGTACCAGCCACAACGAGCAATCTTCCAAGGCAGCTTGATGTTCTCGCCCGTGCCAGAACGGCAAGTCGCCTGGCTTACCCCCACTTCACAAACTTCGGATCTACAACGTACCCACACGAATCACAATTCGGGTTTGATGCCGAAATCTGCCCCTCTTCACAATGGGGACAGACATCTGAGTCCAAAATCGCTCAACAATTCACGCCAAGTTCCGCGTCGAAGTGCGAGCACTGCGGATTTTCGAATTTGAATCCCCATTCGTGATAGGAGTTGGGACAAATGTCGTTCGGTACGACCTCAATTTCTCCATCAACCACATACCGATGAGCCGACGAATCACCGGACCTGAGATAAACCTCTCCCGATTCGGAAACTCCCAAACCTAGATTCAGCAACGCTAACGAGCATTCTCGATTCCGGTCGAAGATTGACAGGGTGCATTTCAAATCGACCGACACGTCTTCGGAAATGGTTTGTCCACATTTCGCAATCAGCCTTCGCAGTTTCTCGGCTTCATCCGATGCCAGAAGCCGTTCGATTTCCTCCGAAATTTCGTCCAATTGGGGGGCGATGTCATCCCACGTGCTTTGATCCATCACATGTCCTTTTGGGAGTTCCATTTGAGATGATCTTGGCGGCCACTAAGCATCCCGTCAACATAGACATCTTTCCTGCGTTGCGGCTCGTCCCTCACCTCATACAGCGAATCGAGAGGCGGCCAAGCCCTCCGTTTCAATTGTCATAATTCCGAGGTCATTAATTCAAAGAGGGTATAAGATTCAGGTTTCGAAACCTTGGTTCACATGACGCTCCCGCGTCTTGCCTTCAAGGCATACTCGATGATTGAAGGAGAGGCGCCGACCTTTTGACGAGAGAGAATCAGGAACTCATCGTTACAGATCGATACAGGCTCGAAGCTATGCCTCGAACTCTGTTTCGAATCGGGATTCACTTGTCGAAACCCAATGTCCAATTCCGTGCAACCCGCTACTTATGCAAGCGGAACTTTTGCAATTGATGGCCGTCCAAAGGACGCTGACACAACTCAGTAACGGATGAGTGGTCCAACAACATTGTGTACATCACGGCGCGGAGGTAAAAAAGGTTCCTGACACCTTTTTAGGTCTGGGTGTTTTTGAGCTGTGAGTTGACGAGGCGTTATCAAGCGGGAGCTTGGTAACGAGAAAATCGATTCTGCTTGAGGATGAGGAGCTCGGGTGAAGGAGCGTCCCCAAGCGGGAGCTTGGGAACGAGGGAAAACCAAATGGTTGTTTCAACTGCTTTTAGGGCTGTCTCGGGTTTGGCATGAAGTAGAAGCGGCCGTCTTCGGCGCCGCCGAGGAAGTCGGGGATGCCGTTGCCGTCGAAGTCGACTGTCGTGGGGCTGACGTCGTGGCCTTCGATGTTTTGCTTGGCGAGCGTGCCCGCGTGCTGGAACTGCCAGTGGCCGTTGACTTCACCGAGGCCTCGATAGAGATCGGCGTTCGAGGAATTCAAGAGCAGGTCAAGTTTGCCGTCGCCGTCCCAATCGACCACGGCGAGTTTGCGGCGGCCGCTGCCGCCTGCCGTTCGCTCGTTAAAGCGAAGCGGTTTGTCCTCGGCGTCGACGAAGACTCGCTCAGGAGGCAGAAGGGCCAGCTTGTCGTTACGGCGGGCGCGGGGGAAGAAAACGAAAAAGCCTTCGGGGTCGAGCATCGCCAGGTCGAGCAGGCCGTCGTGATCGAAATCGAAGACGACGGGCGTCGTGCGCCACTGCGTGACGAGTTCCTTGCCGGTGGGGTTCCACCAGGTCCAGGCCGGTTTGGGGGGCGAATCGGGCCATTCGACTTCGATCGGTTGCAGTGACGTGAACTTCGGTGATTGACGTGTGCCCACGTTTTTCAACCATTGGACTCGTCCCAGGATGGAATTGAGGAGGATGTCTGGCAGGCCGTCTTGATCCCAATCGGCGACGTTCAGCGTGGTGTAACCCCATTTCGCTTCGGCAGGGCCCTGGATGCTGCCGTTCGGGCCGGCCATGATGCGAAATGTCTGACCATCGACCTTCAGGCGCTGGGGAGCGGCCCACTTTGGTTTTGCCACGTTGGGGCCGCTCAGGTTCTCGAAGATTTCGATGTATCCCGACGTATTGCCGGAGACGATGTCGAGGTCTTGATCGCCGTCCCAGTCGACACCGAAGGGCGTGGCGAGTGCGCCGCACTTCAGTGTGTCGGCCTCTTGCTGGAAGTACTTGGGCGGTGCGAACGCCAATTCGAACTTGCCACCTGCGGCGGATGCTGCGCGGCTGACGTTTTCGATGAAGGCGACACGACCGTCTTCGTCACCGACGATCAGATCGAGATCGCCGTCTTTGTCCCAGTCGAAGGCCACGGGGACGATCATTTCCAGATCCATCTTGAGCGGCGCGCCATCGGCCTGCTTCACGCGCTGGCCACTCGCATACTTTGGTTCGCGGCGAGTGCCGATGTTTTCGAAGTAGGTGAACCCGTCCAAAAATTCTCCGCACAGCAGATCCAGATCGCCATCCCCATCAAAGTCGGCGAAGTTGGGGGAAGGGCAGCCAAAGGTATCGACAGGCTTCCCGTCCGCCATGACGGTGACGGGGGGAAAGTACTCGGGCTTTTCCGTTGAGCCTTGATTTCGATGGAGCAGCACGAATCCGTGCAGGGGGCCGTTTGTCCATTGGCCCGCGGAATCCCACGCGTTGTCCCAACCGTATTCGCTCCAATCTTCCACGCCGGTGATCAGATCGAGGGCTCCATCGCCGTCATAATCGACGTAACGCCATTGCCGGTGACGAACCTTGGGACCTTTGGGCTGCGTCCACTGGGGTTTATAGAAATCTGCGGCGATCGGTAGTGGCGTCCGTTTCTCGAGTCCGGTTTGTGCGAAGTTTTGATATTCGAAACCTGGCGTGAGGACTCGTAGTTTTCCGTCCACGTAACTTGGCATGACGTAGTGGACTGTCGAACTGAGTTTTCTGGCGGGCTTAAAGACCGGCATTTTCTGTTTCGAGGTGTCGCCACTGTCATTCACAAACAACCAGACACCGTTCGACGGTTTGTCGGGACACGACACGATCAAGTCAAAATCACCATCGCCGTCGGCATCGCAGGGAACTGGCCAGGCCCAAAGCCCTACACCCAGATCGACGACCAGGCCGGGATTGTTGTACGGCAGCTTTTCCAACCCCTCGGCCAGTGCGATGGAAGGAAGCAGTGTCAGGCAGAAACAGACGAAAATGTATTTCACGGATGTCGTTTCCTTGAGGGGCGCGTCTTTGGATGGAGCGATCAGTCTCTTGAAGTCACGGGGACAGGCACCTTGGCGTTGACGATGTCATGGCGCTTTTTAATCTGGCCTGAGCCAGTCTCCGCTATTTCAAGAGGCGGTTTTCTATCGATCTGCACCGCACATTCGATCGAAGGTCTCGGATAACTCGAAATCGTCAATCTTTTCCAATGCCTGGCGAACTCGCGTTCGCGTACTTTCGTAGACGCAGGAGGGTTTCAGTGCTTCCAGTACGGTCTCGGCAAAGCGTTCTTTTTCGAGTTGTGAGATCAGAAAGTCAATTGCCGCGGGATCGCGAGAGAGACCGATACTCAGTAATAACGAACGTTGGATTTCGTGATCGCGGCAGCGTTTTGAGACGGCGATCAGGGCTTGAGTGGCGGCAGGTTGGCCGCACTGCCCCAGGGCGGCTGCGGCTTCACAAACGACCAGTTCGGACGGGTTGTCGAGGAACTGGGCGATAAACGGAATCGACGGAAGCGCGGCCAATTCCAGCAGGCCCGACATGCAGATGCCGAGAACCTCGATTTCGGGATCGCCCGCATGGAGTTTTTGGCGCAACACGGGGATGGCCGATTCGTTTCCCGTTTCGAGGAGCGCCTTCGTCGCATGGATTCGATCACTGCGTGAACCTTGCAGCAGATCGACCAGGGCATTCAGTTTGTCGACAATCCGGATTCGCCTTGAGATGGCGATCGCAAAGGCGCTGCTGGCGCGAACATTTTCGGCCGTATCTTGACTTTGGGGCCAGGCCGGTTCGACCTGGTGGTAGTGAATTCCGGCGAGATAGATGTCGGGTTCGTCGCAATCCAGCAATCGCAGTGCTTCGATAATCGCGGTCTTGGCCACGCAGCCTTTGTCGGACTTGATGGGATTGGAATGCGAGATCAGTTCATTCCATTTTTCAATCAGCCCGGTGATTTCGCTGGAGAACGCGCGTTCACAGATGATTTTGGCGGCTTCCGCGACGATCAGATGACAGCTGTCATTCAGACTTTTCGTCGCGAGCTCACGAATCTGATCGAGGTTTCCTTCGCGATTGGTCGCTTGCAGTTGACGCATCCGTTCGTCGATCGACACTCGAGGTGCCATGTGCCATTCCCTTTCACAATCGGTCGTTCACAAATCCGAAGACTGCCGTTCGGCGCCGAACGGGTCTCGATGCGATGTCGTTTTTTCATTGGGGCGGAGCCAGTCCCCCGTGAGTTCAGCAGGTTGCTCAGTCGCAGAGACGAAAGGGCTCGGGTTTGCGCGAATTCCAATTCTGAGACTTCGGAGAACGCATCACAAAATGTTTGTGCATTCCCGGTCGATTGTCTACAGTGAATGGTCGGTCGCGGAGTGAAAACAGGAGGGGCAGTTACTGCAAGGGTGCAACCGTTCATGCTGTCCGTTGAAGTTGGTGCAGATGATTGTCGGGGGGCTTGCTTGATCGGGTGAAAAAAAGGGGACAGGCACCTTGGCGTTTTCTGGTGGTATGAAGCTTTGAGTGTTGGCGGAGCCAGTCCCCATTTTTTCACGAGACTGTTAGCGGCTGGATGTGATGCGGAAGATAGAGGAGCCATTCTTGACTTTCGAACGACCAGTTTGGGGCGAACGACCAGGATCGGGGGGCCGTCGCCATCGTCGCACGGGATTCCTTGTTCTGCTCATCAGCGCCGTCTGTTGTGAGTTTGCCGTTGCCGACGACGCGACGGACTTGTTTGAGGCGAAGATTCGTCCCGTTCTTGCGGGGACCTGTTTTCGATGTCACGGCGGATTGAAAGCCGGTGGCACGCTGCATGTCGATTCGCGCGAAGCGTTGCTGAAGGGCGGGGACTCGGGTCCGGCGATCGTACCGGGCAAACCGGATGACAGTTTGCTGATCCAGGCGATCAAGCATCAAGACGGCGTCTCGGCGATGCCGCCCGAGAAAGACAAGACGCTTCGCCCCGACCAGATTGCCGACTTTGTGGCCTGGGTGACAGCTGGTGCGGCTTGGCCCGCCAAGACCGCGGCGTTCGAATTTGAACAACACTGGGCCTTCGAGCCAGTCCGTGATGCGGAGCTTCCCGCCGTTCGGGATGCCAACTGGCCACAAACGAGTGTCGACCGTTTTGTGTTGGCCAAACTGGAATCCGCAGGTGTGCACGCGGCGCCACGAGCTGACAAGTTGACGCTGATTCGGCGAGTGACGTTTGATCTGACGGGACTGCCTCCCACGCCGGATGAGATCGACGCCTTTGTTCAGGATTCGTCACCCCAGGCGTTTGAGACCGTGATCGAGCGTCTGTTGAAGTCGTCCGCGTACGGCGAACGCTGGGGACGACATTGGCTCGATGTTGTTCGCTATGCCGATACCGCAGGAGAAACCGCCGACTACCCGGTTCGCGACGCCTGGCGCTATCGAAACTATGTCATCGATTCGTTCAACGCCGACAAACCGTACGACCAGTTTTTGCGTGAGCAAATTGCTGGTGACATTCTGGCAGAGCAGGGGCCGCGTGAACGCTATGCCGAACGAGCCGTGGCGACCGGCTTCCTGGCGATCTCGCGGCGGTTCGGATTCGATTCGGAAAACTATCACCATCTCACGATTCAAGACACGATCGACACCTTGGGACAAAGCGTCCTGGGGTTAAGTCTGGGATGTGCGCGTTGTCACGATCACAAGTTCGATCCTGTTTCCTTGCAGGATTATTACGGCCTGTACGGGATTTTTGAGAGTAGCAACTATGCCTTTCCCGGGGCCGAGCAGAAGCAGCGTTCACGCGCCATGATGCCGCTGTTGCCTCAGAGCGACGCGCGTCAGAAATGGACCGCCTTCGATCAACGTGTCGACGAACTGGTGAGGAAGCTGTCAGCACAATCACCGACTGCCCCACCGGCCATTCTCAGATCGCTCGACGACTTGGACGGTGATTTCGAAATGCAGGGACCGGCCGCCGGGGGCAGCAAGGGTGTTCTCGTCGGCCCATGGGCGTGGAGCGGTGACATTTCGGTCACCGCGTCGGCTCAAAGCCCCTTCAAACGGGTTTATCCGTTGGGCAAGCTTGGTACGAACCTGTCGAAAAACGGGAATGAGTATCACGTGGGGCGGGCGATTCATCCGTCGAGGACGCGCGAAAACTGTGCGGTGCTCTTCGTGAATCTCGATTTCCGCATCGCCTCGGCGTCGGCCGGCCAACACCGCGTTTGGATCGGCGACGCCGATCAGCACGCTGTCGCAGAGCTTTGGGTTTCGAAAGACGGGATCCTGGCGAAGTCGGGTGATCGAGCCGAGCTGGTGTGTCCGAGCAAGCCGGATCAGTGGCAGAGTCTGCAGTTGATGTTGGACCTTGAACGGCGCGAGCTCTCGGGACGCGTACAAGGGACGAACGAGACCTTGGCCATTCCCGCGCAGCCATTCGCGACGAACTGGTCGGGTTCGATTGATTATATCGGGTTGAATTCGGCGACTGCGGTGGACTCCAAGTTCCCCGTCCTGGAAATCGACAATCTGGCGCTACAGGACGCGCCGTTTCCAACGTCGACGGGCACGCCGGCCGCTCCGGCGATCGATCTTGCGGGGTTGACGCAACAGCTCAAGCAACTGGCCGGGCAAGACGGAGACTTTGAATCTCAACTGGTGGATGCGGCGCCCGATGTTCCTTGGACAGCGGGACCGAACAGCGTGGTGAAGATCGCGGCGATCGCCCAAAGCCCCTTCCAGAATTTGTTTTCGATCGGCTCGCGTGGAATCCAGATGCCGAATCGCGGCGAATACGATGGCTATGGTCAGGTTCTCGCGACGGATTGGAAACCTGAATCGACCGAACGGTTGTATGCGAGCGTCGATTTTTGTTGTGCCAGCGATGCCGCGGGGGGAATGGGATCGTGGCGGTTCTATCTGGGGCACGGACCGGGGGTCTCGGCGGCTGTTGAGCTGTTCTTCAATGGCCACGAGATCACGCGGCGAAGTGGCGATGCGCGGGATGTCGTGCGCCCGTTGCGCGTTGGTGAGTGGTACCAGCTGCAGCTGTCGCTGAATCTGAAAGAAAAAACCTATTCCGGTGTGATCTCATCATTCACCGATCGGACGGAGTTTACGGGAGCCTTTGCGACGGGATGGGACGGCCATCTGGACTACACCTTTATTGATAGTTATGGCCATCGGCCAGGCGTGCGACCTTCGCTTCATGCGGACAATTTCACGATCAGCGAAACGTCATTGTCGCCGACGAATGCCTCACCGATTGCGGCGGCCGGGCCGGACGATGAACGGCGTACCAAAGTGGTCGAAGTCCGTGCGGCCATCAAGGGAATCAATCAAGGCGTGGAAAGCGCGCGTCAGGAACTGACGACGCTCTTTACGGAAGGCCCGTGTGAGATGGCGTACGGAGTCGTCGAAGGGACTCCGCGAAATGCGAGAATCCAGATCCGGGGCGAGCCCGACCAACCCGGGGCCGAAGTGTCACGGGGGTTCATCAAGGTCCTCGGCGGGGGAACGCTGCCGACGGAAGCGAAGGGCAGTGGTCGTCTGGAGCTGGCGCAGTGGATTACGCGTGCCGACAACCCGCTGACCTCGCGCGTCATGGCCAATCGTATCTGGCAAAATCATTTCGGAACGGGGCTCGTCAAAACCTC
Organism: Schlesneria paludicola DSM 18645; assembly: GCF_000255655.1. Lineage (NCBI taxonomy): Bacteria > Pseudomonadati > Planctomycetota > Planctomycetia > Planctomycetales > Planctomycetaceae > Schlesneria > Schlesneria paludicola. The sequence goes on along the minus strand of NZ_JH636435.1, from coordinate 2,849,426 downwards.
GAATGACTTCGGTGTTCGTGGTTTGAAGCCAACTCATCCGGAGCTGCTCGATCATTTGGCCCAGGAATTCGTGCGAGGCGGTTGGTCAATCAAAAACCTGCATCGTCTGATTCTGAGAAGTGCAACGTACCAACAAGCGGGATCGCTGGCCGTTGCCGCGCTCGCCCAGGGAACGAACGCCAGTGCTTCGAACGAATCCCCTGCGGTTTCTCCAGATTGGCTCGCCTCGTTCCCGCGTCGGCGATTGAGTGCCGAAGAGATTCGCGATTCCATTCTGGCAATCAGCGGCGAATTGGACGCCACGCCCGGCAAAGAGCATCCGTTTCCTCCGCCAGCGAGTTGGGGATATTCACAACACGGTCCGTTCAACGCCGTGTATGACCACGATCGACGTAGCATCTATCTGATGACGCAGCGGCTGAAACGTCATCCGTTCCTGGGATTGTTCGATGGTGCCGACCCGAATACGACCACGGCCATTCGAACCAGCACCACCGTGCCGACGCAGTCTCTGTTTTTCCTGAATGACCCGTTTGTTCACGCCAAGGCCGGGAAGTCTGCGGAACGCTTGAGATCCGCGATCTCCGACGAGTCTGGACAAGTGGAACGTGCTGTCAGGTTGGTGTTGGGACGTCAGCCGACCGGTGATGAACGAGCCGACGCTACCGAGTTTCTGCAAGCGTATCGTACGGAGCTGGTGGCGGCGGGGCAGGACAAAGTCGAAGAGCGGGCGTTGGCTGCGTATGTGCGGACCTTGTTTGGCAGCAATGAATTTCTGCATGTGGATTAATCAACGATGAAAGATCATAAAGCTTTCGACCCAACCCGCCGCGGAATGCTACGATCCATGGTTGGTGGATCATTGCTTCTGCCAGGGATTGTCTCACAGTTGCTGGCCGAGGACGCGGGCTCGCCGCGGGCCGATGATCCGCTCGCGCCCAAGCCGACGCATTTTGCGCCCAAAGCGAAGCGTGTGATTTTCCTGTACATGAGCGGCGGCGTGTCGCACATCGAATCGTGGGACCCCAAGCCTAAGCTGTATCAGGAAGCGGGTAACTCTGTCAGCGTGAATGAATTCCAGGGGCGAAAGGGCGATTTCAAAATGCGCCTGACTCGACCGCAATTTGAATTTTCTCGTTATGGGAAATGCGGCACGGAAGTCAGTTCGCTGTTCCCGCACATGGGTGAATGCGTCGATGATTTGTGCGTGATTCGCTCGATGAAATCGGACCACACGAATCATTACGAAGCGACGCTGGGCCTGCATACGGGGTCATTCACATTCGCGCGGCCGAGCATTGGATCGTGGGTCAGCTATGGCCTGGGGACCATGAATCGCAATCTGCCGTCGTTCGTCGTCATCGCGCCCCAAAATCCCTATGCGGGAGGGCAAGTCTGGGCGAGTGATTTCTTGCCGGGCGCCCATCAAGGCACGCGTGTCATTCCGGGGCCCGAACCTGTCCCCAATGTGCAGCGGCGTGTTGCCAGCAGTCGGCTGCAAGAATTGGAACTCGCGCAGATGGCGCGGATGAATGACCGCCATTTGGCAGTGCGTGCCGCTGATCCCTTGCTTACTGCACGCATTCAGTCGTACTCGACGGCGTTCGGGATGCAAGCCGAGGTTCCTGATGCATTTGATCTGACGAAAGAGACCGACGAAACCCTGCAGCTTTATGGCTTGGAGCGGGGCAGCACGGCGGGCTTTGCCTGGCAGTGTCTGATTGCCCGCCGACTGGCGGAACGGGGTGTCCGGTTTATTGAGCTGATTGATGTGGGGTCGTCGAATAACTGGGACGCTCACGGCGATACGGCGACGCATGCACCGCTGGCGAAGAATGTCGACCAGCCGATCGCGGGGTTGTTACGTGATTTGAAACGACGCGGCATGTTTGATGACACGCTGGTGGTGTGGACGACCGAGTTCGGTCGCACGCCGTTTCAAGAATCCGGGACGGCAAAAGGCCGCGATCATCATCACTGGGTCTTTTCATCGTGGCTGGCAGGCGCGGGCGTCAAACCGGGGATCACGTACGGCGAGTCCGACGAGTTTGGGATCGACGTGGCGAAGGATCCCGTGCATATGCACGACTTCCATGCGACGATCCTGCATTTGATGGGGCTCGATCACGAGCGTTTGACGTATCGTCACAGCGGGCGCGACTATCGCTTGACCGACGTGCATGGAAAGGTCGTTCAGGGAATTCTGTCGTGATCGGAATACAGCGAGCCCTCGGCTGATCAGCAGAGAGCTCGTTTGCGGATTTCATCCGGTTTTCATCTGGGTTAAGTGGGGGCTCGTCACGAGACGCCGGCGAGTTCCGTGGCTTTCGCCACGCGGCCGATCCCCAGAATATAGGCGGCGGTGCGAAGCGGAACTTTGCGCTCCTCGGCGATTTTCCAAACGGCATCGAATGCCGCCGTCATCTTCAGTTCCAGTTTGGCGCGGATTTCTTCCAGCGGCCAATGCACGACCGAGCGGTTCTGAACCCACTCGAAGTAGCTGACCGTCACACCACCCGCGTTGGCAAGAATATCTGGTGCGACCAGGATGCCGCGTTCGTGGAAGATCTCGTCCGCTTCCGGCGTCGTCGGGTCGTTGGCGGCTTCGACGATGTATTTGGCTTGGACGATCGGAGCGGTTTTCGCGGTGAGTTGTCCGCCCAAGGCGGCGGGGATCAGTAGATCGCACTTGGTGGCGAACAGGCCTTCGTTGTCGAGCGGTTCCGACTCGGGAAAACCTTGCACGCCGTTGTTCGATTTGGCGTATTCCGCCAGCTTGGGAATGTTCAGTCCATTCGGGTTTGCACATCCACCTCGGACATCGGTGATCGCGACAATTTTCGCGCCCCGTTCAAACAAGAACTTGGCGGTGTAGAGACCGACGTTACCGAACCCCTGCAGGGCAACGGTCTTCCCTTTGAGTTCCTGTCCCAACTGATGGAACAACCGATTGGCGATGATGACGACGCCGCGGCCGGTCGCTTCTTCACGTCCCTCGCACCCGTGCAGTTCCAGCGGCTTTCCGGTCACACAGGCCGGCTGAAAGCCGTGGTACTTTTGGTACTGGTTCATGAACCAAGCCATCACCTGACTGTTGGTGCCCATGTCCGGTGCAGGAATGTCGGTGTCGGGGCCGACCATGTCGTGAATCTGATCGACGAATTTGCGTGTTAGCCGCTCGAGTTCTCCGCTGCTCAGACTTCGTGGATCGACGGCGATCCCGCCTTTGGCACCGCCGTAGGGCAGGTCGACGACGGCGGTTTTCCAGGTCATGAGCTGGGCCAGGGTTTGTACTTCAAGATCATCGACTTCGGGGTGGTAACGCAATCCGCCTTTCATGGGGCCGCGGGCACCGTCGTGCTGGACACGATAGCCGACGAATGTTCCCACTTCGCCATTATCCAAGCGAACGGCCAACTGAACTTTCACGTCGCGTTCAGGTGTCAGCAGCAGCGTGCGCATCCGATCGGAAATCTTCAGATGGTCTGCTGCGGCATGGAAATAGATCTCGGACTTGTTTGGCGTGCTCATGGAGTTTGTCCAGTGCGTCAAATGGAATGTCATTGCAGGGAAGGAATCTCACACTTGCCGTCTATCAGCGTGTTGAAGTAAGGGGGACAGGCACCTGCGCGGTCACGATGTCATGGCGTTTTTTATCTGGTCGGAGCCAGTCCCCGTTACTTCGACACGCTGCTATAGGCATCTTACGCAGCCGGTGAAGCCTCTGATGGATTCAGACTCCCGGTTGAGGCCATTGTTTGCAATCGTCGATCGATGCGAACGGCGAAGACAGGGATTACGGCGTTTGTCGTTTGAGTTCGGTTTCAGGAGGTCGAGACTGCTGCTGTGTGCCGCTGGTCCACTGAATTGAATCGTCATCGGTTCGAATCCGTGTGAGCGGCGAATGGATGTTCTGACTGCGGGGGACGTAGTTTCTGTTCCACAAGTCGGGGGCATTTTCGAGTAGGAAACGCGTCATATCATCGGCCATGTGCTGGTGACCGGCATGCGACCAGCGGGGGGCATAATTCAAAAAATTGACTTCGGGTGATTTTCCAGAGGTTAAGGTCGCCGTGCCATCGAAGAAGAGAATCTTCTGATGATCGGCAAAACGTTGTAGCGCTTTGAACGGGGCGCGGTTTGCGTAACAGGCGTCACGGGCGACTCCCGATGCGAGACGGATTCCGGCGCCGCGACAGCATCGGGCGGAGACCTGCCAAGGCTTGGGCGAGGTGAACAGGGCAAACTGGCAGAACGAGGAACGGCACAGTTTTGCGATTTCGACGATCGGTTCGATGGAGTGGCAGAATCCCACATTGCGTTCCGGACGCTCGTCACGCAGCCATGCATAAGGGTTCAGGTCTGCATCGCGGCTTGATGCTTTCTGGCGTGCCACGCGCGATTTCCATTCGGAGCTTGCGGAACACAGTCCCCAGTCCAGCAGCCGGAATTGCTGCCGCCATTGCTCGATCGGCCGTCCCTTCTGTCTTGCCGTCAGTTTCGGGTGCGGGCAAGCCTGAACGATATGCGATTCATCACAACGAGCCTGACGTCGGACTTGTTGATCATCGGAGACGTCTGACCAGTCAAAATGCATCAGCACCAGATCGGGTTTCAGGTTGAGCAGTCGTTGTTTGAACAGCACGAATTCAGTCAGCGGGCAATGGCCGGGAACTCCGGCATTGATGACTTCGATCGTGGCTGTCGAGTGTTGTTGCAATTGCGTTTGAAGGAGCGTGCAGAAGTGATCGGCGTCGTCCGTTTCAGGGGCGAAGATCGTTTCATCGCCCAGTACGACAATCCGACAGACATCGGACGGCTTGGGGATCGCCGGTTCTCGGCCGCGCAGCCCCAGGCTATTCGTGTGGATTACGACTTCTGACTTCGAGTCGCGGCAGGCGACGCGAGCGGTCGCCAGGGGCATCAGTTCCTGATGACATGACGAGGAAGGGACCGTCAATCGGGAGGGATCAAGGCTGGACGCTTCTGAAGTGTTTTGAATGCGGGTGCCGCCTGCCGCCTCGTACAGGCGCACGCCGACCTCGGCTCCGCAGATCAGCAAGATGAGCAGGGAGGTGGCGAAGGTGAATCGGCGAATGAATTTCAGCCCGGCACGCAGCATCTTCGTGACGAGACCAACCCTGAGACATTCAGAGACGTCGACTCTCGCGTTGGCAATGTCTCACTCAAGGAATGCGAGAATCCATAGTTCATACGACACCAAAATCAAATCGACTTGTTGAACGAATGGGGACAGGCACCTCGGCATTCTCGATCTCAAAGGGTTTTTGAGCCTGTGCGGAGCCAGTCCCCGTTCTTTCAACATGCCGGTGACACAACGGTAGTGCCGTCAAGACGTTGCGAGGTGAGCTCGGTGCCGTGCCTGACATGATGCAGGGGCGATGAGCCAAAGAATGACGGCCGACGGGGGCGATCCCCGCCAGATTTCGAATCTGAAAGTCGTCCGTCGTTGCACACCAAACTCGTCCATGACGGTGTTGCTTGAACGCAATCGGATGCTAGTGAGATAGGAAGATCCAGACAAGACGGGATTTTGGACTGAAGTCTTCGTAAGTAAACAATTGCTATGGGGATCGGGGTTGGTTTGAACAGCTCGCGCCTGGGGCGAAGGCTGGCTGCGCCCCGAGTGAAATTGCCGAGCACGATTCTGGGACAATTCGTTCAAAGCCTCTCGTTTTTGCTGATTGCGATTTCCGTCGTTCGTCGATACTGGTCTGAGGATGCTGCAAGTTGACCCCTGTTGGCCCGAGCAGTATCATTTTGTGGGAGGCGATTTCGGTCGCGTCCACTGAACCTACATCGAAAATGGATTGTCTGTTCCCTCATCATGACACGCGACACGTTCCTCCTACTGAACCTGCTAACTCGCTGAAACGCGGGCATCAGGGAACGTCCAGTCGCATTATGCACAAGTTGACCCTGAGACCGCGTGGTCTCAGGGTTTTTTTATTCGTACACGATAAACTTTGGCTTGATGGTCAGGATTGGCAATCCGGTCAAACGTCTGTGTCCCCGCGGTTTTCTACCTTATTCAGATAGAAGCACGAAATCATCATGTCCGACAACGTCATTATCTTTGACACCACGCTTCGCGATGGCGAACAGTCACCCGGTTGCAGCATGACGACACCCGAAAAGCTGAAAATCGCGGAAGCGCTGGTCGAACTGGGCGTGGACGTGATCGAAGCCGGGTTTCCGATCGCCTCGCCCGGCGATTTTGAAGCGGTCCGGGCCGTCGCACAGCGGTTTGGTGATCGAGCGAGAATCTGTGGTTTGGCTCGTTGTCGCCGGGAAGATATCGAAAGGGCAGGGGAGGCACTTCGCGGGGTGGCGAAATCGCGAATTCACGTGTTTCTTGCCACAAGTCCGATCCATCGTCAGTTCAAACTGAAAATGGCCGAGCAAGAGATCGTCAAAGCGGCCGTGGAGCATGTGAAACTGGCCCGGTCCTTGTGCGAAGACGTCGAATTCTCGCCCGAAGATGCCGCTCGGACGGAGTTGGACTTCTTGGTCGAAGTCGTCGAGAAGGCGATCGAGGCGGGTGCGACGACGGTGAATATCCCCGACACGGTCGGTTATGCCACACCGACGCACTATTTCAAAGTTATTTCGCACCTCAAGCAGCATGTCTCGAACATCAATCGGGCGATCATCAGCACGCACTGCCATAACGACCTTGGACTTGCGGTGGCGAACAGTTTGGCTGCTGTGGAAGCGGGTGCCCGGCAGATTGAATGTACCATCAACGGATTGGGTGAACGGGCGGGCAATGCGGCGCTCGAAGAGATCGTGATGGCGCTCAAGACGCGTCATGACTACTACGGTGTTGAGACAAACATTCATACTCCCAAGTTGTGTGGCCTGAGCCGCCTGGTGTCGAGCACGACGGGGATGCTCGTTCAACGCAATAAAGCGATCGTGGGGCAGAATGCGTTTGCTCACGAAGCGGGAATCCATCAAGACGGCGTGTTGAAAGAGCGGACGACATACGAAATCATGCGGGCCGAGGATGTTGGTTTCGTGGGGGCGAATCTCGTCTTGGGCAAGCACAGCGGTCGGCATGCGATTCGTTCGCGGGTCATCGAACTCGGCTATCAATTGCCGGACGCCCAGTTGCAGCAGGTGTATGACGATTTCATTGCACTGGCCGACAAAAAGAAAAACGTTTACGACGCCGATATCGTTGCCTTGATCGACAATCGAATGAACGTGACGGTGGATCGCTGGAAGCTGATTCGCTTTCACATTGCCGCGGGGACGGGGACGATTCCGACGGCGACTGTTGAACTGCGTGACGAGTCTGCCGCTGCCACTTCGGCCGGCAGCACGACCGGCGACGTTTCGGTCGCGACCTATCGCGATGCGGCGATCGGTGACGGTCCGGTTGATGCGGTCTGCAAGGCGATGGAACGGATTGTTGGCATTAGCGCGGAACTGAAGGACTATCAGGTTCGTGCCGTTTCAGGTGGCGAGGACGCCCAGGGTGAAGCCTCGGTTGAGATCGTCTATCAAGGGCGTCGCTATCATGGCAAAGCGGTCAGTACCGACGTGATTGAAGCGAGCGCTTTGGCGTATCTGAAGGCATTAAATAAGGCGATCAGCGAGCAGCCGACGTCGACACCCGCGCACGGGGTTTAGGTTGATCGTCTGTGCTGTGAATGCCGTGAACGTGTGCCGGGCGGTTGGCTTTTTCCAGTGGAAAGATTCTCGATGAAAGATCGTCGCTTGCTGTTGGTTGTCGCGGCGGGAATCTTGATCGGGCTGGTCTGCGTCGTTCGGGTCCTGATCAACAAGCCATTGGATTACGAACAGCAAGTGGCCGCGGCGACGGTCATGCGTCCTGCACCGCCGTTTGAAGCACTCGATGCGGAGAATCATCTGGTGCGACTGGCGTCGTGGCTGGGACGGCATCGGATCATTGTGTTGTTTTTTAATGGCGAGCGCGGGGCCGATCAGGATTCGGATCTGCTGCGACTCCGCGATCGATACGCGGAACTTCAATCTCAAGATGTGAAGGTCGTGGGGGTGACGACCGCGCTGCCTCAAGAGAATCGGGCGGCGATGGAACGGGCAGGGGGGGCCTTTCCGTTCCCCTTGGTTTCGGATTTTGATCCGCAGTCGCCTGAAGGCATGCTGCGCATTCATCGTCATTGGGGGCGAATGGACCCTTCCAACGAGAAGCCGCTGTCCGGGGCGTTTTTGATTGATCGGAAGGGGCAGGTCGCTCATCTTGGTTCGATTCCAAAGCCCTACGACAATGTCGATCAAATCTTTGATCTCCTTGCGAAGTAATTCGGACATGGATGAGGGGCATGGTCTGGTTGGGCCGGATGTTGGTGATGCGGTGTATTGATTTGTCGTGAATCTGTGCGACGCGTCCCGTCTCGCCATTCGGTGAAGGATTTCTTGGTTCGTTTCTGATGTGCCAGTGCGCGAGCCGCATCACGTTGAGCCGTTTGCGTGACAATCGGGATATGGCTCTCTCTCTGCGAATCCCTGCTCGAAGATGTGCATCGAACGACAAGAACGTTTCTACGCACGAAGACGATTTCAAGATGAATTTCGAGAATGTCGCCGAAGGCATCACATCGAGATTGATGAGCAAGATGTCTGGGATTGAATTGTCGGCCTTACAGGCCTTCTCGTGCTGCTGGGGATGAGCACCCAGCCCGTCAGAGACCTTGCGGTCTCCTTTGGACTGGGCTGGTGGAATGGCTGGGCCTGTGGCCCGCAGGAAATGTCAGGGTTGGCTTCCAATTGGCGAGCCAAAATCGCTCGCGGTGTTGCCCTTCAGAGTTGGCTGCGAGCGATTGCCCGACTTGGTCTGTCCTTTTGCCCAACAGGGCAATGCTTTGGCGATGGTCATTCCCAGGGGAGCGATCGAAAGGATCACACCCCTGGGCTTGTTCACTCCACCACGTTGTGGTGGTCAGAGGGAATCGAGATCGCAAGAGGCGTTACCAAGCGGGAGCTTGGTAACGAGGGGCTCATGAGGAGTGACGCGGGAACTTCGTGACGAGGCCAACGAATCTGTCACGGCGCTGTTCATCAGGGGGGGGCTCTGCACACTGGGCTTTTCGCCTTGTCGGCAAATCAATGGACGGTCTTGACCGAATTTCAAGATTGTCTTAAAAACCCGCCCGCTTCGACGGGGTTGCTGCCCCAAACAGGCGGTTCCTGCAGAAGACTCCCCTCAATTTTCAGTCCGCAGATTCCCTTCACCGCTTTCTGGCCTCATTTTCAGGTAGGAAGGTTTCCATGCCCCGATCATTGTTCGGGCTGACCTCGTTATGGGGCGGCCTCACCGTATTGAGCCTTTGCGGAAACGCGTCGGCTCAATGGTTTCCTGGTAGTGGTTCGGGAAGCTGCGGCTGCTCGTCTCCTACGTTAATGGGACCGCCGCCAATCATGCGGCAGTCTGCATTTTCTTCGGCCTCTTACAGTGCAGCACCGATGTCGGTCGCCTCGTACGGATACAGCGATGCTGTTCAGTGCGGTGCTCCGATCGCTTGCACGATCGATCAACCTGTTCAACAGATGCAGGTTGTCAGTGTGCAGAACGTGGCGCCAGCTGTTACTCAACAGGTCGTGGCCGTCAAGCAGATGCAGCAAATGGTTCAGCCGCTGATGCAGGATGTGGCGGTCACCGAATACCGTCCAGTCAAGCAAATGGTGTCAAAGCCAGTCACGACGACCGATTACATCGATCAGCCTTACACCGTTATGGCTCCTGTGACGGAACAACGGACGGCTCAAGTGGCCTCGGTCGACTATCAAACGGTCACCGAATACAAGCAGGTCAAGAAGCAAGTGGGCGGTGGCTGGGTCACCCAGAACGTTCCGAACACTCGCGTCAGCGCTTATCAGTACGACAATCGTCAAAACGTCATGGGAGCCATGAATCGCGCCAGCTACAACATGCGAAGCGCTTTCACGCCACCCTATCAGCAGGTGCGTCAGTATCAGCAACCACAAACGATGACCTGCACAATTCCGTGCACTCGCAAGGTTGCTGTTCCCACGACGAAGCAAGTCACCTACAACGTGACCCGCATGCAGCCGACGCAGTCGACTCGCAAAGTCGCTGTGACTCGTACGACCTATCAACAGGCCGAAGAGACGGTGATGCAGGCGGTTCAAGTGACCAAGAGAATGCAGGTCGGAACGCGAATCTCGTATGTTCCAACGGGCACCTCGATCAGCAGCAATCCTGCTGGCGGCGGAATCGGTCTGGCCCCTACGCCAATCGATACCAGCACTCAAGCGACGAAGCCTCGTACGGAACAAACAGGCGATGCGAACGGCGCCATCAACAGCGACAGCCTCAACCGCAAGGGGGCTGCACTCGAACAGACCGATCCTTATGGTACACGTTTGGGTGACAACTCGACTCCTGAGTCGTCTCCAGCCAAAACCTTCACCGCAGCTTCAAAGTCTTCACAGGCTCCCTCCGTAGTTCGTGTTAGTCAGTGGGTCGCCCGGACCTCAACCTCGACGAATCCTTCGTCAAATCCACAACCCAGCGGCAAGTCCGCGGCGATCTCCATCGCCGACACCGCTCGGTAAATCACTGCTTGTCTAGTCACATCGCACGATTTTGATTCCCCCACGCGGTGCCGGTTTCTTGCCGGCACCCATTTTTTTCTTTGGGCGATTCGCACGTTCCGAAGTCTCTTCGTGAAACGCAAAATTCCTCAGACGAGTCTTCACTACAGAGGAATTGTCCCCCTCTCTTCAGGCTGTGGACGGTGACCCAACCGCATTTTGCGTGCTGAATTCCCTGTAACAATCCGCTACCATTTTATCTTGAATATTTTCTTAACGACAGATCTGGGTTTTCCACACGTGCGATGACGAGCCGCTTTCCTGTGTTCAGAAAATGCGGTGCATCGACGACGAGAGGAATTTCCATCTGTCGGACGACGAACTCGATGGCGAATGGCGGAGTAGTCTCATGGCGCAGAAGATTTCTTGGCCGCGTCTCCATCATTGTGTGTCGGCGTTTGGATTGCGCGCGGTGCTGATGATCGCGTTCGTTGGTGTGGTTCCTGATAAGGCGATTCCGCAGGCAGGTGCGGCGGACACGCCAACGGCGGAAATTGACTATCCCCTGGGAGTGATCAACGCCGCCAGCATTCAGCAACTGCGCGACAAGGCGACCGTCATGTTCGAGGCGGCGGATCGCTCCGATTTGCTGGAACGCGTTGATCAGTGGATGACGGAAACACTCAAAGACACCAAAGGCATCGATCGCAATCGGCCATTCGGAGTGATGTTTTACCTTCGTCCAGATTTTTTCGGCCCATTGAGGATCAGCTATCTTCCCGTGGCCAATCTGGAGGAGGCTCTTGCGACACTTGCCTATGGGAAGGGGACGGTCGTTCCTGTCGAGGGCAGGGCAGACCGTTTCGACATCCAGTTCGGAGACAACTCCAAGATCCGGGTATTACATCGCTTCAACTATCTGTTTCTGGTCACTCCCGAAGGTGACGATCGAAGTCTGGATCGTGAATTTCCCGATCCCGAGCGGATGACAACGCGGTTGTCGTCACAGTACGACATTGCCGCGTCTTTGATGATCAAGACAATCCCCGAGGGATTGAAGATGGTGTTTCTGAGTTTTATGAAGACTCAGTTGATGGCCAACTTGCAGCAACGCGACGACGAGCCTGAGTCGGTCTATCGTCTGCGTCGAGCCAGCGGCGAGGGTTGGGTTGATCTGCTGGACAAGATTGTCACACAGGGTGAAGATTTCATCCTGGGGAGTCGGATCGACGCAGATCAAAAATCCGCCAGCATCGATCTCGAGATTGCCGGAAGCAAGAACAGCAAACTGGCGAAGTTCTTTCAGACGATGGCCGGCAAGAAAACCTATTTCGGCAGTCTGCTCGCGAATCCCGCAACGCTCACCGTGTCGGCCTCGTTGCAACTCGAAGAGAAGCAACGAAAGCTGTTCGTCACGTTTTTTGAGTCTGCTCAGCGAGATTTCACCGCCCAGATCGGGGGCGACGATCAGGATGAACTTCAGGTCATCATGGCGCCGATTTTCCAATCGCTGGTCACGTCCGCCGAAGTCGGACATCTGGATGCGTTTCTGCAGTGTACGGGAGCCGAGAAGGGGGAGGTTGCGGTTGTGGCGGGCGTGAAAGTGGCGACGGCGCGCGAACTGCCGAAACGACTGACCGAGACGTTGGAATTTTCCAAGGACACCGCCGCAGACGGAAGTCTCGCCACGAAATGGGATTTGAATATGGATGTGATCGATTCCCATCCGGTGCATCGATTGCCCTTCAATGCTCCGGAAAAGATTGGACAGCGTTTATTTGGTGAGACGGCCAATCTCTATCTTTATGCCAATCCCGATGTGGTCTGGTGTGCTTATGGCGGCGGTGCAGCGCTCGGCGCATTGAAAGATGCCGTGCTGTTGGCGGCGGCTCCACAAGACCCTGTACTCGCACGCAATCGCATTCCCCTGCAGTTCATGACTCACGCCAAGAATTGGCAGTTTGCCCTGAACGGCGACGATCAGGAGCCAAGCAAATTCAGTAAGCGTACTGAAGCCTCGTTTCAATCCGACAATGACGGGCTGACAATTGAAGTCAGGCCGACCGATAACGGGGTGCGCATCCGAACGGCGTTCGAAAGTGGGTTTGTGGCTTTAATGGGACGCGGGTTTTCTGCGGGAATCGATGACGGATTCCCATCTCCTCCTCCACGAGGTCAGGGCGCTCGGCGTCGGGGTCAAAATAAGCCCGACTCGGAAACGAAGCAGCCGGAACCGCAAAACTAGTGCTTTGTCAGGCCTGAAAAAGGGATCGGGTGGCTGGGGCCGGACGAGCGATCGCACTGGACGCCCTGGGCTTTCGGTTCAGCCCTTCAGCCCTGGCCACCCCGAGATTTCGGTGTGATCATGCACTCGTGGCACCAGCAACTCTGTGCAGGCAGGTTCGCGAGCATCGCCCGCAGGCTCGTTGGTCTGCTCACAGCGTGTTCATCAATGCGTCATTTTCAGATTAGGGCTCGACGACTGGCTGTGCCACCAAACTCGACAATGCTACGCTATGGTCGAGTGATTTTGCCGCGCGAAATGAAAGACTTCCGATGACAACTGCGATCGATACGCTGTCAAACATTTATCTTGTCCGCTATGGCACCGTGCCGGAAGTTGCTCGATTCATCAATGATTCGATTGAACTGCCCACCCGCGGAGCGTGCGTGGTTGTGCAAACTGATCGCGGGTTGCAGATTGGAACAGTGCTCGAGCGTCTCAAGCCGCAGGTCGATCCCGCGAAAGATTCCGAGACGGAATTCCGATTGGTACGCGTGGCGACGGATGACGATCTGACAACGGCACGTGAATCCACTCGCGACTGTGAAGAATCGTTTGCGTTGTGGTGTGCGCGAATCACTCAGTGGAATCTGAATCTTGAGCTAATCGATCTGGAACGGACGCTCGACACGCAAAAGCTGATTCTGTACGTCCTGTGCGATCGCGGCCCCGATTCGACAAAACTGGCGCTCCAGGCTGCCGCCGGCGGATTTGGTGTTGTTGAAGTGCAGCCCGTCGCATCGACGGGCCTCGTCACGCTGCCGCAATCATCCTGCGGCAGCGGAGGAGGCGGATGTGGGTGCAGTCATTGATCTGCGGACCGTCCGCTGAAACAGGGGGAAGGCGCTTCGCGCGGCACTGTGAGCGTCTGACAGAGATCGCGCTTTCGCGAAGCAATCCCTGTTTCAACAAGATGCTGCAGGCGTGAACGTGCATCACCTGCAGCGTCACGCTACGGCTACTTCTTCAATTTCTTGTCAAAGTAATCGAACAAGGCTTTGTCGGCCTTCTCGACATCGGCACCTTTGAAACCGTGCCCGGCTCCTTCGAGAGTCAGCAGTTCGGCGTCAACCGTCGCGGCTTTCAACTTGTCGACCAGCCAGACGGCTTGTTCATGTGCGACATACTTGTCCTCGGTGCCATGAATGCACAGCGTGGGGGCGGAGGCGGGGGTGACCCAATAGAGCGGGCTTCCCTGAATGTGCAGTGCGCGCTTGGTTTCCAGATTGCCACCGAACCAAAGGGGCAGAACTTCGTGCGCGTCGACGCTTTTGCCATAGGACTGCGTGAAGTCGCTGGGGCCGTAAACATTCACGACGCACGCCACGGTGCTTGATTGGTCGGCATTTCCGCCGTTCCCTTCAAATTCGGGAACATGTGCGGTGACGGCGAGAAACTGCGCCAGGTGTCCACCTGCGGATCCCCCGGTGACGCCGATGCGGGCGGGGTCGACGTTGTAGGTCTTTGCGTTGGCACGCATCCAGCGGACGGCGGCCTTCGTATCATGCACGGCCGCGGGAAACTGATACTTCGGGGCAAGGCGGTATGTGATCGTCGCGGCAACGTATCCACGTTCTGCAAGACGTAGACACAAGCCATCGTAACCGTCCCGTTTCCCCGCGCGGAACCCACCGCCATGAATGCAGATGACGGCAGGGAAGGGGCCGTTGCCGGACTTTGGGCGAGCCAGATTCAGTTGAAGATGCTGGTCATCGGGATTCGTGTATTCGATTCCTTCCGTCCAGGTGACGGTCTCGGGAACGGGGGGAGCCGCCATGGCGGTGGCTCCGCAGGCGAGCAGGGCGGTCAGGGCCAATGTGGGAATCAGTCGTTTCAAAGCCATTCTCCTCCAGTGTCGGTCATGAATTGAACAGGGGATCCGGCGGGCAGCTTAGCAAACCGTTCCGCGGAACTCTGCCGAATGCGACCGACGCGTGAAATTGGGCCGCTGAATGCCGAGCGAAAACAGAGGCGTTTCGCGGCTTGAAAATCTCGTTTTCGGGAATGTTGTTCCGAGACACGATGACGATCGTGATCAGGCTCGACAGCCGCGAAACTTCCGAGCAGAATGGCACAAAGGCGAGGTTTGGAAGAAGAATTCGCGACTCGTCAGGATTCGGTCGCTGCACCGTGTTTTTCTGGAGAGACTTGTCGATGACCGCGCACGCTCACATTGATCACGTTGATGCAGCACATTCCGGTCACGGCGAAGATCCTCGTCTGGCCGCAGCGTTGGCTCTCAAGTTTGAGCCCTCAGAGCTGCACGAGTTCGAGATGGCCGACAAAGCGGCAGGGCAGATGATGGGAAAGCTTCTGGCATTCCTGTTCTGTGTTTTGGTGGTCCTGATGGCCGGTGTGAATATCTGGATGATTGATAACAAATCCAAGGGCAATGACCCTCAGGCTCCCGTCGGGGGTAGTGCCCATCCGGCCGCACACGCCGCCGCCGCTGCGCCGCACGCAAAGCACTGATTTTCTTGTGCCGGTTCCGTCGTTCTTGAATTTGCGGATCTTTGCCTGTCGGCTGGAAACGCTCGCGGAGAAGCAGGCCAAAGAGCCCGCGGTCGCTGCGCGCAGGAACCCATCAGAACTTCGTGGCTGTCCCGCTAAATTTGCGGTTCACCCAACAGACGTTCGCGTGCGATCTCGGCCCAGGGGCCTCGCTGATCGAATTCGAGATACGCTCGCCAGTGTTCGGCGGCCTCGTCGCTTCGATCAAGCTGCTCAAGCACACCCGCCAGATGGAAGTGGGCATCCGGGTACTCTGGATGCAGGTCGAGTGCGATTTGGAATGCATCTTTTGCGGAGGCGGGGTCGCCGGTTTCGGCCAACACACATCCTAGTTGCGTCCAGGCTTCTAGAAAATTGTGGTCCAGTTCGACCGCCACATGGTATCGCTCGATGGCTCCATCCCGCTTGTGCTGACGATACAAGGCATCCGCCAGATGGAAGTGATACATCGGATTCAGCGGCTCGTTAATAATCGCCAGTCGCAGCGCTTCGATCGCGGACGAGAGTTCGTTGGCGTCGGTGAGCCGGCATCCCTCATGAAACCAGTCTTCGGATGTCCATCGTGCCCGATCGATCGTTTCGTCAGACAGGGAAGGGCGCATGGGAATCGTGTCCGGGCTTTCATCCTCGGCGGCGGCTGCCGGAGGATCAAAATCGAAAAGACGTTGTCCGGTCGGCTCAAGCAGGCCCGATTCATCGCGAAAGACGAGGCGATTGCTGCCGCGGGCCAGGATCTCAAGCTGTTCAACGGGGCGGACGACATTGGGTAAGAGCGAATGGAGCCGTTCCAGGCTGGCCGCAATCTGATCGACGCGCACTCCCGACGCGGCCAGTTCGCACAGGCGTCGTGCGGTAGCGACCTCTTCGAACTGAAAGTAGGGCAGTCGAAAGACTTTCTTGACCGACTTGATCAGACCCGCGCGTTCCCATCGACGGATTTCATGAACCGGAATATTCAGCAACTGACAAAGCATGGCGGGGGTATAAAGCTGGTGTGATCGACGTTCCGGTGGTTCGACGCCCAGCAGCTTCAGCCATTCAGACTCGGAAAAAATCTGGATTGGTTCGCCTTTGTCGTGTAGCTGTCTGGCATGCTCCAACTTGGAGGATGGTAACCCGTCTGGTTCAAGTGGCCAGCCTTCTTCGCCCACAACCAGCACGGTTGTGATCTGGCCGACGTGCTGCATCGCGATGCCGCCGTGTTGTTCGACAAGTTCCATGGCCTGACGATGCGTCATGGAGGCCAGCGTGCCCGTGAACGCGACGCGTTCGCCCTGAAGGATCGGCGAACTTTGAAGTGACGTTGTCAAGTCAATCGGCAGGTCTGTCATGACGGGTCGCAGGTGTGAGAGTGGCGGGTCAGGGGGCTGGGCGATTATAACCTAGATGAATGCATTCTGCCCTTCGGTCGAGGAATTGGGATGAAGTGGCATCCCTCCGAAGCGGTCCATCATGCATCAGAGCCTGTTGAAATAACGGGAACCGGTTCCGTCGTGGCTTAAAAACGTTATGACCGTCAAAGTGACGTGGAGCTTGTCCCCGTTATTTCAATGAGTGAACAAGACGTCGGCTGGATGCCGACGCGATTCGGCGATGACAGCTTGTTTTTGCCGAATGTCGTCGTCTCCCCGCTAGTGAGCGGGATGGGTGGTGTTCAAACCTCCACGACCTTGCCGATGTCATCAAACGACTCTTTTGGAGCCTGAAGAACATGTCCGCCTTGCGATCCGCTGATCCCGCTCTCTGGTCCGCTCTACAAAGCGAACAGCAGCGCCAGCATGATGGTCTCGAACTGATCGCCTCTGAAAACTACACCAGTGCCGCGATCTTGGAAGCCGCAGGCACGGTGCTGACGAACAAGTATGCCGAAGGCTATCCCGGTCGCCGCTACTACGGCGGATGTGAATATGTGGATGTGATCGAAACCCTTGCGATCGATCGTGCCAAGCAATTGTTTGGCGCTCAGCATGTGAACGTTCAGCCACACGCCGGTTCACAAGCGAATATGGCCATCTATCAAACGGTGCTGAAGCCGGGTGATACATTCCTGGCGATGAATCTGGCGATGGGTGGGCACCTGACCCACGGGATGGCGCTGAACTTTTCCGGTCAACTGTACCGGCCGATCGCGTACGGCGTGCGGGAAAGCGATCATCGAATTGATTTCGACCAGGTGGCTCAATTGGCTCGCGAACATAAGCCGAAGCTGATCGTCGCGGGGGCCAGTGCCTATCCGCGTGAAATCGATCATGCCAAGTTTGCGGAGATCGCGCGCGAAGTCGGGGCCAAGCTGTGGGTGGATATGGCTCACTATGCCGGGCTTGTGGCTGCCGGAATCCACAACAGCCCTGTGCCCGTTGCGGACTTTGTCACCAGCACGTCGCACAAGACCTTGCGCGGCCCTCGATCGGGTTTCATTCTCTGCCAGGAACAGTACGCGAAGGAAATCGATAAGGCGGTATTCCCCGGATTGCAGGGGGGGCCGCTGATGCACATCATCGCCGCGAAGGCGATCTGTTTCCAAGAAGCGGCGCAGCCCTCGTTCAAAGACTACGGCAAGCAAATCGTTGCGAATGCCCAAACTTTGGCCGAAGTGCTCATGGCCGGTGGTGTGAAGCTGGCCAGCGGTGGAACCGATAACCACTTGATGCTGTGCGATGTGACGACGATTGGTCTGACCGGAAAAATCGCCGAGAAAGCACTCGATCACGCCGGGATCACCGTCAACAAGAACATGATTCCTTACGATCAGCGTAAGGCACTTGATCCGAGCGGGATTCGAATCGGAACTGCCGCACTGACGACACGCGGCATGCGACAGGGCGAAATGAAGAAGGTTGGGGCGTGGATCCTGCGCGTCTTGAAGGCCCCCGAGGATACCAGTGTCATCGAACAGGTGAAGGGCGAAATTCGCGAATTCGCGAAGGCGTTCCCGGTTCCCGGTATTGCCTGATCGTTCACGCGCGAACGATGCGTCGAGCAAAGCGAAAGCCCCACCGAGATGATCTCGTGTGGGGCTTATGCTTTTGTGTCACGAGGCCCGAAGCGATTACTTCTTCGACTTCTTCTCTTGCTTGGCCTGTCGCTTTTCTTTCAATGTCATCGTTGGTTTCTTTTGGACTTCTTTTCGTCCCTTATCTTTCTTGCCTGATTCACCCATGTGATTTCTCCAGTTGCGGAAGGGGAAGTTGGACTTGCAGCAATGTGTCAACGGGAAGGGCGGTGTTCATGCTGCCAGAACGAAAGCCTTCGAGATCGAGTGTAATAAAACGGAAGCCCAGGCGACGCAGTTCGGTCTGAATTTGCTGCCGAATCGCAGGGGTGACCAGCAGGGTAATGGCTTCTTGCGGGACTTCGATGCGGGCAAGCTCATTCGCTTCGCAACGGACACGCAGTTCTCGCAGGTTGGTGAGTTGTTTCAAGAACAGCTCTGCCTGATCAATGCGCCGGACTCGTTCCGGCGTCACTTCGATTCCGTATGCAATGCGACTCGACAGGCAGGGGGTTGCAGGCTTATCCCACACGGGAAGGTCCCAGATCCGCGCCAGTTCACGCACATCGTCTTTGGTGAACTCGGCTTCAATCAACGGTGAACGCACTTCAAACTCGTTGGCGGCTTTCATCCCCGGTCGGTAGTCGCCGCGATCATCAAGGTTCGCACCGTTGACGAGCACGTCAACACCCAGGGTGGGGGCCAGTTCGATCAGACGCGCGTAAAGCTCTGACTTGCAAAAGTAACAGCGATTGACGGGATTCTTCAGGTAGTTGGGATCAGCGAATTCTTGCGTCGAAAGCACGACGTGCCGAATGCCAATTCGTTCCGCGAGAGTTTTGGCTTCTTCGATCTCACCCGTCGCCAGGCTCAGGCTGACGGCCGTGACCGCGACGGCATCGACACCGCAGGCCAACTGAGCCGCCATGGCCACAACCGTGCTGTCGACACCGGCAGAATACGCAACCGCGACGCGACCGTAACCCGCGAGGATTTGCAGCAGATGGTCGCGTTTTCGTTCGATATCCCTGTGAGCGGAAGGCATGTTATTCAAAACCGATGAAATGGCATTCAAGGAGACTGTATGAGGTAATCTTAGACGAATTCGCCTGGAAGCGTATCGGTTTCTTTTCGAAGTCACAATCCGTCGGTTGCGACGCTTGTGAGGCTTCGCGATTCCTGGTCGAGTCTGTCGTTCGCGCGGGGGTTAGGGTACAATCGGATTGAGCCGGTGGATTCGCGGTATCGTGTTCGGTCTCGTCGCACAAATGAGCTGGGCAGGGTGCAGTTGACAGACTGTCGGCAATCGCGCTCGGTCAGTCGCAACCGCTTGATCGGTCGCTTCGAATGCCTTCCGTGGATGGAATTCCAATGCGCCAGCACGTTTTCTCTGCCTGCGTGGTATGGCTGATCGTCGCCGGGGTTTGGGTGTCGCCCGCCTCCGCGGCCACCTTGACGGCTCCTCAACGAAAAGAGCTGAACGAGATTGGGGCCGAGGCCTCGAAGATCGCATCTCTTGTTTCCAAGAAGAAGTTCGACGAGGCATCGTCTGCCATCGAAGCGGCCGAGGCTCGTCTTTCCAAATTCGCCAACAACGCAGGATTGAAAGAGACGGACACGGCGCTGAAGCCGGTGCGAACCAAGCTGGATAAGGTCAAAAAGCAGCTGGCAAAGGTCCTGGAGAAGTCGGAAGCCACGTTTGAAAAGAGTGTCGCTTCGATCTTTGCAGCGAAGTGCGTGGAATGCCATTCGGAAGACCGCAAGGGAGGTTTTCGGCTGGATACCTTTGAAGGTTTGGAGCGCGGCGGTGCCAGCGGGCAAGTGATCCAGCCCGGGGAAAGTGATTCTAGTTTGTTGATGGCCCGCCTGTTGACGCCGAACGACGAGCAGCGGATGCCATACGGGCGTGAGCCCCTTTCCGAGAATGAAATTCGTGCGATCGGAAACTGGATCTCGGAAGGTGCGAATTTCGACGGAGACAAGTCCGCCTCGATGGCGACGCTCGTCAAATCCGCTGCCAATCCCAAGTCAAAAACCGCGGGAAAGAAAGCGGGTATCACAAAAGAAAAGGGGACCGAGACGGTCCATTTTATGAAGGATTTGATGCCCGAGTTGGTCGACACTTGTGGTCGCTGTCACAACGACACCGCCAAACGCAGTGGCTTCTCAGTCATGTCGTTCGAAAAATTGATGAAGGGCGGTGACAGCGGCGCGGTCATCGTGGCGGGAAGTTTGGACGACAGTCGCCTGTGGCGTCTGGTGAACGGCGATGAAACACCCGTGATGCCAGCTGGCAATCAAACGGGGATCACTCGCAAATGGCACGAGAATCTGAAGACCTGGATTCAAGAGGGAGCCACATTCGACGGGCCTGACCCCAAGAAGAATTTTCCGTCGCGTGAAGAACGTGAAGCGGCGGCATTGTCGCAGTTTACTCCGGCGCAGTGGCTCGAGAAGCGAAAGAAGACCTCGGACGAAGAGTGGAAAAAGACCTTTCCAAATGTTGAACCGAATCGGCTCGAATCCAGCGAGTTTCTGCTGTACGGCGATGTTGATGCCGGGCGATTGCAACAGGTCGAGAAATGGGCCACCGAACAGGCGGTGTACCTGCGGCAGACATTCAAGATCAAGGATGATCCGCTGTGGCGAGGCAAGCTGACAATCTTTGTGTTTAAAGAACGATTTGGATATGAAGAGTTTAATAATTCGGTTCACCGGCGCGAGGTTCCGCGTGAGGTGATCGGGCACTCGCAGGTCAACGCCACCTTGGAAGACGCCTTTGTCGCCGTGCAGGATGTCGGTGATTCAACCTCAGAACGCATGCCGGGGATGCACCTGAATCTGATCGAACAAGTCACGGGAGCGTTCTTAAAGCGAGGAGGGCGACTGCCTGACTGGCTTGTTCAGGGAGCGGGGCTTTCGTTTGCCCGTGCAAAACTTGCTAGTAACCCCTACCTCGCTGGGTTGCCGCGATCTGCCGCCAAGATTCTCCAGGAATCGAACCTGACAGAGCCCGAGGCGATTTTTGCGGACGGCACATTCTCGCCCGATGAAGTCAGCCCCGTCGGATTCACGCTGGTTGAGTTTCTCTTGAAGCGCGGGCAACTCAACACGTTCACGCAACTCGTTCAGAAGATTCAATCGGGGACCGCTCCCGCCGAAGCCATGAAGTTCGTCTATCGAACAGATCTCAATACGCTGGCGCTCGCGTACGCGAATTCATTGCCGACCGCCGCAACGAAAAAGGGAAAGAAGTAACCTGATCCCGCCTGAACATCGACGGCCGCAACGGTCTGGCAGTATCATGCGTTCGCTTCGCCTCGATCTTGGATCGAGCACCCTTTCCACCTTTTAAAAGCTTTGTTCGCCAGCATGCCTGATGTTGTCATTATTGGTGGGGGTGTGATTGGCCTGTCGATCGCCTGGGAATTGACTGGCCATGGTCTCAGCGTGCGAGTGCTGGAACGAGGTGGCATTGGGCAGGAGGCCAGCTGGGCAGGCGCGGGAATGCTTCCGCCCGGCAATTTGAAACAAGCCCAGACATCCGAAGCACGCTTACGTGGCGCCGCTCATCAGCTTTGGCCGAAATGGTCCGAAGCACTGACGTCATTTTCGGGCCTCGACAATCAATTTGTCCGATGCGGCGGTTTGGAAGTCTGTTTCGACGCGTCGAATTCGGAATATCGCACGGGACTCGCCGGTCTGCGATCAGAAGGCGTTGCGATCGACAGCGATGATCTTGCCGAAATCAGAAAATCGTTCCCACAAATTGGCGCCGATGTCGCGGCGGGATACTGGCTGCCAGAGTTCTGCCAGGTCCGCAATCCTCGCCATGTAAAAACGCTTCAAATCGCGTGTGCCATGCGGGGCGTGGAATTGGTCGCTGGATCTCCCGTTCATCGAATCGAAACCGACGGCGAACGGATCGTTGCGGTACACGCCGGAATGGAAAGGCACCAGGCCGCCGAATTCGTGGTTGCTGGCGGTTCCTGGTCTGGTCAATTGCTCGAACAGGTTGGGGTTCATCTGGCGATTGAACCCCTGAAGGGGCAAATCGTCCTTCTGAAGTGTACGCCGCTGCCGTTTCGGTCGGTCATCCAGGCTGGGCGGGAATATCTGGTGCCTCGACTCGACGGCCGGATCTTGATTGGTTCGACGGAAGAACACGCCGGTTTCGATAAGCGGAGTACGGCGCAGGCCGTCAGCGATCTGATTCAGTTCGCCCAGCGCGTCGTTCCGAGCCTGCGGGAGGCGGAGGTGGAGCGTTGCTGGGCGGGGCTTCGGCCATATTCCGGGATCGGCCGTCCGTATATTGGGCGGTTGCCGCAGTTTCGAAACGGATCCGTGGCGGCAGGACACTTCCGTTACGGTTTGCACCTGTCGCCGATCACAGCCGTGCTGATGCGTCAGGTTCTGCTCGGGCAAAAAATCGATTTGCCAGGCGAGTGCCAGGTGCCCAGTGGCGGGTCAACGTCGGGGCCAATCTGACGATTGCGGATCGAGGTGGAAGTCGGGGTCTAGAAGGCAAACAGGAGTGCCATCAATGCGAGCGGTCGTGCAGCGAGTCTCTCGCGCCAAAGTGACGGTTGCAGGCGAGGTTGTGGGAGAGATCGAGCGAGGTCTACTCGTCTTGCTGGGTGTGTCTGAAGATGACACGCAGGATGATGCTAGCTACCTCGCCGAGAAGATTGTCTCGCTCCGCATCTTTCCGGACGACGACGAAAAGATGAACCGATCGCTCCTGGATGTTGCCGGGCGAATGCTGGTCGTCAGCCAGTTCACCTTGTACGGCGATTGTCGCAAAGGGCGTCGGCCAAGTTTCATCAAAGCAGCCAGGCCGGAACAGGCCGACAATCTCTATCGGATTTTCGTCGCCGAAGTTCAGGGACGCGGCGTGCCAACGGCCACGGGACGGTTTCAAACGCACATGGATGTTGAGCTGGTGAACGACGGCCCGGTGACGCTTTTGGTCGACAGTCGGAAAGAGTTTTGAGTTCGTGATCGATGATCCTGATGTCGACGACCTGATGCGTCAAAACGGACATCAAGATCGACCCGCAGCAGATGGATCGGACAAAGGGATCCCGTGGCTTCCTGACGCAAATGCGGAGATCCAATTCCGTCGGCTCGTCGCGGTGGATTCACCAATATCACGTATGGACCAAAATCTGTCGCCTCTGTAAAATAGGCCTTTTCCTACCGATAAAAGAAACATAACAGACATTATCGGACGTTCGTGTGTGGTGGGAAATGGGCTCGGTTTCTCTCGTGATGATGCTGCGGGTGTTTGCTGACGCCTGGGCTGCAAGGCCGCTGATGGCCGTTCGACGCCGATGGGCCACATCGGATTCCATTCGCTGCAGGCCTTCAGAATGGTGCCCGCTCTGAGAGCAGATTCAGGGCAGCCAGAATCAACGAGGCTGGCGTCGCTCCGCGGTTCGATTGCTGACACAATCCGCGAGCTTGGGGCGAGCGAGTTCAGTCGTTCAGGATGACCCGTCGTGGTCGCCCATGTCGTTGTCCCGGCGATCACGGACTGGGGCGAATTCAATCTCGCGTTTGGCGCTTGTCGGCTCTTTTGGCGGGACTCGAATCGCAGCGCCGCAATCGCGGATCTGCGGCATCTGGACTCGACGGATTCACTGCCGCTCAGGTCGTGCTCGTGACGGCGTTGGCGGCGGGTTCGTCGACAACGATCAGTTCTTCGAACTCACCGATTCGGCGGAACTTTTGATAGCGGCGTTCGAGCAGTTCTTCGCGTGGAAGGTTCTCGAGCGATTTGATATTTCGCAGGATCGTCTGCTTGAGTGTAATCGCCATCGCTCGGTGATCGCGATGTGCCGCTCCGAGCGGCTCTTGGATGACTTCGTCGACGATGCCAAACTGAAGCAAATCGCGGCCGGTGAATTTGAGTGCCTTCGCAGCCTGGTCGGCGAACTTCACGCTCTTCCACAAAATTCCGGCGCAGCCTTCGGGGCTGATCACGGAATAGTACGCGAACTGTAGAATCCCGACGTAGTCGCCAATCCCCAGTCCGAGTGCCCCGCCCGAACCCCCTTCTCCGATCACGATACAAATGATCGGAACCGGCAGCATCGACATCTCGCGCAGATTGACGGCGATCGTGTAGGCCTGGCCGCGTTCTTCCGCGCCAATCCCCGGGTAGGCTCCTGGCGTATCGATCAAGCAGACGATCGGCAGGTTGAATTTCGCCGCGAGCTCCATCTTTTGGAGTGCTTTGCGATATCCTTCGGGGTGAGCACAGCCATACAGGCACTCGTTGCGTTCCTGCAGATTACGTCCTTTGTGCTGACCGATCAGGAGCACTTTACAGTCATCGAGTTTCGCGAAACCGACGTTGATCGCCCGGTCGTCGCCGAAGGCTCGATCTCCGTGAAGTTCGATGAATTCGTCGCAGACGAGTTCGATGTAGTCACGCGCCTGAGGGCGATCCTGGTGCCGAGCGACCTGAACCGTCTGCCACGCGTCCAGATTCTCGAAGACCTCGCGTTTCATTTTCGCGATCTCAACCCGCATGTTTCGGATCGATTCGAGCGTCGTCGGAGTCGGGCCTGGCTGGGCCTCAAGCGTCGCGAGTTGTTCTTCTAATTGTACGATTGGCCGCTCGAACGGCAGCACGTATTGAGGCTTCATGAATGTCGCCCGCCCAAACCGGAATTCAATGCATCGTATGGTGGATCGCGGTATCGTGGACGACGCAGGTGGAAAAAGCACGACGATCGAAGCACAGCGAGAATTCGCCAAGTCTTCCGCAGCCGTTTTGAATTTCCATGCTCATCCAACAAGATTTCCGGGAGAAACGCTCTCCGTTGGCAGATCGAGTCGAAGCGTTTTCACCCTTCGATTCGATCTGACTGATCTGACCCGCGCAAGCCGTTTCTATAGCAGATCAGAGCACATCCGGCAAATCGGTCATGAAGTCCAGGTCCTTGGCAGGCTCGGCTGGCGGGGTTGGTTTTGCCGCTGGGCGAACGGGTGCCTGCGCCGCCGGTTTTGCGGG
>NZ_JH636435.1:2742042-2824042 GCF_000255655.1 Schlesneria paludicola DSM 18645 | reverse complement strand
CCGGCGGGGCTGCGCCTGCGGGTGGAGCGGCCGGTCTGGGTTGTGGTGGCGCCGGCTGTATTGGCATCTGCGGCATTCCTTGCGGATAGCCCATTCCAGGTTGAGGCGGGTATTGAGGCATTCCGGGCATCATTCCCGGCGGCATCCCGCCTTGTGGGTAGGGGGCATAGCCGGGGGGAAATGCAGGGTAACCTGGGGGATACCCCTGCATTGGCATGGGCATTGGCATGGGTTGGGGCGCGTAAACCGGCTGTGCCGGCGCGGAAGCAGGTGGTGCCGCGGCCGGGGCGTTTGGTGAGTTCGCTTTTCGGGTGGCTTCGACCCCTTCCGCGTGCTGGATTCGTCCCTTGAGGAGGTCCATTTCCCGCTTCTTTTTTGCGGCTTTTTCCTGTTTCTCAATCTCGAATTTCCTGGCGAACTCGGGATTGGTTTCAATCATCACCTTCAGCTTTGCGTCCGCGCGACTATCGAGGCGGATTTCAGACAACATGGCGATTGCATCGTTGTCTTCGTTAGCCTTCTTGTGCGCTTCGGCATCGACAATATCCTCTTTGAAAAGGCGGATTCGTCGGAGTTCAGCCAAAACCTCGTCGACATTCGCCGGTCGATCTGCAGGCTTCTTTTTCAACAGCCTTGCGACAATTCGGTCCATCTCGGGACTGACGTTCGGGTTGAACTCCGAAGGATTCGGCGGTTCCGTCTTCAGGTGCTTTTCCAGCAGCAGTTCAGGGGAAGGGGCTTGAAATGGGGTTCGGCCGGTCAAAAGTTCAAAAAACAGAATTCCCAGGCTGTAAAGGTCTGTCTTTTGGGTGGGCTGTCTGCGGCGGATTGTTTCGGGGGCGATATACGTCCGGGTACCCTGGATGGTTTTCATCTTTCCCGCAAACAGAGCCCCGAATCCCTTCACCTCTTTTGACGAGAGCGAGAAGTCGCACAGTCGGATCTCCCCTGCCCGATTCATCAAGACGTTATCCGGCTTGATATCGCGATGGATGTATCCCTTTTGATGCACGTGGGACAGCGCCGAGCAGACACCTTCCATCAGCGGGCGTGCCTTCAGGTGAATCTTATTCAGGTCTGCCTTGATCTGAATCTTCAGATTGGCGGCCCGGAAGTACTCCATCAGGATGTAGGTGTAGTCTCGATTTGACGAGAACTTCTCGAACTTGACGATCATTGGATGTTCAAGCGACTTGAGGATCTCACCCTCGCGCTTCATCTTTGACTTGTTTTCCTTGAATTCAGGCACTTCCTTCTTCAGGACTTTCATCGCCAAGTGGCGGCCCGATGTTTTTTCCACGACTTCCCAGACCATGCTGGAGCTTCCGGAAGCGACGTTCATGACGAACTGATATTGTTCGTCGATAATCAGTGGTTCTTCTTCGGCCATGATGGGCTCCAAGGACGGGCCAGCGTCATGTCAGCATTTGGACATGGCCAGGCGCGCAGGCAAAAAATGTCCATTCAGTATAACCGGCCCGGCAACCCCTGTCCCGCGCCGAGTTTCATTGCCGCCCAGAACGGCGACATTCCAGGTCGTCTGCACGAAGACCGAAGTCACAGAGCCAAGGGGAAACTCCGCCGACTTGGCATCCGTCCGGCCACGTCTGTTTCCGATCGCGCTGCACCGACACAGGCTGTTCCGCGGTGGGGTCAGAAGCCCACCTGCTTTGGTGTTGTCGGGGCAGGCGTTGTCGTCGGTTTTGCCGTTGGCGAACTTGCGGGTTGGCCGTTTGTTGACGGAGTGACAGACGCCGTGGTGGCTCCTGAAGGCTTGAGCTGAAACGCGTCGCCAAGTTGATGCGATGTTTCGTAGATCACCTCGTCCCCGTCAGCAAATGGGCCGCTGACAAACACACGTGTTGAACCGACTTGGCCGAGCAGTGTCACCGGAATATCGCGCACGATCAATTGTCGAACAACCTGTACCTTGCGATGCCCTTCTGGCGAATTGCCCACTGCCGAATTTGGGACTTCCACAACGGGCTGTCGCGGAATCAATGGGACGTAGACGGTTTGCCCAACTTTGAATTTGCCGCCGGCATTGTCGATGACGACCTGAACGGACGCGATTGAATCGAACAGTTCACGCAAGCTGTCGAACTTCGAAGGCAAGGGCAGTACCGCATCGATCTTCCCTTCCACTTCGGCTTGCTCGATCTTGAATGCGTATGGCTTGCCATTCTCTGCCGCGGATCGTTCGACGGGAATTTCCACTTTTATCATGCGACTGTCGGCGACGACGGCGAGTGGGTCCCCTGCTCTGACGAACTGGCCTTCGGAAACGAGAATTCGTTGCACTTCGCCCGCAAATGGCATTCGAACCATCGCTTGATCGAGAGCCAATTTCGCGAGATCAACATCGACTTGGGCCAGGTCGACCCGGGCCTGTGCCATTTCGACGGACGCGTCTTCCTTTCCCGCTTGCCTTAATTCGACAGCCGCGAGTTTCAATGCAGCCTGAGCTCGAGCGAGCAGCAATTTCTGATGAGCCGTTTCCAGCCGGACCACATCACTTTGAGCCTGGACCTTGGCATTGGTTTTCGCGGAGACCTGCTTGATCGTGCCGTCGAAGGGGGCCACCAGCGTGACCGTTTGAAGGGCTTCCGTCGCGAGAGGCACTCGGAACTTATGAGGTTCGACGACGCGACACGCTTCCCGCTTGATGACGATCTGATCGCCTGCGGCGGCGATGGGAAGGCTGGCCTGGGCGAAAACAGGAAGAGCGCCAACTGTCGTTCCCGCCAGGGCAACGGCAATGCCTGCGAACCACCGATCGGTTCGGATCATGAATTCATTCCTTCAGAGTGAAGGGGCACTGATGCGCCTCGAACGTTGGATGAGTGCTCTGAGAATCGAGTTTTCATTGAGCGATCCACTAAAGCTAAGCGCGACACTTCACGATGTCAACGAAACGTTACAGTTCGCGGCCGCTGTGAACCTTCGGTCATTGGAAGAACGCGCGCGGATCGCTCGTGTACGGCTTCGAATCGGTGATGACTTTCGCGAGCCATCGGTTTGGACTTTTGCGACCGGCTTGTCGCGACAAGAGGCTTCGATCAAGATACCACTCGCGTTCACAGAGGATGCGGATCGTTGATCCGCCAGAATGGGAATGCCACCCTGTTTCGTGGCTGAAAGGATGCGATTCGTGAATTTGACACTCACAGGTCTGGTGCTCTGGATGGCCGCCACCGACCTTCCGGTCGGAACGGAACTGCACTACGCTGGAACGCTCAGTCAATCCGCGAAAGCGGGCGGCGCCGAAGTGAAGTCGTTCACGCTATATGCCACTGTCGCCACAGCCCAGGATGGCAGTACCCCGCTGGCCTACGCACTCGAAGAACGGGGTGGCGGAGGTTGGGGGTGGCCCGAGCATTTCGGTGTGATCCCCGCTGCGGTGGACGCGAAGGCCAAGTCGCGACCGATTCGAATCCTCTACTCGCATGACGGGCAGCAATATCCTCTAGCGATTCGTTCGCCCCTTTTCGAGTTTCGCGAGCATCTCGCACCGCAGTCGACCTGGTCCGATGGCAAGTACCAATATACCACCACCCGATCACGGAAATTTAAGGATCGAAGTTGCGTTCAGATCGAGGCCACGACACCGCTGGGTCGAAATCAGACGCTGATTGTCGAATCCGAAACCGGGCTTCTCGTGTCGCTCGACGAACGTGTGATCATCGGCCGGGGGGATGAATTCCAACTAAAGATGGAGTTGGATTCGCAGACACTGCTTGAGGCGGACGGTCAGGCCAAGAACCGGAAGCCGCTCGAATCGCTGCTCGTCCTGCAGACTTCACTGAATCGTACTGGGGGACAAAGGAGTGTCGAACTGACGAACGATCAGGCCGACCTTCTGAAGAACGAGTTGCCGCGAATCGAGGACGAAGCAGAAGGCACCGGGTGGACTCGGTTGGTTGCCGCGATTTCCCGTGATTTGACGCAGCAGCGCAAGCGGCTGGATGGTGTCGAAGGGCTGCAGAGCAAGCTGGTCGGGCATCCCTGCCCTGCCTGGACTTTAAAGCTGACGAATGGCAAGACGGTTACGGAAGCAGACTATCAGGACAAAGTCCTGGTGCTTCATTTCTGGCAATATCGCGGCGAGCCATTGACCGAGCCATACGGTCAAGTGGGCTATCTGGACTTCCTCTATGGGAAGCGTAAGAAGCTGGGCGTGTCGGTGCTGGGGGTGAATATTGACCCGCGATTCGCCAATCCGCAGCAGGCATCCGCAGCGACGCGTTCGATGAAAGCTCTCTTGGATTTCATGCGGCTTGGTTATGACATGGCCACCGATGATGGAACGATCCTGACGACGTTCGGCGATCCACGGTCATTGGGGGCTCCCCTGCCCCTTTGGATTGTCATCGGACACGACGGTCGGATCACCCACTACCATACCGGCTTCTATGACATTAAGCCGGACGAGGGGTTGAAGCAGCTTGACGAGGCGGTAGTTGAAGCACTCAGGCGACAGAAGGCCAAGTAGCCACATCGCTCACGTATTGGCTTCCTTGAAGACGATGTCGATTGCGAGCCCCGCCGCCAGTAACAGTGCCGCGAGCCCCGGGTTGCTGCCGACTTCGTCGCTCAAGGAAATCATATAGTTATCCGCGGACGTAAAAATCTCTTTGATCGCCCCGGCCCATTTCTTATTGACGCGCCCCAGTTCTTGACCCGACATATCGAGAAGTTTGAAGTCCCAGCCCTTCCAGTTCCCTTGAACGTTGGCGATCTGTTCACCTGCGGCGTTGTGAACCGTGAAGCCCCCGCCAAGCGAGAACAGCTTGCTCTTGAAGAAACCCACTGGCGTCTGGTTCTTGTCGATTACGTCGACTTTCGATCGAAGCAGCGTCAGGCCGCGCTTGATGGTGATGACGGGTTCGGATGCTTCATCCTCTTGAACGACGATGGTTGTTGGAATCAATTGCTTGCTGATCACCAGTCGCAACAGCTTCGCAAAACCACTGATCTTCTCTTCAGCGAACCCAATCGGTTCGCCCGTTTCAGGGTCAAAGATGTCATATCGATCTGTGAGTCTCATGAGCTCGGCGCGTTCCTTGACCAAAAACGTCTGACGATCAAGCAGCATGATTCTGTCCTGAAGAGGCATCCTGGTTGCGAGCCACGCGAGAAAGTCTGGGCGAATGCCCAATGGCCGTCGCGAGATCCTATTCAACCGATGCAACTCGCTCAATTGATCGGACAGACTGTCGTGAGGATTCTTGAAAGCGGCGGGGCACATTAGCCACCTTCCGCTCGAAACAACAGGGGCGGACTCGAATGAGACGTTGATGCCGAGGGCACCAGAATCGGCCCCTCTTTATTCAGTCAGGCGACTAGCGGCACAGAATCCAGCGTCGCATCTGGGTTGCGCTGCCCGTGCAACAGGTCGAAGTACTGCGCCATGCTCGCTGATACCAACTGAGACCTTCAGGCTGCGGTGGCGACTCCAGCTTCAACTCCATGCGGGTGCCATCGACGTACACATCGGCGGTCAACACGCCTTCGAGTAGGCTTCCCGGCGACACGCGCGGTGGCTGTTTCGCAGTCATCATTGAGGCCGCCATCAGCGCGTCGGTCATGTATTCCGCACAGTGAAGACCCTCACAACGCCGACCTGTCAGATGATGTTTGACGGCATACTTGCGCCCCAACTGGCTCTCCAGATGAGTCTCGTAGGCGGTGGCCTGTTCTTGCGTGAGCGGCGTCTTGGGGTGCACCAAGTGGACGGTACTGGGCGTCTGTTGTCGCAGATACTCGGCCAGTGGAGTTTTCCTGACCCCCTGCCCGTTCATGCTGTCGTAAACGATCGCCTGTCCGTCACGCACAACGACGCCGCCCACGTGCGTGTAGGAGCTTTGTGAAAAGACTTTCACCGCGAGGCAGTCGCCGCGACTGAAGATCAGTGTCCCGGTCTGCGCCGTTTGATTCACGGCCGCCATTACAGGTCCGGGCGGCGGAGGTGTCTCAGGGTCTGCGTTAGCGCCGCTGCACGTCAGAGTACAAGCAATGAAAACCGACCACATGGCGATGTCTCCCCGAACCGATGGGCACAATCCTTCACTGTCTATCCTTGCAGCGAAGCTTTGTTCGTCAATAGTGGCGATTCAGAAAATTGGAAACGAAATTCGTCAGGCCCCTTTCGGAGTCAAAAATCTGGGATCGGGAATCGGGGTGAGACGATCTTTGGGTGTTCTTGAAGTCGGCAATGCATTCAGCATCGACTTCGCGCGGTTGGCTGCCGGGCTTTCGGGAAAATCCTGGATTAGCTTTTCGAGCACTTGATGCGCATCGTGCAGTCGGCGGGCCGCCTGCAGATTGGCGATCTGTTTGTGCAGCAGAGTAATCTCGTCATCCAGCGCCCTTGCGTTCAAGAGATCGGCCTTGGTTTTGCTGAGTGTCGCCATCGTTTCTCGCAGTTCCACCAACTTCGCGGCATCCTCGACCGCCAGTTCTGTGGGAGCGAGAGCGTTCAATTCATCGATCGCGACTTCGGCAGGGATTGGAACGGGATTTAAAGGTGGCTCGACGACGATCGTGCCTTCATCGACACCAAATGGGTCGGCCTGTGCGATTGCGATGTCAGCGGCGTCGACCTGCGATTTCAGTGATGGCTGGTTCAGCGCCAGTGCGGAAGGGAAATGCTCTGTTCTCGTGTCGGTCGCATCACT
This sequence comes from Schlesneria paludicola DSM 18645, assembly GCF_000255655.1. Lineage (NCBI taxonomy): Bacteria > Pseudomonadati > Planctomycetota > Planctomycetia > Planctomycetales > Planctomycetaceae > Schlesneria > Schlesneria paludicola. The sequence goes on along the minus strand of NZ_JH636435.1, from coordinate 2,817,365 downwards.
CAAGACCTCCAGCGAATGCCGCTTTGGGACCATCGCGAAGCGGGGCTGCGATCGTGTTGCGAAGTCGGACTTGCTGTCTGGTACGAGGTCTTGTGCCGTTCCTGTTTCTGGCGTCGCGTTGGCGACTGCTGCCGTCGCGGGGTCGCTTGCCAGCGACGACCTAGACGTGCTAGCCATGGAGAAGCCATCTTTTCGACCGCCAAGCAGAAGTACACTGCCGATGCTGAGTGCGTAGGCGACGCCAAAAAAGAATGCGTTCCGTTTCATTCGAGCCTCCCTGTTCGAATTGCACCGATCAAACTCATCCGAAAGTTTCCGACCGTGTCAGGGAGCTGTCAAGACAGGTTGGTCAAGCTTACGCGTTCGTGGGTGACATGGATGATGCCCCCCTCTTCCCTGCTTGGAAACTCGTTACTTCATCCCGAACACCTTTGCGAGGAACGACCACTGGTCGGCGGTTTCTTCGATCAACTTGGCAGTGGGCTTGCCTGCCCCGTGACCGGCGCGTGTTTCAATGCGAATCAACACGGGTGCATCGCCTGCCTGGCATTGCTGCAAGCGAGCTGCGAACTTGAAGCTATGGCCGGGGACCACGCGATCGTCGGTATCGGCTGTCATGATCAGTGTTGCGGGATAACGCGTGCCCGGTTTTAGGTTGTGATAAGGCGAGTATGCCAACAGTGCTGGAAACTCATCCGCGTTGTCGGCGCTGCCATAGTCGTCGACCCAGAAGCGACCTGCGGTGAATTTCTGGAAACGCAGCATGTCCATCACGCCGACCGCGGGAAGGCACGCGCCAAACAGATCAGGCCGCTGAGTCATACAGGCACCGACCAGCAAGCCTCCGTTGCTACCGCCCTGGATCGCCAGCTTTGGCGTGCTGGTGTATTTCTGCGCGATCAACCATTCGCCTGCCGCGATAAAGTCATCGAACACATTCTGTTTGTTCTGCTTGGTTCCACCCTGATGCCATGCTTCCCCGTACTCACCACCGCCACGCAGGTTGGGCATCGCGAAGATCCCACCCATTTCCAGCCATCCGACGCGTGCGACTGAGAATATGGGGACGAGCGAAATGGAGAACCCACCATAGCCGTAGAGCAGCGTCGGGTTTGTGCCGTCCCGTTTCAAGCCTTTCTTGTAAGTGATGAACATCGGGATCTTCGTTCCATCCTTGCTGGGATAGAACACTTGCTCGACGGTGTAATCTGCCGGATTGAAGGGGACGCTCGCCTGCCGCAGTTGAGTGCTCTTTCCGGTCAGCATGTCGTAACGAAAGATCGTGGGCGGTGTCGCGAAGCTTGAGAATGAATAGAAAGTCTCGGTCTCGGTTCGCTTCCCGCTGAATCCGCTCGCCGCGCCGATACCTGGGAATTCCACTTCGCGAACGAACTGGCCATCCAGCGAAAATATCTTCACTTGCGTCTTGGCGTCTTTGAGATACGTGGTCACGAACATATTCGCGATGACACCGACACTGATGAGCGTTTCATGGGCTTGAGGAACCAGTTCACGGACGACGGTTGGCTTGCGGACGTCAATCGAGATGATTCGCTTGCGTGGGGCGTCGAGATCCGTCTGAAAGAACAGGTGCGGTCCTTCGTTGCCGATGAACGTGTATTCGTGATCGAAGTTTTCGATTAGATCGATCGGCATTCCGTACGGTTCGCTCAGGTCTTTGTAGACGATGCGATACTTGTCGTCGGTCCCCTTCCAGATGTTGATCACCAGATAGCGTCCATCTTCGGTGACATGCTTCCCGAAACCCCAGGTGGGTTCGTCTGGACGCTTGTAGACCAGCACATCGTCTGCCTGATCGGTTCCGACGCGGTGGTAGAACAGTTGCTGATTCAGGTTTGTCTTCTGAAATGCCTCTCCGGCTGGCGGTTCGTCATATCGTCCGTAAAAGAAGCCTTTGCAATCCGGCGTCCAGGTGGCTTCACTGAACTTAACCCACTTCAATTCGTCCGTCAGCAATCGCCCTGTGGCGACTTCCAGAATTCGCCAGGTGTTCCAGTCAGACCCCGACTCCGCAACGCTATAGGCGACATAGCGTCCATCGTCGCTGAAAGAGATGGCGCCAAGCGCCACCGTTCCATCTTTGGTCCAGGTGTTCGGGTCGATCAGAACAGTGGACTCGGCGTCGAGCGTGGTCTGCTTGTAGAGGGCGGCCTGATTCTGCAGACCATCGTTTTTGAAGTAGAAGTAGTTGTCACCGGCCTTGAAGGGAACACCATACTTTTCGTAGTTCCAGAGTTCCGTCAATCGCTGTTTGATCGCAGTGCGCCGGGGAATCGTTGCGAGGTATTCGGATGTGATCAAATTCTCGGCGGCGACCCAGTCGGCCACTTCTTTGGATTCGCGGACATCGTCTTCGAGCCAGCGATAAGGATCGGCGACTTTCACGCCGTGCAGTTCATCGACCACCGTCCCCTGCTTCGTCTCTGGATACTTCATTTTTTCACCTGCGGCAGCAATGAGGGTGATGGCGATGAAACAGACGCATCCCATGGCAAGACGTTTCATTCGAGGCACCTCACTCGAGATCGATCAGTCATGACAACAACAGATCCGCAGCAACCGGAAAGACCGGCGGCTGCGGATCATGCATTTCGAACGGCATTCACGTGGTCCGATTCAGCAGCCATTCAGGCCATGCTGGTCGTCCCGTTTGCCTGTGGGTCAGGCTGTGTGTCTGGTCGCTGGTCTGAAATTCAGACATCGTGCACCCTCTTCCTTAACGGCGCGAATGTCCCTGGGACGGACCTGTGTTTGTCCACCGCCCGATTCTCAGGCGTCTTCGTCCTCGATTGCGACGGCGACCAGGTCATAGTCTTTGCGTTGGACGATATCGACAGGAACGAACATTCCGGGCTGCAGATCCTGGCCACTGACAAAGACGGCGCCGTCGATTTCTGGTGCGTCCATGTAGCCGCGTCCGACCCAGATTCCCTCTTCGAGCTGTTCGTCGATCAGGACGTCGATCTCATTGCCGACCAGCGAATCGCCATATTCAAACGCGATGGCCTGTTGCAGTGCCATCAGTTCGTCACGACGCGCCAGTTTGACCTCTTCGGGCAAATGCCCATCCAGCTTGACGGCCGGGGTGTCGGGTTCGAGCGAATACGGGAAGACCCCCATGCGTTCGAACTGAGCTTCCTCGACGAACTGCTTCAGTTCTTCAAATTGAGCGTCGGTTTCGCCTGGGAATCCCACGACGAACGTCGTCCGCATGACCAAGCCATCAACGCGGTCACGCAGCTTGCGGACAAGTTCTTCGGTTTGGTTGCGATTCACGCGTCGCTGCATCCGTTTCAGCACCTGGTCATTGATGTGCTGCAGCGGCATATCGAGGTACGGGATGACCTTGGGCGAATCTTGAATCGCACCAATCAGCTCGTCGGTGAAATGAACGGGATACAGGTACATCAACCGAATCCAGTCGATTCCTTCGACCTGATCCAATTCCTTGATCAGATCCACCAGCCGGACTTTGCCGTACAGGTCCAGTCCGTAATAGGTGGTGTCCTGGGCGACGAGATTCAGCTCGCGCACCCCGTCTTTGGCCAGTTCCTGCGCTTCGGCGATCACCATCTCGATCGGCTTGGTGATGTGTTTGCCGCGCATTTTCGGAATCGAGCAGAACGTACAGGTGCGATCGCACCCTTCCGAGATTTTGAGGTAGGCGTAGTGCTGTGGCGTGATTCGCAATCGAGCGCGATCGTCCATCGCTTTGAGCGGTGCTGGACGGAACAGTTCTCGCTGTTCGCGGGCTCCCCCGATCAGGTGGTCGGCGACGCGATTGATTTCATCGCGGCCAAACACGCCGACGATGTGATCGATTTCGGGCAGTTCATCGATCAGTGCCGGACCCAATCGCTGTGGCAGGCAGCCCGCCACGATGACGCCCTTGGTCTTGCCCGCTTTTTTCAGGTCGAGCATTTCGCGGATGACGGCCTTGGATTCGGCACGCGAGCTTTCAATAAACCCGCAGGTATTCACGATGACAAAATCGGCCCCGTCCGGCTCGCTGACCAGGGAATACCCGTCCAGCGCCAGGGTGCCCAGCATTTTCTCACTATCGACCAGGTTTTTAGGGCAACCGAGCGACACGAAGGCGTAAGTGCCCTTGGAGGTGCCTCCAGAGGGGTTTGGAATATTAATTTGAGTATCGGCGTCACCGATAATTGGGAGTTGTGTCATGACGCTTTCTGTGGGTTCGTTTCAAACAATATGGGAAGTCACCGACGTTTTTCGCTCAGCTCGGCAATTTTTTAGAATTTCTCTGTCACAAACCCCTCAGTCCAGTGATCTTTCCCGATTTCGTACTCGGAAATGTAAAATCCGGATTCGTCGAGGTAAGTTGGTGAATTCTCTTCAATGATCTTTGGCATATCTCGAAAGCCAAGTTGGCTTGCAACACGACCGACAGCTTCCTGGGCCGCTCGTCGTGATTCATAAACGCCAACCATCTTCACGCACTCTTCGCCACCGTCGTGAATGTGGAGATGTTGAACAAGAAAGACCGACGAAGGAATTTCCATGATTTTTTGGCTGCAATCGCCTACACCATCACGAAGGCGTAAGTGCCCTTCGTCATGGACGACGACCCGGTGGGCGTCAGCGAAATCGTCGGTTCTTCGGACGAGATAATCGGCAATTGCATGGTCAAGGTTCAGTTCCAAAAGTTCAGGGATTCGCCCGAGATTCTACCGGACGGACCGGGCCGAGGACAGTCCCATACGCCGTTGCACAGTGTTCCGCCGAATGATTCTCTGATGGGAACCCTGTCTGGCCGCTCGTAAAAACGGTCTGACAAGCTGACTTTGGTCGCTGTATGCTGTTTCCGTCACGAGTTCACGACAATCTGGACGGTTTTCCAGACAGGCTGTTTCGTTTCCGGGATTCAACGATGCTCGCTCACGTTCGATCGATTCTGATGGCGGCATTGCTTTTCTCCTCCGTCGCCATCGCCGAGACAAACAACGACGAATCCAAGGCATTTGCAAAAATCCTGCTTCTGGGCGGCCACATCAGGCGAGATGAAGCATTGCCGGGGCGACCCGTGACGACCATTTATTTTGACGGACACGGGAAATTCAACGAAAAGCATCTGAATCTTCTGATGCCATTCTCGCATCTGACGACTCTGGTCTTTAGCAATTTCAAGAGCTCTCAAATCACCAGCGCCAGGTTGAGTGATCTCAGCGGACTCAAGAATCTGACATCCCTTCACTTCGAAAACACCGAGATCTCGAACGAAGGGATCCACGAACTGCAGGAATTAAAAAATCTGACGACGTTATCTCTTCATACGACCCATGTTACCGACGCCGGATTACGTAACCTTCGCGAGGTCTCGAAGCTGACCACATTGTCGCTGAGCGGGAACTCGATCAGTGACGATGGATTCAAGGAACTTGGCGAACTGAAACATCTCTCGTCGCTGTCACTGCGGCTTGAGAACATTGATGACGTGCAGTTGGATGAAATCAGTAAGCTCGAAAATCTAAAGACGCTGAGTCTTCACGTTCCTTCGATTACCGACTCTGAACTCAAACAATTGAGGACCGTCAAGAACCTGACGAAGCTTTTTCTGATCAATTCGAAGATCACGGATGCGGGGCTTAAGCCACTTCTGGACCTCAAAAACCTGACGGACCTTGATCTCTCTAGTACACAAATCACGGATGCCGGACTCAAGGAGATCGGACAACTCGAGAACTTGACCAGTCTCTATCTTGAGGGTTGCGGCGGAATTACGGATGTCGGATTTCGGGAACTCCGAAACATCAAGAATCTCAAGAGGCTCGCACTCGCACGCTGTGGGATCACGGATCTCGGCATGAAAGGGCTTGGCCAGCTCAAGAGTCTGGAGTTACTTGATCTCTCGCGCACGCCAATCACTGATCATGGCATTCAAGAAATCGGCGGGCTGACGAACTTATCGACGCTTTGGCTTCTCGGATCGAACATCACAGATCTTGGATTGAGAGAGATCAACGGTCTCGAAAATCTGAAGGAACTCTATCTGAAGTCGGCTTTCATCACCGACGCCGGAATGAAGGAGCTTGGAAAATTTCACAACATGAACATGCTCCATCTCATTCAATGCGACGGCATCACGGACGCGGGATTGAAAGAACTTCGGGACCTGAAAAAACTCTCGATGTTCGAACTCTATGGTTGTCGAAACGTGACCGATGCTGGAATTGATGAGCTCAAAGAACACAAGCAATTGACGATTCTGAATGTCGGCGCGACGCAAGTCACCGTTTCGGGAGTCAATAAACTAAAGGAGCTTCTGCCCGATACACAAATTCTAAAATGACACGACGAATGACTCGTTCTTGAGCAAGGCCAGGATGATGATTTCATTCACCTGCGAAATCTTGGCCGCAGGTACGGTTTTCGGCTGACTGCGTGAAATTCACTTGGTGTTCGCCGCAACCGTCCACCGCCCGAAGAGAGGGGGACGATTACATTTTCCCGGTTCCTTTTGGAATCCGTCGGACATCGACCAGAGGGCCCCTTCCCTTCTTCTGCGAGAAGATGAGCCAGTCTCGGGCCTGTGAACGGTTAAGAATTCGCCAAGTCTGTGCTACAGACGGAGACGTCGGCGAGTTCTTGCACTGGCGCCTCGTTCGAGGCGACACAAAGTGTTTTTTTTCTCAAAGTCACAATGTGTTGTGGTTGTCGACTCAGAATTTGATCATCTTCAACGCGTTGATCGTCTTGTTGTGTATGTGATTGTTGTTTCAGTACTTGTGTTGTTTTCGGATTGATGCTCATTTGAGCCTCTTGAGCGAGATGTTCCCTTCGCAGCCTGTTGAAGTAAGGGAGACAGGCACCTTGGAATTCACGATGTCATGGTGTTGATGTCATGGTGTTTTTGAATCGGACTGGAGCCAGTTCCCGTCATTTCAATCGCCGTAACCGAATACTGTCCGAAGAGAGAGGGACAGTCACACTTTCCCGGTTCTATTGGAATTCACAGTGCATCGACGAGGGTCATCTTTCCCTTTACTGCGGGAAAATGAGCCAGTCCCCGGTCTGTGTCGGGTGACGCGATTCATGATCGGCCGCCTGCTGACACCATCTCGAATCATACGATCTTTGCGTATTGTGTCAGGACCAACTCGAACCAATCTTCCAAAGGATTGGAAGACTCGTGACCGAAGACGCCCCTATTTCACTAGCCCCGCCCCGCCCAGTCTGTACTTCGTTGCTTCAACACGAGGTTAATACATCGTAAAAGTCCGAGTGTTGCCGAAAGCGAGCATGACCATACCGTCAATCGTCATCAGGACAACCACGATGAAATACCATCGCCAGATGGTCCTGCCGGGTGGGTGGCTGGTGGCCAGTAATCCCGCGAGGATGACGGCGGGAATCAAGTAGGACAGCAGTAATGCGTACGGCCTGGCCATGAGGTAGTCTGGCGAAAATGAACCTGCAGACATCCCGAGCGCGCGGATGAGTGGCATCACAACATGCGTTCGCAGCCACTCTGCGGGCAAGAGTTTGGGGAGTTGAATCAGGGCGAGAATGGGTAATTCGCCATACCAGTAGCGGCCCGCAAACGGAATCGTCACGCTACTGATGATCAAATAGCCTGCGATCACCTGGAGCCGTCGCACCCAGTTCAACAATTCGGATTGTTTCTCAATGATAAGAGGTTCGGTCGTGATCGATACCATTGGCTTGTCAGGAGCGATCATTGTGAGTAACTCCAACAAACGAGGATGTGAGGTCTGCAATCTCTTGCAGCGTTACGGACATGTCATTGTGTCTCGAGGGATTCACGATACCAGTCTGCAGTGCGAATCGAGCCGGCGCGAATCACGATGGTGTCGGCGCAATGGTCTCCCAGGCGGCGATGTTGGCTTGAGAGCCACATGAAGGCGATTGCCGGAATGGGCGTCAGGAGGAAGAAGAAGTCGAACGGGCACAGGGCGGTGCGGAGGCTCACTCCGAGTAATCCAGGGTGAGTCAATGTGGAGCTTGCCGTTCGCGTCCCGAAAAGCCACTTCCCCAAAGTGATCCCGCGGTAGGCCTCAACGATCCATTTGAACCCGCAGACGACCAGTGCCAAACCGATCCACCTGGCGTAAAATCCGGCTCCGTCTGAGAGGGATCGAGTCATCGTGGTGAGCATCTGTTCGAGGTAACGATCAGAGACCAGTTCCATTCGATTCACCATCCCCAGGCACGCTTCTGTGAAATAGTGAATTTCATTCAGTTGATCCGCAGTACGTACGTCGTCGGCATCCGTCCAGGGAACTCCCGAGACGGCGGTCAGCCCGTACCACACGGCAATCAGCGTGACGACGAAAACCAGCAGATCGATTGTCGCTCCGCCGACGCGTCTCCAGATGGGGGCAATCGTGGCCGTATGCATGTCACATTCATAACGGGAGCGTGGTACGTCAATCGCGAGGCATGCCGACGCGACAAGCATGATCAGATAGTGCAGCATCCAGGCGACAAGCAGCCCCGCGAGCAGGTATTGCCATCGCACGATGTAGGCCCCTGCCCCACCGCCGAAGGACAAGAACGCCGGCTGGATCGTATCACCGACGATTCGGCGAAACGCCACCGAATTCCAGTGGTCCGCCAATTCTTCGATGAGGTATGCCGTGCCATCGGACGGATCAACAACGGTCAGGCAGTTGGTGTCGGGGTTCAGGCCGTCCAGATCCCGAAGTTGCCCATCCGCGCCGCGGCGACAAATTCGGGTGGTCGCAAACATCCTTTGGGAGTTCAGTCCTGAAAAGCTCAGTAACGGTCCATTCGCATCGGATTCAATGGACTGAATCGAGACGTTGAGTCTGGCGGATTTGCCATTTGGCATCATCGTGGTGGTGAGTTCCCAGTCTGTGGCGTCAGGTGTCGGTTGATCAGAGTGTCGCGCCGGCGGCGCATTGTCCTGATTTTCGACCAACGGGAAGCCGCGACGAACGAGATGGCGGGTTTTGAAGGCTCCAAAGGTGGGATGCGCTCTCCAATTGGACGTTAAGAACAGAATCACGCCTTGCTTGTCTTGAACGACATTGAGAAAGAGGGACTGATCGTTTTCGACTTTCGGATCGGCGTCCTGCACTGATTGGACAAACTCTGGCTCGTCGCTCCAAATTTGACTTTCAGTTGGCATCAGTATCTCTGGGCCCTCGATCCAGTCGCCGTCGACGAGATGAATCAATCGAAACCGTGCTTGGTCCTGCCGCGAGATGAGTGTCAGTTTGTCATCGAATCGAAACAGATTGGAGCAGGACTTTGTGGACGGCGGTGGAAAGCTGCCGATCGGGATTAAGGTGAGCTGATCATCGACGACTTTAAAGATGTCACGGGAGTTAATGATGTAGAGTTCATTTCCGATGACAAGCACGCCCCGGCTTTGGTCGGACTTTGGAAAACCCGTCTCGTGGATGACGCCGGTTTTGAGATCGATTCGCTTGATTGAATACTCAAAGCTCGACGCATGTTCTTTTCGCTGGGAGGAAATGAACCAGGCTTGTCCCTCTTTGATGCAGTTCATGCCGAAGATCTTGCGTTCGGTCAGACGTGCCTCTGCGCGAAGTCCTGCAAACGCGTTTGTGAACGACCACGATGCGACAAGGCTGGGCAGATAGAGGCTCAGGCCAGCGATTGCCGCGAACGCAATCTTGCGAGCCGACCAGGGTCTCGTCTGGTTCGTTGATGACGACATGAAACCTTTTCTGTGGAAACGGAGTGACCGTCATTGTTGAATATCGATGGGTGGACAACCCGAGACGAGACGTGAACGCTCGCAGGTTGAGGTTAACGATCGCGCGGGGGCGATTCAAGACGTGGCGTCTTCTTGGTGCGGACCCGTTTCAATTCCTCAATGTCGCTCACAGGCTGGGGACTGACTCATTTTCCCGCGGCAATGGGAAGAATGACTCGGGCGCGATGGACGGTGAATTCCAATCAATCGGGAAATTGTGCCTGTCCCCCTCCCTTCGGATTGTGAATGTCGGCCATCAGTCCCTCTGCGCGAACACCGGACGATCAATTGCGATGGCTGTTGAAGAACCGCTATGTTGAGCGACGTCTCAGTCAAGACGTCTCTCTCGTGGTGCTTGTGATGGTCTATTCCGTTCGCCGCGGATGGTGGAAACCGTGGAATTGGTCGACGCGAAGGTGGTTGGTCGCGATCGTCGTGTCCATGCTGTTGTGTCCCTTCGTGGTGCGTTGGATCTGTCTTTGGCAGGTACCCGACGTGGCGTTGCCGTTTGTGGTGGACGACGTGATTGGCGTCGAAGTGCCCACAAATGACGATGCGTTTACGGCGTATGCCGTCGTGTTTCAGGCGCTGGGGACCAAGTCGAACGCCTGGTTGTTAGGTGCGGTTGATCAAGCGACCAGAGCGTATGATCCTCAATGGGATGAACGTCTCGATCAATGGTTTGCGTCTCATGAGAACATTCTTGCGCAGTTCGAACGCGCCAGTGAGATGGAACGAGCGCAATGGATTTCGCCGAAAGTCATCCATTTCAACGTGCATATCGCGCCTCTCCAGAATCTGCGCACGCTGGCCAGGCTTCCCGTGGCGGTGGCCCTGCGATGCCAGCGATCTGGCGAGTTGGAGCAGGCTTGGAAATGGTATCGCACGGCCCTGCGTTGTGCTGGGCATGCGCAGAAGCCCGGCGTGACGGTTGCCAATGGGAGTGGCCGCTCGATCCGGACCCAGACCTACTTCGCGATCGCGGAATGGGCCGGTCATCCTTCGTTAACCGCGGAACGATTGCGAGCGGCTCGCGTAGAACTGGCCCAAGATGCATCCACGCGAATGATGCCATCCGACGTGATGAAGGTGGACTATTTCATGATCAAGAATACGACCGAACGCGACTACTTTCCGAATCTTCTGTATCCCCAGTGGGAAACCGCGTCGTTGCACGAACAAACCTTGTTGATTGGGAAACGGTTTTATTTGTGGACGATTGGTCAGCCTGACGTTTCAATGCGGCTTTGTCGTCAGCTTATGGTGAACAATCTGGATCAGATCGACCTGCCGCTGCATCGTCGTCGGAGTGCATTGCGTCCGGAGTATCCGATGGTCTTCGAGCTTGATCCCGAACAGCGTCACGTTTGGGGGCAATTGAAAGCCGAGCAACTTGTCGGAACATTGCAGAGCCCATTGGGTCAACACCTGATCGAGATTGAGCTGTTTACGGATCTCGGGCCACAAAAGGCCCACCCATCCGATCTGGATCGAGCCCACCGATTTGGGGAGGCCCATGTGTCGATGATCGATCTGGTGCTGGCGGCTCAGGAATTCCAACGAGTTCATCACGAGTTTCCCGCCAGCCTGCAGCAGTTGGTTCCCGAATTTTTGGATGCCGTGCCGTTTGATCCGATGAGTCCCTCCGGGGCACCCATGAACTACCGTCATGAGGTTAACGGGGATGTGGTGATCTGGAGTCTTGGTTACGACCAGACAGACGACGGAGGCGACATTGAAGGGAAAGAACCCAAAGACGCGGGTTATCGAATTCGGGTGAACTCGCCGACCGACCGGTGAAATGCGATCTCTCGTTAGTCGTGATGCCACTTGGTTGAGCGGCTGGGGACAGATTCTGTTCTGGAATTGCTCTGCCCGGCATCGTCGATTGATTCGAATCGACATTCACGACGAGCGTATCGGCGAGCCGGTCGCCCAGACGTTGTCGGCTGGCGGACATTGTCATGCTGAGTAGGGCTGGGATCGGTGTGAGCAAGAAAGGGGCGTCGAACCAGTCGATCACCGTGCGCAGCAGTGCGTGGGTGAACGCGCAGGGCCGTAATGTTGAACGGAGCGTCTGAATTCGTAGCAGCCACTTGCCGGGAGTGAAGCCAAAACGGCCTTCGATGACCACCATGAACCCCAGCAGAACGAGAAGTTCGAGAGCGGCCGTCGTCAAACTGGTTCGGCGAAGGACTATGAACGAGTGGATTGCTTCGATCGACGACAGAACGGCATTTTGGAATTGTTGTTGGAATTCAGGCCACCCATTTCGCGTTCCCCAAAACAGGGCATTTTCGTAAGCGAACAGGTGGTTGGAAATGATCTCTTCGCTGACCGGCGGCAGCTCAATCCTGAAGAGCGTGATTTGTAATTTCGCGAGCAGAGTGATCGAACCCGCGAGCAGTAGCAGGTCGATCGCTTTTGCCAGAGCGCGTCGCGTGGGCGAAGCGAGTTGCACTTGTTGCTGACCGAACGCGTAATCACCGGATTGTCGACCACGAAGTAACCAAGTGGTGCCGCTGACCAACAGACCGAGATGCAGCAGCCATGCGAAGCAGACTCCGGCGAAGATCTGTCGCCATCGGGCGAGGTAGGCCGCAAAGACACCTTGTGAAAGGATCTGTGGGGGGCCGACCACATTTCCCTCGATTCGGTGAAGTGCTGCGCTGTTCCACTGAAAATTCTGATCGAGAAGGTAGGCAACTCCGTCTGCTTGATCGACCAGGATCGTGCGACTGAAATAGGCTTCCTCACTCGGCTCGTTGAAACCCTCGAGATCGATCCAATGTCCGGATCGGTTCCGCCGTACCATGCGTCCCATCGCGACATCGGAAATCACGATGGGACCGTCGTGATCACAGCGCATTTCTGCCCAGATCTGGTCGTCTCGGCCAAGGAGAAAATTGGGATCGTACTGCGGGGAGCCGTTCGGAGGGGTGTCGTCGCCGGAATCCACAAGATTTTTGATCGGACGAATCGGTTCCCAGCCATTCGCATTGTGATCAGAGGGCGTCGGGGTGAGGTTCTCTGGTGATGAGGCGGATGCAACATCGTGTTTGTCAGCAACAAAATCAAAGCCTTGCCGGTAGGCGGAAAAGTGACCGTTAAGCTCGCGAACAAACAGATGGATTTGTCCCCTGAATTCGATCGCAATCAGCCAATACTGATTTCGGGACGAGGCTGTTTGCTGCGATCGCTTTGGCGGTCTCAATTGGATGCCAGTTTGCGGGTCATCCCGCCATTGACTTCCTCGTGGGGGCAGCCGGATCGTAGGGCCCTCAACCCATTGGCCGTCGATGAGGTGTTGCAGTCGGAACTGCCCCTGCTTCGTTTCCATCACCGTGGTCAGGTGCCCTTCATAGGAAAAGAAGCTCGAAAAGAAACTGGTGTGTCGCTCTGGCAAATCGGCGACCTTCCGAAAATCGCCGTCGACCTTGAGGAAGATCGCCTGTCCAAAGGCATAGAGTTCTTTATTCAAAAGTAACGGGATGTAATACAGATTGGTGGCCTCCGTTCCCACATTCCGGGTTTCCCCCGTCTGAATGTCCATTTGCTGAATCTGCGCAGCGACTGGCGCGGCGTATGCCCGATTGACGTATCGTCGCGCGGTAAACCAAAGTTGGTGATCGTTGAATGCTCCCGGGTGTAATGGACCATTGTAGGTGGTCTCACGCCCGGTCGGGTGTCCGAGCGGTTTTCCGGACATCGCGTAATAAACTGACCAGCCGACGACGGCTAGCGGCAGTCCGAGACTCAACAGGACGATCAGCACGAATGCCGCGGCGCGACGCATGGCGAGTGAGCGATGGTTGATTGGCGGGGACATCGAACGGCTTCCGGTGAGATGCAAGCGCATTCATTCTGAGGTCGCAGTATACGATAAGCATGACAAAGCGTCTTGTTTAGGGCCTTGTTTTTTAACCGTCAATCCACAACGGATTTCTGGCGACCTACCCTTTTCCGTCGACCGCACCTGCAGGAATCGCCGATTGTCGGTGGCTTCACCACAAGTGACTCGATTCCTATCGCGAGTATCAGGGCTATGTTGATTGCCAAAACATCTGCTGTGTAGCGATTTTCACATGGCGAGTGCGATTACCGATGAAACTGGTTTGGTCCGGCGATATCCAAGCCGTCTTGATGTCGGTCTCGATCCCTCGATAGAAGTCGCGATGGCGATTTGATCCTGTTCCGAAACTGATCGTGGCGGGCACGTGTGATGCGAACCAAGTCCATTGATTTCTTGCGAGCCATTCTGTTCCTGACAATCGTCTCGGGGTGTGCCTCGTTGCCCTCGACCGAGAACAAGTCACGACAGGAATACGGGACGATCGAAACCACGATCTCGCAGTATGACGCCTCAAGCACGAAGTGGCCTGGATATTGAGTCGAGCGTGGATGGCGTTCAGACGCACCGACCAGTTGAGGACTGCCGCGGTATTGACCGCTCCCAAGACCAACACAAAGCTAGGACTGTACCCGGCCAGCGGAAGGATTGCTCGGGTCGATGGACTGTGGATTCCCATAAACCCGGGAAATGTGCTTGTCCCGCTCGCTTCGGACTGCGAGCGGTTACCAATTTCCAGACTGATCTCTCGTTGGGACGACGAAGTCCTGTTCAATCCCGTCGACACCGAACACTTGTTGAAATGCTTCGGTGTATTCCTTTCTCACGATGTCCGCACCGAACATTCTGGACAATCCCAAAATCAGCAACATGCCGATCGGTAAACCCACATTAAACGGGGTGAAGCTGTCAGGGGACTGTGTGAGGATCGAGATCCAGATCAGGAACCAAATCAGGACAAACGTTCCGATCATCACCATGCGAAACTTGTTGGTTCGGAGTTCGACGATGACCCTAGTCTCCTGTCCGTGTCGTTCCATTCGCCCGATTGCAATCGGCACGAGAGGCGTTACCAAGGGGGAGCTTGGTAACGAGGGAATCCAATGAGCCAGTCCCTGGCCTGTGAACGATGACCATGCTTTCTCCAGATCGCAAATGTGCGGGAGGGACTTTGGCCGGTTTCTTGCAAGACGTGCAACACGGTCGCCTCTCGTTACCAAGCGGGAGCTTGGTAACGAGAAAATTCCTGGACGCGTTCATGCGGGACCTTGGTGACGAGAGACGAGGGGCTATGAGGAACAAATCTTCGAAAAAAGATTTGACAACTTTGTCTGACATGCCTACTGTACTACCTGTCTAGTACACTACTCGATGCGGGGTGGTCATGTTTTTCGAAATCAATCCCTCGAACGGTGTCGCGATCTTTGAGCAGATTGCGCGGCAGGTGAAGTATGCTGTGGCGAACGGGGCGCTTCGCGCGGGCGAGCTGGTGCCTTCGGTGCGCGAATTGGCAACGCGGTTGGCGGTGAATCCGAATACCGTGGCGCGGGCCTACCGAGACTTGCAGGCAGACGGGTTTCTGGAGGCGATGCGCGGGGAAGGCTTGCGGGTCACGAAGCAGGCGATCGAGCGCAGCGGCAAGCATCGAACCAAACTACTCCATGAGCGGATTCGACAAGTCGTCGTCGAGGCGAAGCAAAGCGGTCTGACGGAAGACGAGTTTTACGCGCTGGTCGATCAGCTCTGGAAAAAAGAACAGATCGAGGTCTGATCTGACATCTGTTGCGAGCATTCGATCTCGCGCGGCTTCGACATTTCTAGCACAGTGACATTTCTCACACAGTCATCACTCGGAATTTTGCCCTGAAAGGTTGCCGATGACAGCCCTCTTCGAATTTCAACAGGTGACAAAACAGTTCGGCCGACAGACGGCGCTCGATCGCGTTTCGCTGACGGGCGAACGTGGCGAGGTGGTGGCTCTTTTGGGCGAGAACGGTGCCGGCAAGACGACGGCGCTGAAGATTCTGCTCGGGCTGATCAAACCTGATGGCGGTTCGTCACGTGTCTTGGGGCTCGACAGCCAATTGCATGGGGCCGAGATCCGGCGTCGGGTTGGCTACATGCCCGACCGCCCTGCCCTATATGAATGGATGACCGTCGCGGAAATCGGCTGGTTCGCCGCAGGATTTTATCCGCTTGGTTATCAGCAGCGGTATCAGCACTTGATCCAGAAATTTGAATTGCCGAACGACAAGGCGATCAAGAATCTGTCTAAGGGCATGCAGGGGAAAGTGTCGCTGGCCCTGGCGATGTCGCATGAGCCGGAATTACTTGTGCTGGATGAACCGACGTCGGGGCTTGATCCACTGGTGCGGCGTGAGTTTCTGGAAAGCATGATTGATGTGGCAGCGGGAGGCCGCACCGTGCTGCTGTCGAGTCATCAGATGGTGGAAGTGGAGCGGGTGGCCGACAAGATCGCGATCATTCGCGGCGGGAAGCTGGTGCTGTTCGAGTCACTGGATGTCCTGAAGAATCGTGTCCAGGAAGTCATTATCACATGCGATATGATGGAGACGATCCCCCCTGACCTGCCTCCCGGGGCATCACTGTTGGGGGCTCAGCGACTTGCCCGTCAGTGGCAGATGCTGGTTCGTGATCTGGATGAACTCGGGGCTGCTCAACTGGTTGACGAGGCCAGTCATCTGGATGTCGAGATTCGGACGCCGTCACTGGAGCAGATCTTCGTGGTCTGCATGAAGTCGGACGTTTTAATTGAGTATGAATCACCCCCCGACCGCGTCGCGGTTCGCTGATTTGCATGCGAATGATCCTGCTCACTTCCTCATTTTCTCGACGAGGCAGTCATGTTTGCAGTACCTGTGGGGCGTATCCTTTGGAAAGAATACCGGGCTCAACGCACGTTGTGGCTCGCGTGTGCCGGGCTGGGTTGTCTCATTGAGATCTTGATCGCCTGTTTTGTCGGCAACGAAAAAACGATGATCATGTCAGGTGTCCCTGGCATTCTGGCGATGTGTTACGGGGCCGCCTGTTCCGCGGTCTTGTTCGCTGGCGAACGTGAAGAACGGACAAGTGACTGGCTATTGAATTTGTCCGTACCACCCGCTGCGCTCGTGGTTGGCAAGTTTGGTTTCGCCATTCTCTCAACCATTGCCTTGCAGTTGGTGATTGCGATTCCGTGCGTCGTGATGCGACCTGCCGGGATCACACCTCAACACCTTCAGACGTTCTTCGTTCCGTTCGGACTGCTCGGTCTGGTGTGGATGTTGCTGGGTTCGCTGACAAGTCGACGCGTCTTAGTGTCAATCGGCGCGATGGCGATGTGGTGGATTGTGACGTTCCTTCCCATCATGGCACTGTCCTCGAATTTCTTTTTTCAAGATTCATCGAATCAACGAACACAGGCCATCGGGATTTTCGTCGTTGATTTTCTGTTCTTCGCAATTTTTGTGGTGGATGTCGGGGTGACATGGCGTTGGTCGCAGGGGCGGTATTGGGATGGTTCCATCGTTGATCGACTCCAGCAATGGTGTGCCGAACGGCTTAAAGCCTTGCCTGGGCGGCGATGGAAAGCCCGACCCCTGATCGGGCGAATTGAGAACGAGCAGTCGTGGCGTCGCACCTGGCAACGGTTGATCTGGCACGAACGACATCGCGAGTCCCTGCACCTGCTTCTTTTAGCCGTTGGATGTCTTGCGGGATTGACGATTCCTGTGGACGGCTTATTGAGTTTTACGCACCGGGCCCACCTTGTCTGGCTAGGAATGCTGGCGTTGCCGATGGCGATGGGGGTCCTCGCGTTCGAGCCGTCTCGAGCGAAGCCGCAAGGTTCGTTCCTGATCAATCGCGGTGTGTCACCGGGCGTCGTCTGGCTGGCAAAGAATGTCGTGTGGTTGGCACGTGCCTTCTGGATTCCAGGGATCATCTTTGTCGTTGGATACTGGTGTGAACGCAGCGCCGATCCTCTGCTTGGAGGCGGCTCTTCGCAGGGCACCCATCCGCTTCAGGAGCTATATCAGCGGATGATGACTCGCCCCGACCTGGCGGTCTGCTATGTCCTGCTGTGTTACGGATGCGGCCAACTCGCAGCCACACTGGTGCAGAGCGCGATTCTCGCGGGGGCGTTTGGGGTGGTTCTTAACCTCATCGCGGCGTCATGGCTGCTGTCGACCGATTGGCTGGAACTGCCGCTCTGGTGGTTTTGGGGGATTCCGATCCTGGCATGTCCGCTCATTTCGTTTTGGCAGATGCGACCTCGGATGCTGGACGATCAATCTTGGATTCGTCACGGCACGCTGGCTGCGGCCGTGGTCGCGGTTCCGCTCGTTCTATTGATTTCGCTCAGTGTCTATCGTGTTCACGAAGTGCAGGTCCTGCCACACGTTGATTCGACTATGAGAATCCAGTCGGGAATTCTGTCTCGCGAGTTGATCGCCGCGAGCCGACCGTCGCCGGATGACATTGCGTTTCGAGACCGGGTTGTGCAGATCCTCCAAAGTCGAGGTGACGATCGTGTTTTTGCGGATCAGCTTGTTGTCCTTTTGAACGGCGAGCCGAACGTGCTCCGTATTCCATTTAAAACGTCGTCCGCTTCGTACGAGTCGACCATCACGGCTCTCAGATCGGCCATTCTTGTTCGTGCGAACGAGCAGATGCGAGCTGGTGAGCGGGACAAATCACTGGAAAGCCTGCTCGCGACGTTGAAGCTGGCACGGCTGTTGGCGAAAGACCAAGTATTTTACGGGAGTTGGACGAAATGGTCTGGCTCGCAGTTTGATGTGCTGGATGCTCTCGTCAATTGGGCCAATTGCCCGTTTCAGACACCGGCGTCGATTCGGGAAGGAATGAAGCTGACCGAAGCAGAACTCACGCTGTTTCCCACAGCGACAGAAGCGATCATGGCATCGTATCAACACGATCGAGAAGTGACGGATGCGACTTCGATCGGCCAGATCAATGACTATGTGATGGATAGCACGCATCTGATTCCGCTAACCGCTCCCGATCTGATTGGGATTTTGTACTTTCCATGGGAAAGAGTACGAATGAAGACCTTGATGGAACTCGAGGCAGAGTTCTTGTTTGCAGGTGCCTGGGGCCTGGAGACGCAACTCAAGGATCTCAGCTCTCATGCCGCTTCTCAACCGGACGTTCAATCCGTCCATCCGTATCAGAATCAGAGACAAATGTTTGCAGCAGCTTACGCCGTCCGGGATCGTAATCGCAAAATGATCTTGCAGCGTGCGACGGAAATTCGAGCGGCGCTTTTGCGGATCGAATTAATTGCATATCGATTGGAGCATCAGACGCTTCCCACGGAACTAGTGGAGCTGCTCGAAACGGCGAATTCGTTGAACATTGTCGATCCCTGGTCCAACCGTGCGTTCGAATACTATCCGACAATGATACTGAGCAAGGGTGGACGCGGGACGGCACTGGTACCGGTTTCGGCGACCCATGTTCAGTTCAAGAATGAGGATAACAGCGACATGATCCCGGGGATGCCTCCCCTGACGCCGCAGCAAGTTCTGGAGCCTTCGGCGATTGAGAGACTCGTCCCTTCGCCGGAAGCGCACACTCGAAAGTTGGAGTGGATTCGCCCATTGAGAGCATTGTTCCTGATTCCCGAGCAGATCAAGGTGCCCGTGGAGCCGTAGTTGCCGAATCCGTGTTTGCCCCATGGAATCAGGGGCAATTCGAATCGCGTGTCGGTTGAGTCCTGCCGTCCCTTGAGGACGGCGTTTGGTCGTGGTCTGTGACCCAGGGGAGCGATCGAAACGCTCGCACCCCTGGGCTTGTACACGTCGGGCCTTACAGGCCCGAGGAGTGAAGACGCACAAATCGTGATCGCAGCTTCCGGCAGTTTGCCAAACATGGTGACCGAGACGGACAACCGAAGTGTGTTTACTCGCTCGGCTTGGGAACGTCGCTTGCGATCTAGGAAAAGCAAAGGTCTTGGCAATTGGCCGGGCTCGGCAACCTCACGTTGAATGGCACAGGCTGTTGAGATTCAAGATGCCCGTCAGTGGCCGTTTCCAATTCCATTTCCGCCGTTGCCGTTTCCATTCTCTGATTTTTGGCGAACACAGTCGACGAAGTAGCGGCGTTTGCCGTTGCTCACTTCTTCCACGAGTCCGTGAATGTCGGTGTCGAAGCCGGGGAACTTTTCGTTGAACATGCGCGCGAACTTCAGGTATTCGACGATCGTTCGGTTGAAACGTTCACCCGGGATCAGCAGCGGGATGCCGGGTGGATACGGTGTGAGCAGCACGGCCGTGGCGCGGCCTTCCAGCTGGTCGATCTCGACGCGATCAATTTCGCGATGGGCCATCATGTCGAACGCGTCCGAAGGCTTCATCGCGGGCATCATGTCGGACAGGTACATCTCGGTCGTCACGCGGGCGACGTCGTTATTCTTGTACGTGTCGTGAATCTGCTGGCATAGTTCTTTGAGGCCGATCGCCTCGTAACGCGGATACTGCTGGCAGAATTCGGGAAGAATTCGCCACATCGGCTGGTTCTTGTCGTAGTCGTCCTTGAACTGCTGAAGGGCACTCACCAGCGTATTCCAGCGGCCCTTCGTGATGCCGATCGTGAACATGATGAAGAACGAGTATAGCCCCGTCTTTTCGACGATGACCCCGTGCTCGACCAGGTAACGGGTCAGGATCGAGGCCGGAATCCCGGACTCGGCGAATTTTCCGCTGACACCGAGGCCCGGCGTGATGACCGTCGCCTTGATCGGGTCAAGCATGTTGAAGCCCGGCGCCAGGTTGCCGAACCCGTGCCAGTCTTCGTTGGCTTTCAGCAGCCAGTCGTCGCGGTGCCCGATGCCGTCTTCGGCCAGTGAATCGGGGCCCCAGACGGTGAACCACCAGTCTTTACTACCCCATTCGTCGGCCACCTTGCGCATCGCACGTCGGAAGTTGAGTGCTTCGACGATCGATTCTTCGACCAGCGCCGTTCCGCCGGGCGGTTCCATCATCGCGGCCGCGACGTCGCACGAGGCGATAATCGCGTATTGCGGCGATGTCGAGGTGTGCATCAGGTACGCTTCGTTGAAGATGTTGCGGTCGAGCTTTTGCGTTTCCGACTCGCGCACCAGGATCTGCGACGCTTGCGAGATTCCCGCCAGCAGTTTGTGCGTCGAATGCGTGGCGAACATCATCGATTCTTTGGGGCGCGGCCGATCCTTTCCGATCGCGTGCATGTCGCGATAGAAGTCGTGAAACGTGGCGTGCGGCAGCCAGGCTTCGTCGAAGTGCAGCGTGCCGATCTTGCCGTCGAGCAACTGCTTGAGCGTCTCGACATTGTAGATGATGCCATCGTACGTGCTTTGCGTGATCGTCAGGATCCGCGGCTTGCGTTCGGGGTGCTTGGCCTGAGCGGCTTTGGCGAATGGGTTGGCTTCGATCTTCTTCTGGATATTTTCGGGGCGGAATTCTTCCAGTGGGATCGGTCCGATGATCCCCAGATGATTTCGCGTCGGCGTCAGAAAGACGGGGACGGCACCGGTCATGATGATCGAATGCAGGACCGATTTATGGCAGTTGCGATCGACGACGACGATATCGCCCGACGCGACGGTCGAGTGCCAGACCATCTTATTCGAGGTGGACGTTCCGTTCGTGACGAAGAAGCAGTGATCGGCGTTGAAGATGCGCGCGGCGTTGCGTTCGGACGCGGCGACGGGGCCGGTGTGATCGAGCAACTGGCCGAGTTCTTCCACGGCGTTACAGACGTCGGCTCGCAGCATGTTTTCACCAAAGAACTGGTGGAACATTTGTCCGACGGGACTCTTTAGAAATGCGACACCGCCGGAATGGCCGGGACAGTGCCACGAGTACGATCCATCCTGAGCGTAATGGACGAGCGCACGGAAGAACGGCGGCGCCAGGCTGTCGGTATAGGCCTTCGCTTCGCGGATGATATGTCGCGCCACGAATTCGGGCGTGTCTTCAAACATATGAATGAAGCCGTGCAGTTCGCGCAGAATATCGTTGGGGATATGGCGCGAGGTGCGGGTTTCGCCGTAAAGGTAGATCGGGATTTCGGCGTTGCGGCGGCGAATCTCTTCGATGAACACACGCAGGTTGACGATGGCGGGGTCGAGTTCCGGGCCCGGCGTGAATTCTTCATCGTCGATCGACAGGATAAATGCCGAAGCGCGGCTTTGCTGCTGTGCGAACTGGGACAGATCCCCATAGCTGGTGGCACCGAGCACTTCCATGCCTTCGCCTTCAATGGCGTTCGCCAGCGCGCGAATTCCCAAACCAGATGTATTCTCGGACCGAAAATCCTCGTCGATGATGACGATTGGAAATCTGAATTTCATCGTGCATGAATCTCTTGAACGGCGCCCCGCCTGGGCATCAAATCCTGAAGATCGAAGTCGAGCGCCTTTCGTGACCCGATCTCACGGTCGATGATGGTATTGAAGGAACGGCCGGATTGTATACCCCGCACAGGCACGGATCAGAGAAATTCGGTTTCATCGCCGAGCCGTGGCATGCTCAAGATTTCATTCCACGACTCGGAATGCGTCATTTTTCTTGAAGACCGTGGGGCGACCTCCCCCCTGCCCTGTAAACTCCAGGTGACAGTCGAGCAGGACACCTAACGTGGCGTCGGAGGGGATCTCGATTTCGGCCGATACGAGATTTCCTTGTCGGGAGATCGTCTTCGCTTCGTAGGGACCGATCTGGACCCAGGAGGGCTTGCCGTCGGGAAGACGATGACGCGTGGCCGTTACGGCGTTCAGTTCCAGCTGAATTGTGTGCGTTTTTCCGCGTGAGGCGGTTCCCGGGCGAACGGACGCGAGAACTTGATTCATGGTCGTGCCTGGCTTGGCGTTGTTCTCGATCGCTCCCTGCCGTGGCCGCCGCAATTCATGATTGTTCGAGGGTTCGACGACGCCTGAATATCCGCCCAAAATATAGGGAAAGCGACCGGGCGTGACGTGGTAATGATAGCCACGGATTTCGTCGGAATGGCCATTGCAGACGTCGAGCCCCTTGCCGCTGTCGGCGTCCAGATCTTTGGCCAGCACACCGGCGGACTCATAAGGACCATAGACCGGAAAACCGTCGAAGGCGAACCCGATGACGGGCGAGTGTTGTTTTCCGTTGTCAGTGAACGGCGATTTCACGCAGCTTGGGTACTTGTGATAGTGGTAGATCCCATTGGGGGCGGGATGACCGCAGCACGAATCCAGCCAGACCTCGGAGTATCCCTCGACGGCGTTCATGCCTCCGGCTTCGAACGGGTTGAAGAACACGACTCCATTGAGAGCGGTTCCAATCGGACCCATCGGCAAACGCGTGATGGTGTTGGCCAGTTTTGGTTCGAGTGGCAGGCGAAATGTGAACTGCTGAATGCGGATCGAATTGGGGTTATCGCTATTCGGAAAGATGGCCGTGGGATGATTCGGGTATCCCTGGCTTTTCATGATCAGGCACTTGTCGTCGTGACTGAGCTTGATGTTCTCGATGCCATCGTTGTTGGAATCTTGTGCGTGATACGAAAACAAATCGAGATAGCGATCGTCGTCCCGGTAGAGGTAGATGGGCTTTTCGCGGTTTTGGTCGTTGATGTACCAGCGACCGCCAATCGGTTTCAGATGGGCGGGCTTTTCTTCGGCGGATGTCACGAACGCGACGAGTTGGAAGACGAGAATCGCCGTCCCGACGAAAATGGGGCGGACACGATGATTCGTCAGCAGGTCATCCATCGTCACGGATCTCGGAATGTCGTTTTCAAAACGCTGGAAATCGACGCTTCGGTTGAAGACCACGAAACTGCGCCGCCACGTCGTGTTCCATCAGATGCGATCGTTCTACGAAGATCGCCACTGCTGGACGCAGCCAGCAGTGGCGTTTGTGAGCATCTCGTCTTCTGAGGCGCGAACGATGGTGTCAGTCGTTCTTACCAGGAAGCTTGCCTTCCTTGATCAGTTCCAGGAAGACCTTGCCGTCGGCGTTCTTTTCGGTGACCGACTTTTCCCAGGCGTCTTTGAAGATCTTCATCGCTTCTTCGGTCTTCTTGTCTTTGTTCGCCGCGGTGAAATCTTTGTGCTTGAAGCGATCGTGGTAGACCTTACCGAAATCGTTCAGGCCGTGCCCCTTTGCCGTCTTGTCCGCACCGGGTTTGTGACAGACATCGCATTTCGTCTTCAAGGCTTCGACGGTTTCGTTGAATTTCTTGTAGTCGGCGTCGTCTTTATAGCCGTCCTTCAAGTAGCCGGGAATTGACGGGAACGCGTGGACGGACTGTCCGACAAGACTTAACGCCGCGAGACAACACAAACCTGTCAGAATGCGCATCGACCACTCCTTGATTCGTTGCATAGTTGCGTCTGTGCCGCGGCCGACGGCAACGGCTTCGCGCAGTACTGTACACCGCCGAGCGGTGAAAATCATCGGCTGCGGGTAAACGGATTGGGGGCCCAGCCATTCTGGGTTTTTGATGAGCGTCCCCAAGCGGGAGCTTGGGAACGAGGAGGAAACGAAGGAATTCATCGCGGGTGAATTCGTAGGCGATCGCTCAGACGTCCAGGTCGTCGACCAGGTTGGCTTCGCTCATGATGATTCGATAACGTTCGCTCGCGTCCTTGCCAAGCAGTTGCGAGAACGTCTGATCGGCTTCGACCAGACTGTCGACGTCCACCGCCAGCAGGGTTCGTGTTTTCGGGTCGAGAGTCGTCTCTTTCAGCTGCACGGCGGTCATTTCGCCCAGACCTTTGAATCGGCCGATTTCAGGTTTTCGATTCGCAGGCAGGCTGGCCAGGATTTCTTCTTTGTGCGCATCGTCTTTTGCGTAGTGGATCTGAGTTCCCACCTGAATCTTGTAGAGCGGTGGTTGGGCCAGATACAGCTTCTTGTTGATGATCAGTTCGCGCATGTGACGGAAAAAGAACGTGAGCAGCAGCGTGCTGATGTGATAGCCATCGCTATCGGCATCCATCATCAGGATGATGCGATCGTATCGCAGTCGCCGAATATCGAAGTTGGGGCCGAGGCCGGTGCCGAGGGTTTCAACGAGATCCTTGATTTCCTGGCTTTCGAGGATTTTCGACGTTGCGAGCGTCTCGGTATTCAGGATCTTTCCGCGCAGGGGCAAAATGGCTTGCGTACGGCTGTCGCGGCCCATGCCGGCGGTTCCACCGGCGGACAGACCTTCGACGATGAATAGTTCGGCTTCCGCCGGGTCGGTGGCACGGCAGTCCATCAGTTTGCCGGGAAGGTTGGTACGACGTGTCGTCGACGTTTTTCTCCGCACGTCAGTGGCGGCTTCGCGACTGGCCTGACGGGCACGGGCGGCAAGCACGATTCGCCCAATCACCGCGTCGGCGATCGTCGGATTATTGTTCAACCAGGTTTCGAGCGCCGGGCGGACCATCCCTTCAACGGCGGCGGTCATTTCGGGGTTGTTCAGCTTTTCTTTGGTCTGGCCCTGGAACATTGGATTCGACAGAAAGACCGACAGGATGCCGAGCATCCCTTCACGGATGTCACTGTTTTCGATCACGACGCCCTTGATTTTGATGTCGTGAACTTCCATGTAGTTCCGCACGGCCTTGGCGATTGCCGATTTGAAGCCGGATTCGTGCGTTCCGCCGGCATGTGTACGGATCCCGTTGACGTAGCTGCGGAGTTGTTCGTCGGTCGATTCCGTCCACTGCAGGACCGCTTCGATCTTGGCCTGGCTGTCGTCGCGTGAGGCCGAGAATGGCAGTTCGTGGATCGCCTTCTTTTGCCCTTCCGACAGAATCTTGGCCAGGTACGAAACAATGCCGTCCGGGTGGAAGAATTCGAGCTTCTCTTTCTTTTGTTCGTCGATGAACGTCAGCTTCAGGCCGGCGTGGATGTAGGCAATATCTTCCAGGTGCTGGCGAATCGTGTCGTGGTTGAACGTGGTCTTGGAGAAGATCTCGTCATCCGGGCGAAAATAGATGATCGTGCCATGACCGCGAAACGGCTTGACTTGTTTGAGCGGCGTGGTGGGGCGACCGCGTTTGTAACGCTGTGTCCATTCATAGCCATCACGACGAACGGTGGCGACCATTTCGATCGACAGTGCATTCGTCACGGACGAGCCCACGCCGTGCAAACCACCACTGCGTGCATAGGCCTGACTATCAAATTTTCCCCCGGCATTCAGCGTTGTGAGCACGGTTTCGAGAGTCGACTTTTTGGTCTTGGGATGTGTGTCGACGGGGATTCCGCGGCCATTGTCGTCGACCGTGACGGCCGACGCATCCTTATGCAACGTGACAATGATCTCGTTGCAGTGCCCTGCCAGATGTTCATCGACACTGTTGTCGACAATTTCCCACAGCAGATGATGCAGCCCGCGGGTATCCGTGCCGCCGATGTACATCGAAGGACGCATGCGGACGTGATCGAGTCCTTCAAGAACCTGGATATCTTTTGAAGTGTATTCAGCGTTGGACATAAAAACTTCCGTGCAAGTCGAACTTGAGGCCGTTCAGCATGTCGATCGACGATCGCGTGCGGGTTTCTTGCGAATGAACAATCATGGTCAGGCTTTAGATGTTGGGGCCATGGTCTCGATTCCGCGGCGTTCCCAAAGGTGAACACAAGTCAGGAGGGAAAACCTTTGAGCCGCGGCTGTGTTGTCTGTTGCCCGGCCAACGTCATTCGCGTTTTTCGGCCTCCATTGCGGCCCAGTCGATCAGGACGATTTCGGGATGAACAATTTGGGTGAATGTGCTGCGCTGTGCGGCACGAATTCCTTTGCCGCCGCGCGAGGTGATTTCGTATTTCATCTGGCCAAACACCAGCATTTTCTCGGCCGATGTTTGGACACGCAGGCAGTCGCTGGGGCGCGCCATCTGAGCACCACCCAGGACTTCGTCTTTGGGGTCACTCAGTTTGATGCCGCGAACGCCTTTTCCGGCTCCCGACAGGATGGGAACTTCGTCCATCGCGAAGTGGATGATGCGCGACTGTTGCGTGGCGACGAACACCGACGTGGCATCGCGTACCAGTTCGACCCAGACGACACGATCATTGTCCACCAGCCGACAATACTTTCGTCCCGCCTTGGTCGAGGCCGCTCTGAACGGCGACAGCGGCAGACGCATGATCTGTCCTTGTGCAGTGAGCGCCAGGAAATACGGCGCGGGCGGCAGTTCGTCGCCCATGTCCTGATCTGACGGTGTGAACCGGGCATCGGTCGTCATCGCCGCCACGATGCTTACGCCATCGCTCAGTTTGACATGTTTCGAGATCGGTTCACCGTATCCGGATGAGACGGGAATGAGTTCGATCGGCAAGGTGTAGGCGGCGCCATCGCTGGCGAAGAAGACGATGTTGTCGAGCGTGCTGCCGGGCAGTACATCCAGCACCGCATCGCCGTCGCGAACGCGCGTCGTTTCGACACTTTGCAGGCGTCCGACCCGTTTGACCCAACCTTCACGCGTCAGAACCACATTCGTGTTTTCTTTGACGATATAGGCCGAGGCATCGAACTCGACGATTTCCTCGCTGCTGCCGATGGCGGTCCGGCGTTTGTCGGCGAACGTGGTCGAAATCTCTTGCAGTTCGGTTTGCACCACGTTCCACAACTTCTTCTCGGACGCGAGGATCTTACGGATCTTCTCGGCGGCGGCGCGCTTTTCGGTCAGTTCGCCGATGATCGAATTGATCTCCAATTGCGAGATTTTGTAAAGCTGCAATTCGAGAATCGACATGGTTTGCTCTTCGTCGAGCAATGGGAACGCCTTCAGCAGCTTGTCGCAGGCATCGCGTTTGCCGGAACTGTTCCGGATGATCTTCAGTGCCCGGTCCAGGTCGTTGAAGATGATGGCGAAACCGTCGAGCAGGTGAATGCGCTGTTCGAGTTGTCGTAGGTCGAATTCAAAGCGTTTGCGGACGGTCGTCAGGCGGAATTTGAGGAATTCTCGCAGCATTTCCACGAGACCCAGTCTCGCGGGAATCATCACGCCGTGGGCATCTGGAATCAGGCAGGTCGCGTTGTAGCCGAAGTTTTGTTCGAGCGAGGTGTGCTTGAACAAGTAGGTCATGACCGGTTCAGGATCGGAGCCGGGCTTCAGTTCCAGAACGATTCGCAAGTCGTGTTTGTTGTCGGTTTCGTCGTTGGAATCGAGCAGTTGCGGCAGTTTTCGCGTGTTGACGATGGCCCCGATTTCCGCGGCCAGAGCTCCCGATTCGACGCCGTACGGAATGGAATAGATGACGACGCGATTCTCGCCGCCGCCTTTCTTGTCCTTGTCCATCATCCATTCGCCGCGAACCTTGATCGCCCCTCGCCCCTCTTCGTAAATGGCGCGCAAGTCTTTGCGATCGGTGACGATTCGGCCACCCAACGGGAAATCCGGCCCTTTGATGTGCTTCAGCAGATCTTTCGTTTCTGCTTCGGGGTTTTCGATGAGGTGCACGCAGGCCGCGATCACTTCGCCGAGATTGTGCGACGGAATGTTTGTCGCCATGCCGACGGCGATTCCGGAGGCTCCGTTTACCAGCAGGTTGGGAAACCGAGCCGGCAGAACAATCGGCTCATTTTCGCGTCCGTCGTAACTGGGCCGCATCTCGACCGTTTGGAACTTGAGTTCTTCTGCCAGGCGTTCAGCGATATCCGTGACTTTGGCTTCGGTATAACGAGATGCCGCGGCAGGCAATCCCATGATCGAACCGAAATTTCCCTGACCGTGAATCAGGGGGTAGCGCAGGCTGAAGTTCTGGGCCATGCGAACTAGGGCGTCGTAGATGGCCAAATCGCCGTGCGGATGGTAATCGCCCATCGTCTGACCGCTGATCTTGGCACATTTCAGCGTCTTGCCGTCCGCCGTCAAATGCAGATCGTTGTACATCGTATAGATGATGCGGCGCTGGACCGGCTTTAGACCGTCACGGACGTCGGGCAGTGCCCGTGAGGTGATCACGGACATGGCGTAGTTCAGATAGCGTCGCCGTGTCTCTTGGCTGAGAGGAACGTATTCGATTCGGTCTGTAACTTCCGGTCCTTTGTCGCCGTTGCCGTTCGCGGATGTGCGCTTCGCCAATTTCAACTCCGTTCGTATTTCACGTCCGCCTGGGAATTCACGTCCGCGGGGAGGCGGATCGAATTGTGGCGGATTTTCTGCTGTCGGCGGTTCTTTCTGGTGTTCGTCGGACGCGCCAGCGGGTTGTCTTGAATGGGCAGATCGGATTCAGGTGCAAATTGCCGATCCGACTCATTTCCGTCGGTCGGTTGTGCATAGGCGTCACAAACTGGGGTGACTTTTTCGCGTGCGTCGATTTTACTGAAACTATCAATTACACGGACTGCGAAGAATCTGCAACTGATCTTAAGCCGTTAAATCGCAAACCTTTGCAAAAATCGGCTCAGTCGGTTCGACACACACGGAATGACTCATTCCAGCGATCCATCCCAACCGAAATTCAGTAGTGTTCGAAAGTCCGAACCGTTTGGGGAGACAATGAGTCTCGCCCGGCAGGAAGTCTCGACAGCGACCCAGGGAGGGGATTCGATGTCTCATCGTCAATTGGCTGCCGGCTTCACGGTGGTTTTGGCCGCCTTAATGATGCCGTGCATGTACGCACAAGATCAGTCCTATCAGTACAGCGATTCCTCGCAACCCATGCTGATGCCTTCGCAGCTTCCAAGTCCCGCAGTCGGAATGCCACCGTACTACGGACAGTCTGTTTCATATCGCCAGCCTGTCGGACCGACCGGCCCTGCTCCGACGCCGATTGACGCCGATCAAGCACAAGCGTCGGCTCCGGTTCCTCAACCCATTCAGCAACCGGGCTATGTCCGATTGGGCGCCCCGATGTATCCGACACCGCGTCCCAACATTCCCGCGTGGACCGGTTCGACGGTGATTACGAACCAGGCGTTTGCCCCGCAAGAAATGCTTTATCCACACACCTATCGCGCGATTTATCCGCCCTATTACCACCGTGTCAAAGGCGGTTGGATTCTGACACCGTTCGGTGTTCGGTCGCACGAGAAGTGGGAATTGCAAGGGACAATGGTCCAGGTCAAGTACCGCTCGAGCTATCCCGGTCTGTTCTCGGGAGCCTACTGGCACCCGCCGATCACTTCGAATGTTCAGCATGGATCCTGGCGCTAGTAGAGCTTCGAGTCTGAATTGACCTGTTGAGGAGTTCGCCTTGAGTTGGCCCACGGGCCCGTGGGCGATGCTCGCAAACCTGTCAGGACAGAGCGGCCGCGCCAGAGTCGAATGCCAAGTGATTGGAATGCGATTGAGAACGATTCCCCGAGTATGGGATTGATGAGTGGGGGCGTGTCATGTGTGATCGTCAATTGCTGATCTCAAGCCTGGCGCTGACGCTGCTGGCTGCCGCGGGGTCATCGACAGGATGGTCTGCCGAGCCTCTCATGCCGGTGGCGGCGGGCGGCATGGTCAGCAATCCTGGGGCACCTCCCTTTGAGGAGATTCGCCCGAATCGTATGCGGTTTTCGTCGCATGCCCAGTGGTATGCGGCGCGACATTCCTGGCACGATGCCTTTATTGACAATTATCCCGAACTGAGATCCGCCCGGTACAACTCCCGACATCCCGATGCGTGGTGCCGGAAAGAGACCCTGGCGACTAAAGGCTGGTTTGCCTACATCGCGGGCCATGGCCCTGCGATTTGGACCCGCTACTAAATACGACGACACGTTTGTCGAACAACGTTTTTTGAAACTGACGCTGCGGGATACCCGTTCCGGTTCATCCAGTGATCCACGACGGAGAGATCTTGAGCATTTGCCCATCCGGCGTGAACGGAAGGATTCGCGAGATGAAGTCTTTGTGGAAATGCCTGATACAAAGTGCGATTGTCGTCGGTGTCACAACCTGTTCGACGGCGGCGATTGTCGCACAAGATAACGGAGAAGCCGGCATCGTCCGGATTACGAAGCCGCGGGCTGCGGATTCGATGAGGGGCTCGGTCTCCATGGCCAGTGCCTCGAACCTCACCGATTCCTGTATGCCGAGCGGGGCACCTCAAGCGAGTGCCGGTGCTACCAGTGCCCCTGCGATGGGCACCCCCTGCCCTTCGTGCCCCAATGGCTCGTGTCCCAACGGCTCATGCCCAAATGGGGTGTGTGACGGAGCGTACGGCTACGGCGGTTACGGCTACGGCGGTTACGGCTACGGCTCACGTTTCGGAGGGGGACACGACTGGCAGTCGGCCGACACTTGGGGGTCGGGCCTTCGTCAGCGATCGATGTCGCATAACCTGGCGATTCAGAATTCGATGCACGCGCATGGTTTTGAACACCGTGGTTCGTGCGACACCAACGGTAGCGGCCAGGCGATGCTGGACTACTTCAAGTGTAAGTTTGGCTACTTCATTCCCACGGGTGGCGGCGGCCAAGGGATTCCCTGGGTGGGACACTATGGTCGAGTCTATCCTGTGAATCCTCACTACCAGGATCCCCGCGACGGCCAGGCCTATGCCGCTCAAGGTTATGGCATTCCGATTTCGGTTCCACTGGCTCCGGTTGTGGGGCACACCTACGACTATAGCTGGGGTGTTCCCTCGAGCCGCCTGACACCGGTTTCGCATCCTGCGTACTAGTCGGCGACACGTCGTGGACTGGAGATCGGCGTCATCACTTCGCGGACTTCGACGAATCATTCGCTTGTGCGAGTTCGAGCTCACTACTTCACCAACTGCCGAATGCGGCATCACAGCAAGGCTTTCGCCACGGATGGCGATCCGAGCGGCGACGAAAAGGAAACTGCGATGAGTTTCATAAAAGAGAATGGATTCTTGGCAGCCGCATTCCTGCTGTCCATTGGTGTGGCGGGCATTGGATTCGGACAACAAGGCCCTGAATCCGAGGGGATCGTCCGCATCACGGACGGTCGAATGCGAACCGCGGCCCGCCAGGGAGTTGGTCAGCAGGTTACCCCGGTCAGCGCCTTTGGTCATCACGGCCCGGTTTACTCGAACGGTGCGGATCTGGGCAATTGCCCAACGGGTGACTGCCCGACCGGAAACTGCCCCACGGGGAATTGTCCGCAAGGCCGCGGCTGCAAGTTTGGCGAGCACTATTGCAAGCATTCACCCGACTATGGCTACTCGCCCCCCGCGAAGTATCCACTGCATCGTCGTGGCGTTGAATACGATCGGTACTATCCTTCACAGTGGTACGGTGCCGGAGCGGACTACAGCCAGTCGCAAGCACCGATGGTCTATCAAGCAACCGACACCACGCAGCTTGGCTTCTACTATCAGCATGTTCCCTACTGGCGGCCGATGCCCGAACGTTTGCCTCCACGACCGATTCCTTCGCAGTGGCATATCACTCCTCCTCCTGTCGAAGCCTCTGGTTTCTGCCGTAATGGCTATGGCAACTACGGTAACTACGGCGGCTACAGCGGGCATGGTGTGCATGGATGGAATAGCGGGGTGCGTGGCAATCGTGTTTTCGGTTGGGGGCAATCTTCCGAGTACCCTGTCGAATACGGCGGCACGCCTTCAACCGGGTATCCGACACCCCAGAATGGAACGGGCACCACGGCTCCAACTCCTGTGACTCCGCCTCCTGCTCAAACGGCACCTGTTCCCATCGAAACACAGTCGCCCGGCGATGTGCCGCCTTCTGCTCAGTACTATGACAACGACGGAGGAGCACCGAACCCACTGCCCACCGCCCAGGCGCCGTCGGCGACACCAATCACCCAGACTCGTTGAAGTCCGTAGCGGATTGCGGTTCGATCTGACAGCCGAGTCGATACGATCCCAATTCGGAAAACGCCAAACAGGAACTCCTCATCGGGTTCCTGTTTGGCATTTGTCGTGTGCCACGCGGCGAACCGCAATCGGGAACAATGCCCGCGCCGCTGCAAGCCGTCGCGTATTTGGCTTTAGAACAACGGCCCGAATCCCGCAGTTCGGCGGCAACTCGACAGTTGCCCGAGGTGGAAGCCAAAATGGCTGGTAAGAACCAGTGTGACGCAGTGTCCCACCGTTGTGATCGTGGTTCCCTGGAACAGTTCGATGTTGTGCGGTCGCGCTACCGCGGATTCGTCGACCTGACCTGCAAGGTCTCGCAGTCGTTGATAGTTCTCAACTAGAGTTGCGACCATTGTCGCCTTTGTGAGGCCAACTTCGGGTGAGACGATGTCCGACGAGTTTCGGCCAAACAGCGGCAGCCAGTCTGGGTGCGAGATCGCGCCGCCAATCATCTGCTGTGACATCTCGGCAATGATGGCCAGATGTCCGATGATCCAGATCGGTGGGTGGCCGTGTCCCACGCAGGGATGGAAAAAGACGTCTTCGGGAATGTCCGCCACCGTCTTTTTGAATTGACGAATCAGTGCCTGATTCAGGGCGATCTCGTTCTCGAACATCGGTTTCGCTCCATGGATAGACAATTCGCGGACCCGACGCGTCGATCGTCGCTGTCAGGTTCGAACAGATGATAACGTCTGTGGATCACATGGCGATGTCGACTTTGCACGACGTCTTGAATCTTGCCGGAAAGCGTGATACGCCTCAGGGGGAAAGCACCTGCCGAAGTTCGTGCCGCGTTCAGCTTCCACCCCAATTCGAGGAGTCCGTTTCATGATCAGCGCCGTCGAAGAGCGTCTCGCCCGACACGGACATACCGTTCCGACTGCACCCGAGGCCTTGGGCTCGTATGTTCCCGCATTGCGATTCGGAAATCTGGTCGTCACCAGCGGCCAATTGCCGATGGTGGGCAAGGAACTGATGTTCAAGGGAAAAGTCGGGAAAGAACTGCATGAAGAAGACGCGTTTCATGCCGCGCGACTGTGTGCCTTGAATGCGTTGTCGCAGATCAAATCGTGTGTAGTCAATCTTGACCAGGTGACACGGATTGTCCGTGTCGAGGGATTCGTTCAATCGGCCGAGGGATTCACGCGGCAGCCCCAGGTCATCAATGGGGCGTCCGATTTGCTCGTTCAGGCATTTGGCGACGCAGGAAGGCACACGCGCATTGCCGTGGGGGTCAGCGAACTGCCAATGAATGCGGCGGTCGAATTGGCGATCTGGGCGGAAGTGGCGGATTGAGGCTCGTCAGCCGAATCGACGAAAGTCTTGCACTCGAGCTTTTTCGCTCCGTTGTTTGAAACACTTGCGTTCCTTGCTTCTATTTCGTTTGCCCGCGCCCCGGCAAGAGACGAGGGTTTTCGTTTTGGGAATGAATCAAATCGCCAGCGATCGGTCTGTGCTCATTCTTGAAAACCGCTGTTGCCGTTGGGCTCAGGTTGAGCAATTGCCCTGAAATGTGAGCTGGGGGATGCGGATGGGGCTGGCTCAGGAACCGTGCCACGTCCCCTGTCACTGGTGATGGTTTCGCAGAAATCTCTGTTCCGCGACTCGACCGGATCGATCCGCGGCTTACAATCAGATATGCACAATCACTCAACTGGATCACATTCGGCCGAACCGGTGTTGCCATCGGACGTGTCACCGATCGGCGGCGGGCGGCTGACAGGTAGCCGTTCTCGGTTTGAACGTTATCGGCAACAGGTGAAGAAGAAAGAGCTGCCACGCGGCAGCATTCATTCCACGGCAGAACCACGCAGTGCCAAGAATCGGGTTCGTTCCGCGGGGCAGCTCGTCTGGCAATTCCTGGGTTTGCTGAAGCCCTTTCAGAGTCAGGTGATTTGGATTCTGGCTTCGGTCACGTTGTCGACTCTGATCGGGTTATTGCCTCCCGCTGGCACCAAGTTCGTCATCGACTATGGGCTTAGCGGTCGGACATTACCGGACGCGTGGCTTCGACGATTTCCTTCGCTGGCCAACCCACGGCAGTTGCTGCTGGTCACCGTCATTGTCGTTGCGGTGATTTCCCTGCTGAAAATCGTCATTCATGTCTGGGGCCGCTGGTACGCCACGAAGATCTCGAAGCAGATTCAGCTGAATCTTCGCCGCCGCGTGTTTGAACATGCCGTTCGCTTGCCGCTTCATCGCATTCAAGAAATCCGATCGGGCGGCGTCGCATCGATCCTGCGGGAAGATGGCGGCAGTGTCGGCGAGCTGGTATTCGGGATGCTGTTCAATCCGTGGCGTGCGATCATCCAACTGGTCGGCAGTCTGGCGATCTTGGCCTGGGTCGACTGGACCATGTTGCTTGGAGCCGTGTTGCTTTTGCCGACGGTCTATTTGACACATCGCGCATGGATCAACAGCATTCGTCCTCAATTTCGCGTGATTCGAAAACAGCGTGAATTGATCGACGCGAGTGCTACCGAAGCGTTTGCAGGGATGCGAATCATCCGCGCGTTCAGTCGGCAGAAGCGGGAAGCGGCTCGATTCACGACCGAAAACAACCTGATGGCGCGCCAGGAATTGTACGCCTGGTGGTGGATGCGCATCGTCGAGATGGTTTGGGAGACGTTGATTCCCATCGCGAGTGCGGCCCTGCTGTTCTATGGTGGCTGGCGGGTTCTGGATGGTCACCTGACGGTCGGTGATCTGATCATGTTCTTGACTTACCTGCTGATGTTGCTCGAACCCCTTGCCACTTTGGCGCAAAGTGCGACGCAGTTTCAGAATAGCCTGAGTGGCCTCGATCGAGTTTTGGATCTGCTGCAAGAATCACGGGAAATGCCATCGACGGCCGACTCGATCAAGGTGGATCGTGACCGTGTCGTTGGCAAGGTCGCGTTTGAGCACGTCAGCTTTACTTATCCCGGAACGGACAGTCCCGCGCTGAACGATGTCAGCCTGGACGTCGAAGCGGGCCAGATTGTGGCCCTCGTCGGACCGAGTGGTGCGGGCAAGACGACGCTCAGCAATCTCGTGGCGCGATTCTATGACCCAAGTTTCGGCCGTGTCACACTCGATGGCCGCGATTTGCGCGACTACGACGTCGAATCATTTCGATCGCTGCTGGGCGTGGTTGAGCAGGATGTCTTTTTGTTCGATGGGACGATTCGCGATAACATCGGGTATGCCCGTCGTGATGCCAGTGATGTGGAAATTCGCGCCGCGGCGGAGGCGGCCAATGCGACCGAGTTCATCGACAAGATGACACACGGGATGGAGACCATTATCGGCGAGCGCGGGGTACGCCTGAGTGGTGGACAGCGTCAACGGCTGGCGATTGCTCGTGCGATTCTGGCTGACCCCAAGCTGCTGATTCTGGACGAAGCGACCAGCAATCTTGACACCGACAGCGAACGGCTGATTCAGCAAAGTCTGAGTGAACTCATGCGAGGAAGAACCAGCTTCGTCATCGCGCATCGCTTAAGCACGATTGCCGGGGCCAATCTGATCGTCGTGATCGAGCATGGCCGAATCAGTCAAACGGGGACCCACGCCGAATTGATGGCGCAAGGTGGAAAGTATCGAGCCATGGTGGAGCAACAGATCCACATGACGCTGGGGTCGGCATCAATGAACCATGTTATGCCAGCGGCAGCAACATGACGACGTCGTGCGCGGTGATGGACGACAGGTCAGGCTGTACCCTGACCTGTCGTCTGCCAGGCTAGCTCAGGATTTCCAGAATCGGCTTCCCATGGTCGATGTCGAGACGTTTTCGCCCTGGGACTTCGAGTTGGCGTGAATCGAGTCCCATCTGATGCAGAATGGTTGCATGGATGTCGGTCACGTAGTGTCGATTTTCCACGGCATGAAAACCGATTTCGTCGGTGGCGCCGTGAACCAGGCCGCCCTTGATTCCTCCGCCTGCCATCCAGACCGAGAACCCGAAGATATGATGATCGCGGCCATCTGCGCCCTGTGAACCCGGGGTCCGGCCAAACTCGCTCGCAAACAACACAATCGTCGAATCGAGTAGCCCTCGCTGCTTGAGATCTTTGAGCAATCCAGCAATCGGCTTGTCGACCGCTTTGAAATTGCCCGAGTGATTCGCCTTCAGTGCCCCATGTGCATCCCAGGCACCGGCACCGCCCGCACCATGCTGAACCTGGATGAACCTCACGCCTTGCTCGACGAATCGGCGCGCCGCAAGCATTTGCATGCCAAAATCACGAGTGGCCGGGTCATCCAGCCCGTACAGCTTTTGCGTGTCTTCCGTTTCGATGTTCAGATTCAGCACGTCAGGAACCGACGTTTGCATGCGAAACGCCAGTTCGTACGCTTTGATTCGTGCGTTTAATGCCGGGTCGTCTGGATACTCGACGCCCTTCAGGCGATTCAGGCGTCCGACCAGATCGAACCCGACCTGTTGTTCTGCCCGTGTCTGTCCGTTTGCCGGTTGGCCAAAATCCAGCGGATTGCCGGGGTCGACGCGAATGGGAATCGCATCGTGCGCGGGGCCCAGGTAGTGCCCGTCTTTCGCATTCCAGTATTCGCGTTTTCCGATGGAAATGAACTGGGGCAAATTGTCGTTCAGCGTTCCCAGCCCATAGTGGACCCACGCGCCCAGCGTTGGAAACTCGCCATCGAGCATATGCCGGCCCGAATGAAATTGCGTTTGCGCGCCGTGGTTGTCGTCGGTCGTATACATGGAGCGGATCACGGCGAGATCGTCAACGCAATCGCCGACGTGCGGGACCCAGTCGCTCAGCTCGATGCCGCTTTCTCCGTACTTTCGAAAGCCGACTTGCAGCGGGTACAGCTTGTTGCGCTGCTGCCCGTTGGCGTCGTTGATGACGGTCACGCGCGCCAGTTTCAGTTTTTCGGGGTTCTGGACGTCCAGGTAGGGCGTTTCATTGATCGACTTTCCGGCGTACTTCGTTAGCTCGGGTTTGGGATCGAAGCTTTCGACTTGTGAGACGCCACCGTTCATGAACAGCCAGATCACGCTTTTGGCTTTCGGCGTGAAATGCGGATCGCCCGTCGGAGGTGTCCAGACAGTTGATGACTCGGCCCTGGTCACACCGTCGCGCGCCAGCATGGAACCCAGTGCCAGCCCGGTAAACCCCATCCCCATATCGGACAAGAACGCACGTCGGTGAACGCCGTGCCCCGCTTGACATCCGTCGTCTCGAGTCATCTCATGATCCCGTGATAAAGTCGCCGTCGCGTTCCATCTTCACTTTCCCCTCTGTGTCTCCGCGCCTCTGTGTCTCCCAAACCACCAATGTGTGCCCGCAGTCCGCTTCGCGTTCATGGGGGCCAGCGGGAGGTTTGGGAGACACAGAGGCACGGAGACACAGAGAAAGGCTGGGTTAGCGGATTGTGACGAAGTCGTTGTGGTTGAGGAGAGCTTGCACGATGTTGATTCGGGCCTGCTGCTGTGGATTGTCTTTGTTTGAGAGTTTGGCGGCTTCGATGAATTGAGGCCAGACTTCCAGCACGGTGTCGAGTTCCGCTGCGGTGGGTTCGGTGGCGAGCACCGTGTTGAACGCAATTCGAATGAAATCGCGATCCGTGGCGGACGGATGGGCGGCGGTCAAACGGTGTGCGATCTTTGTGGCCATCTCAATTGCCAATGGACTATTTTCCAGCGCTAGCGCCTGTTGCGGCACGATACTTTCGGCTCGTCGATAGCAGTCAAGGACGCTCGCATCGTCAAACATCGAGAGAAATTTTTCGCGCAAGATATTCGAGTGGATAAAGTACAGACTTCGCCGCCGCGACGATTCGTTTTGAATCGGAATTGAAGGGCCGCCCATTGTGAGATCGAGTTCGTCCGCCAGACGAAGCAGCGCGTCGCGCACCACCTGCGACTGCATTCGAATTGGATTCATCCGCCAATAGAACTGGTTGTCGGGGTCGCGACGCCGATTCTCGCTCGCGGCATCGGCGTTTGAGGAGCTTAAGCGATACGTTTCCGACGTCACAATCAAGCGATGAATGTGCTTCATGGACCAACCCGCGCTATTCGTCCGGTCTTGTCCACCTTGCATCAATTCGATGGCCAGCCAATCCAGCAATTCGGGATGCGTGGGCGTCGCCCCTTTTCGACCGAAGTCAAAGACCGTGGGAACCAGTGGCCGGCCGAAGTGACGCGCCCAGATGTGATTGACGGCGACACGGGCGGTCAGTGGATGACGGGGATCGGTAATCCATTTTGCCAGCGCGGTCCGCCGTCCCGAGCTTGTTGCCGGGAATGGTTTCAGACGCGAATCCTCGGTTTCCAGGTTCGACTCCAGAACTTTGGAGGCACCCCGAAGTGACGTGAAGGATTCGCCGGGCTCATCGAGTGTCTTCAGCGCCATTTCGTGTGCCGTGCGAGCCGTGGCCAGCTTTTTCTCTGGTTCGGATTTCTTGTCGGCCGGAGCGCGTCGCAGTTCGAGTTCGGCGCGAACGAGCTCTTCGTCGGTTTTTGCGAGGGCGGCCAAGCGTTCTTCACGCGCCGCGCCGCGTGCCAGTTCGAGTGCGTTGTCAGCGGGTGGTTGCGCATAGCGGGCCTGGTCTGCGGCGGCCCGTGCCCGAATTAGTGCAGGCTGTGTTTCGGCCCACGCCAGTGACTTCTGTGCGACGCTGAGGGCCAATCGCGCTTGATCGATCGGAAGAATCGCGTCCGCGGGAACTTTACCGGATGTGGCTTCGATCAGTTGCGTCGCGCTGGACAGCGCCTTCAACTGAAATGATTGGATTTCGGCCTTGGCATCGTAGGTGATGATCTGAAGTGCCCCGCGTTGCCTTGGGACAGGCGAGCGAAAGCTGACGGCCAGCTCTCCATCGACCAGAAGGTTGATGAGCGTGTCCCGCACGCGCAGCGTCAATTCATACGGTCGGTTCAACTCGATCGGTAATGGTTTGGCCGCTTCGCCGGGGTAAACGTAGGCCCCTTTCTTGTAGGCGAATTGGGCTTTCGATCCGCCGGAATGAGCGCTTAGGTAGGCCAGCAGTTCATTCGAATCGGTGCCGTCGAACGTGATTCCGACCGACTTCCAGGTCTGACCGCCGGTTGGGGTGAACTTGAGCTTCACCTCGAAGTCGTCAGGCGGAAGTTGCTTTAGCCGCAATTCCGCTCGCACTGGACCTTCTTTGCTTTGTATCAGTTTTTGACCATCGTAGTTCCAGGTACCGTCGCGCTGTTCCCAGCGATCCGCGACGACCGCGGAAAAATCGTCATGGACCAGGACCGCGCCGGTATTTTGCGGCTGCAGGGCTGACGACGATTCTTCGCGATGTTCAGACTCGGACAATCGGACCCGCGCCGCGCTAAGTTCGTGGCGCATGTCGGCGATTTTCCGTTCGGCCTGTTGCAGGTACGCCTCGACCACGAACGCCCGCAGGCCGGGCTGAACGGCAACCGCGGGGAGTGTGATCGGTTCGATGGCGGGAGCGCTGGCGGCCGTTGTGAGGAATGCAGGGAACGCGGGTTCCATGACGCGGCTGGTGTCCGGATTGCGATCGTCACCGCGGAGATGCAGGTACGTCTTGGTGTCGAGATTGCAGTCGAATGGCCGCGGAATTCCGTCCTTTTCGAAATCAATCACACCATTCGTGGCATCCAGTCGCACCTGGTATGGTTCGAAGATCGCGCGGAACCGATAATAGTCTGCCTGAGAAAACGGGTCATATTTATGATCGTGGCATTTCGCACAGTTGAACGTCAGACCCAGCATCGCCTTGGCGGTATGCTCGATCGTTTCATCCATCCAACTGGTTCGGTTGAACTTGAAGTATTGTCGACCCAGAAACCCACCCGCGCGCAAACGGTCTGGATCATCGGGATAGAGTTCATCGGCCGCCAGCATTTCCCGCAGCATCTGGTCATAGCCCTTGTCCGCATTCAGCGATTCGATGATCCAGTCGCGCCAGTGCCAGATATGTTTCTGCGAGTTACGGGCATCTTCACCCAGTCCCCACCAATCACTGTAACGCCAGATATCCATCCAATGTCGCCCCCAGCGTTCGCCGTATTGCGGGCTGTCCAGTAAGCGGTTCACGACAGTTTCGACGGCCTGTTCAGACTCGTCGTTCATAAAGGCTTGTTGTTCTTCGGCCGTCGGAGGTAGACCCGTCAAATCGAGCGTGACCCGTCGTAGCCAGATGTCTCGGGCGGCGTGCGGCTGTGGCGTCAAGTGCTCTCGCCGATGCTTGTCGCCAATGAAGGCGTCGATGGGATTTCTTGACCAGGCAGGATTCGTGGTGGTGGGAACGACAGGTCGGACGGGGGGCTGAAACGCCCAATGCTCGCGCGGATCGCGTTCCGGCGCTTCGTCGGTGGGGGCCACGGCCCCTTGAACAATCCAGGCCTGAATTGCGAGGATCTCATCGGGCTTGAGCGGTTCGCCCTCGGGTGGCATTCGAGTCGCGTCGTCCTTGGACGCGATGCGTTGGATCAGGACGCTGCCATCGGCATCACCGGGTTTGACTACCGCGCCGGAATCGCCCCCCTTCACCGCGAACACGCCGCTATCGAGACGCAGGCCGCCTTCTTGTTTCAAAACGCCATGGCAGGCATAGCAGCGCGACTGCAGTACGGGTTTGATGCGATTCACGTAGTCGGCCGATTCGTCGGCCCAGCCAAGTTGGCTCGAGCCGAGTAGTCCGAGAACGATTAGCGCCAGTCGTAATTGCATAACGGGAGGTCCAGCGAAGCTGACGTTATCGTCAGGAAGGATTGGAGGCCAGTAGGTTTGACAGAATTTCTGACATATCGTTAGTTTGTATCTGAACGTTTGTTCTGAATGCTCGGCCGTTGATTTTCGGGTCAGCGATCGGCCTGCCCTTTCTTTCCGTCCCGTCAGTACTGGCCAGTTTCTAATGGTCATTGATCATACATTTAAATGACCTGAAACGACCGATGGCCACTGATGGGTATCTTATCATTGGACGGGGCGAAACAGGCACCTTTAGGCTACAAGTTCTGACGTAATCGCTCCGTTTTCTTTCCTTACTGTCATTTCTCACTGTGGTACAGGATTTCAATCGAAATCTTTTGTCGCAGGTTGAACGAATGGTGATCGATTAACAATCGACCGAACCCGTCGCGCATACGGTCATGTTCAAGTTCTATTCCACACTTTCAGAATCCGACTTCGAATGCAGAAACCTGATACTGGGACCGACCGGGCCACGGCCGTCAATCATGACGGTGTTCCGGTCGCGGGTCGAAGTTTGGAGCAATATGTCCAAAATTTGGAAGCGGAAAATTCTAGCCTTCGTGAGATCATTTCGCAGAGCACTGCGGAACAGGGACAGAACTCGTCAAGTAGTGTGGAAGCGAACGAAGCCTGTTTTCGGCTGCTGGTCGAAAGTGTCAAAGAGTACGCCATCTTCATGCTTGATCCCGAGGGGCGCATTGTCAGTTGGAATGAAGGAGCCCGGCGGATTAAAGGATATGAAGCGTCTGAGATTCTCGGGCGTCACTTTTCATGCTTCTATCGGGCGGAGGATCTCGCACAGGGGAAGCCCGAAGAAGGACTGACACTCGCCAGCGAACACGGCCACTTTTCGGAAGAATCTCTGCGCGTTCGCAAGAGTGGCGAAG
Organism: Schlesneria paludicola DSM 18645; assembly: GCF_000255655.1. Taxonomy (NCBI): domain Bacteria; kingdom Pseudomonadati; phylum Planctomycetota; class Planctomycetia; order Planctomycetales; family Planctomycetaceae; genus Schlesneria; species Schlesneria paludicola. The sequence goes on along the minus strand of NZ_JH636435.1, from coordinate 2,775,408 downwards.
TGTACTGGGCTTCCATCGTAATTACGCCGCTATGGAACTCTGCCGGGCGATTGAAAGGATTTGCGAAGGTCACCCGCGACATCAGCGAACGCAAACGCGCCGAAGAAAAGACGCGACTGATGGTTGAGTTGGCGATCAACGCCATGATTCTGGTTGATCGACGCGGATTGATCGTCTTGGCGAACCCCCAGACTCAAAAACTGTTTGGCTATACCGCTGACGAACTGATCGGACAGCCGGTTGAAATCCTGGTTCCCCAGACGTTTCGTTCGAAACACCCTTCGCAGCGCGAGAAATTCTTCGCGCATCCCACCGTCAGGGCGATGGGAGCGGGACGCGATCTGTTTGGTTGTCGTAAGGACGGAACCGAGTTTCCCGTTGAGATCGGCCTGAACCCCATCCATACCAGTGAAGAGTTGCTTGTCCTGGGGTCAATTGTCGATATCACGGAACGTAAGAAGGCCGAGGACAAGTCGCGAAGGCATTTGGCGGAATTGGCGCATGCAGGTCGACTGAGCACCGTCGGAGAAATGTTCTCGGGACTTGCCCACGAGATCAATCAGCCACTGGCTGCAGCGGCAAACTACGCCCGCGCGAGCGTTCGGATTGCCAAATCGTATGACGGCGAAGGGTACGGCAAACTTTTGGAGTGGATGGAAAAAACCGTCGCTCAGGCGGAACGAGCGTCCGAGATTGTGAATCGACTTGGAACGTTCGTCAAGAAAGATCGGTCGATTCGAACCGACGTGGATCTCAACCGATTGATCGAGAATGTGATTGCCTTGCCGATCCTGCTGATTTCGAAAGCCGAAACGTTCACGCGTCCCCGCATCCGCCTCGAGCTTGAACACGGGTTGCCGACGGTCGTTGCGGACAAAGTTCAGATCGAGCAGGTGATTGTGAACCTGATTCGCAATGGAATGGAGGCGATGCTGGAACTGCCGAGCGATCGCAGTCAATTAGAAATCCGTACGATGCGCCAGGGCGACGTGATTCAGATCTCGATCTCTGACCACGGCCACGGCATTCCCGTCGAACTTCAAGCACAACTATTCAGTCCTTTTTTTACAACCAAGGCCGAGGGGATGGGATTGGGCTTGTCGATCAGCCGATCCATTATTGAAACACATCAAGGTCAGATGCTGCTGCTTTCGAGTTCCGAGAGCGGCACCACTTTCGCAATTCGACTTCCGATCGACAGTCGGGCCACAGAGAATCGGGAACCAGTTCTATGAATTCTGAACCAATCGTGTTTATCGTCGATGACGATTCTGCCTATCTTGACTCGATCTCGGTGTTGGTCCAGTCCATGGGCCTGAAGACGAAGACTTATCCTTCGGCCGAGGCGTATCTACGTGAGTTCAATTCACAGACTCCTGGCTGTTTGATTCTGGATGTTCGCATGCCAGGCACCGGAGGGCTGGCGCTGCAAGAGATGCTGTCGCAGCTTCCGATTTGTCCGGCCGTTATCGTCATGACGGGGCATGCCGAAGTTCCGGTCGTTCTGCGTGCGATGCGGCAAGGGGCCATCGACTTTCTGCAAAAGACCTTCTCCGAGGCCGAGCTTTACGAGGCGATTCAGCGTGCCATCTCGAAAGATGCGGCGAATCGGGCCCGTCATGCCGAATCGCAAGATCTGACGGATCGATTCGAGCGGCTTAGTACGGGTGAGCATGAGGTGCTGCAGCGCGTGCTATGTGGTGACACGAACAAGAAGATCGCCGCCGTCTTGAATATCAGCCGTCGAGCGGTGGAAGACCGCCGTGCGCGAATCATGCTCAAACTTGGGATCGATAACGTGGCGGATCTGGTTCGTCTGGCGATTAGTGCCGGACTCTGGAAAGGCGAGAGCCACACGTAAGCACGAGCGCTTTGTCATGACGAAGTACGCGGGCCTGGTGGCCGGGACTGAGCGAGCGAATCGTCGGAATCCCCAGAGATTCCGCACGCTCTTTCCCCCTGTCCCCTGTGTCCTCGAAATGACATTGCATTGACTGCCTGTTGATCCCGGGGCGCAGGCACCTTGGAGTTTACGATGTCTTGGCGATTTGGGAGCTGAGCGGAGTCAGTCTCCGTTATTGCAACAAGCTGCCAGGCAGCGCCTTGTGGCGCCAGCGTGCAAGCATTGATCCGTTCAGGAAAAAATTCCGTCCTGTGGAAATACGAATTCGTGGCGATGCACGTGGATAACCACGCCATTCGCGATGAGTTTCACCGTGTGTCAACGGTCATTTCGATCGTAAAATTGAGTGCCACCCCTTTCGAGTTTACCCACCCCTTGAAACGCCAGTTCGAAACATGTCCTTCGTCAAATCCGCATCGACAAGTTGTGTCGGGCGCCGATGCGACATGCTTCTGACTGGAGGTCATAGCGATGCAAACATCTTCAATCGTTCTGCTGCACGACAATCATGATCAATTCGTCGATTATCTGGTCAAACAGCTTTCATTGGACGGCTTCACGACAGAGTTCGTGGAGACCTGCGAAGAGCTGATTCCCCAGCTTCACGCCAGCAATTTTGCCAGCGTCATTGTCAGGCTAGGAACGGAACAGCTCGAGGGGCTTCGAATTCTTGAAGAGCTTCATCGAAAGCAGGTTCCGCTGGCCGCGATCGCGGTGCTTGAGAACTCAAATATCAGTGCCATTGTCGAGGCGGCCCGGCATGGAACCGTGACATTTCTGCTGCGTGAAAACGCCGGTCCGCAAGAGATCCAGGCGGCCGTAAGGACGGCAACCGAACAGACGGCGCGGTTACGCGAAGCGGCCGAAAAGAGGGCGACACTCAGAGCCCTCTTTTCCAGGCTGACGACCGGCGAGACTCAAGTCCTCGAGCGGCTCGTGAAAGGTCAGAAGCTGATGATGATTGCCGAAGCGCTGGACCTCAGTCGTCGAACCGTGGAGCTTCGCCGAGCGAAGCTGATGCATAAATTGGAAGTTGCGACCTTTCCCGAACTGGTTGCACTCGTGATCGAATATGATCGTGATCGGCAGGATTCAGAACGCGTTTGATGACGTCATGCCTAACCCGTCGCACGAGAACGGTAAGTCAGATTCTGTCAACGCGCTGGGCTCTGGAAATCTGGAACGAGGTCGATGATTTCAATTTCTCGCTAATCTTTTTTGAAGACGCAGTTGGGAGCCTTTCGTCGCGCAAACGTTTCCAATAGCATCCGCCTCCGTGAGCCATGAGGGCTCATCAGAATTGCTAGGGATGGCGAGGAAGGGGTCGCCGAACAGCGACCTCTTCCTTTTTTTTCAGCTATCAGAATCGTTTTGCTGCGATGCGTGGACGCCCGACATGGTGCGTCGAATGTCGTCGAGAAGCAGTGGATTCGTCTCGCAACGCAGACTTCGAGTCAGGGCGCGTTCACGGGCAATGGTCCGATGTCAGAGCCATCGAATTCGTCGTCGGGAACGCTGTCAACCACGTTGCGAATCTCGGGTAGAATCTCGAAGAACAGATCCAGCAGGACCGGATCGAAGTGCTGGCCGCGACCTTCACGCAGAATCTCGAGCACATGGTCTTCCGACATGGCCGCCCGATAGACTCGGTCGTGCGACAAGGCGTCAAACACATCGACGATCGCCACGATTCGCGCCGATTCCGGAATTTCGAAACCCGCACGACGATTCGGATAGCCCTTCCCGTTCCAATGTTCGTGGTGGTTCAGGGCAATCTCTTCGGCCATCTGAAGCATCGGTAGCGTCGAACCGGCCAGCATCTTGGCACCGATCGTGGTATGCGTGCGCATCGTCGCCATTTCTTCGGCCGTCAGGCGTCCCGGTTTTCGCAGGATGGCATCGGGGATTCCGATCTTTCCGATGTCATGTAGCGGTGCCGCCAGATGGATCAAGGCGGCATCGTCACTGCTCCACCCGGCACGCATGGCCAGCAGTTCGCTGTATTCGCCCGTCCGGCGGATGTGCGAGCCCGTTTCTTCATCACGAAACAGGGATGCGCGAATCAGGCGGCCCACTGTTTCTTTGTGTGCCGCCATGATCACTGCGGTTTGTTCACGCACTTTCTCGGCCAGGCGCAAATTGTATTGCCGGTTCTCGAGCGTCATTCTCCTGTGATCGAGTGCTCGTTTGACCTGAATGACAAGCTCTGCCTGCTCTGTCGGTTTTTGCAGGAAGCCATGTGCACCGGACGTCAGGGCGTCAATCGCGATGGACGTGTCCCCTTCCCCTGTCACCATCAGGACGGCGACATCCGGGAATTCTTGTTTGATCTTCTTCAAGCATTGCAGCCCCGACACGCCTGGCATGCGGATATCCAATGTGACGAGAGCCACTTCATGCTTGCGCAGATAGGCCATGGCTTCGTCGGCACTGGCGGCGCGGGTGCATGAATAGCCTTCGTCAGACAACCAGCGCACGATCAGTCCGCCGATCAGCGAATCATCTTCCACGACAAGCAGGCGTGGTGCGTCGAGCGGAATCTTGATGCTCATACCATTTCCAATTTCAAATGTTGCAAATCCAATGATTCGCGAATTGTGCGCAGCAGTGTGTCCGCTTCGAACGGTTTTTGTACGAGACGGACTCCTTCCTCTTTCGTGAAACCGAGAGAGGCCGAGTCGGGGTCATATCCTGTACAAAGCACGACTGGCAGCGACGACGATCTCGTGCGGAGTTCCTCGAGCACGCGATGGCCAGACAGACGTGGAAGGATGGCATCCAGAAGGACCAGTGAGATCTCGTTCTGGTGGCGTTGATGAAGGCTGAGCGCTTCGACGCCATTGTTCGCGGACAGAACGCGGTATCCCGCACCGGTCAGAATGCGCGTACCCAGTTCGCGGACGGACGCATCGTCTTCAGCAATCAGGATCGTCTCAGTGCCCCCTGGCGATCCCGGCTGTTCCCGCGGGATCAGGTCAGGGATCGAGCTCTGGTTGATCGGCAGTAGGATGTTAAACGTCGTGCCGAAACCGAGCTGACTTTTAACTTCGATCGCACCCTCATGTTGCTGAACGATTCCATAGACCACCGATAATCCCAGCCCGGTGCCGACACCCACGTCTTTCGTGGTGAAGAACGGTTCGAAAATCCGCTGCTGAACGTCCTGTGTCATTCCCGTGCCATTGTCGGTGACCGACATGAGCAGATACGGACCCGGTTTGGGGAGCGAATGCAGTTTGTAGACCTTCTCGCCAAAGTACCGGCGTTTCAGAGTCAGCATAATATGCCCGCCATCGGGCATGGCGTCGCGCGCATTGAGACACAGATTGAGTAGCATCTGTTGCATCAATCCCGGATCGGCGAAGATCGTGCCCAGGTTTCCGGAGGTATTGGTGATGATCTTGATCGGTGCCCCAATCAAGGGACGCAGCATATTGGTCACGCCTTCAAGCACACTCAGGGGATTCAGTTCGCGGCGGTCAATCGATTGGTAACGGCTGAATCCCAGCAGTTGTCGCGTCAGCACGGTCGCTCGCTCGGCGGCGTCCAGAACCTGCTGCAGATCCTGGTGGCGTGTTTCTTCGGGGGCCAGCCCTTTCATCGCGTAACGCGTATAGCCACGGATTGCCTGCAGTAGATTGTTGAATTCGTGGGCGATCCCCCCTGCCAGCGATCCGATGGCCTCAAGCTTATGCGCTTGCCGCAATTGTGCATCACGTTCGGCAAGCTCAGACTCGACTTGTTTGCGATGGCTGATATCGGTCAAGCCGCCCGTGAATCGATAGGGCTGACCCTCATCGTCGACGATGCAGGCGCCGCTGGCTTCGACCCAGCAATAGCCTTTGTTTTCACAACGCAGTCGAAATTCCTCTTGAAACGGCAAGCGGTTTTGTATGGCATGGCGCACACCATTGACGACGCGCCGAAAATCATCGCGATGCAGGCGGCTGGCTAACGCCAGGATTGTCTGCTGCAGTTCGCCGGGCTGCAGCCCGAGGATCTCATTGATTCGTTCCGACCAGTAGACCTGATCGGATTTCAGGTCCCAATCGCAGATACCGACGCGTGTGCCTAGCAATGCCAGCTCGAAACGTTCTTCACTGCGGCGCAGCGATTCGGTGCGCTGAACGACACGGGATTCGAAGCGGTTGTTCACAAATTCGAACCGGGCTTGTCGTTCTGTCGCCTGCGTCATTTCGGCGATGCTCTGCCGACAGAAGACGAACAGGAATCCGGCTTCCACAATCACCCATGCCATGTGTTCGGCGAATCGCCACGGATCATTCGCTGCCACTCCATAGACCGACTGGGGCCACCAGAACCCACGAATCAAGTGATCGCTGGCGACCAGCACCGAGAACAGGACGAGCACCTTGATGTCACGGTAGAACGCCAGGAGCGCCAGTGACGCAAACAGGTGAAAATGCATTTCCAGTCGGCCGTCCATGAGCTGGATCAGAAGGCTGGATGACAGGGCCTGGCCAGCGGCGATCGCGATGCGAGTCGACAGGCGTCCGGGAGAGCGTGCCGCAAGCAGGCACGGCACACTGATGATTGCACCACCCCAGACGATCGCCTGCCAGACGCCAGCATGCACGGCGCTGGCCGAACTGTTCGCGGCATGTGGGGCAAGCCATAGGCTGATTGCGATCTCGACACACCATTGAATGATCAGCACGGAAAGAAAGCGAATGTCGGTCGCATAGCGCACGGATTCAAGCTCATGAGAGAGCAGTTCCTGCGCACGCGATCGAATCGTCGCTTCCATGGTGTCCGCCTGTTCGCACATCAAGACACCGTTTCCTTGTGCGAGTTGACTCGTTGATCGACTGTGGCAGTGACGGGGTTGGGGGCGGACCAAAGCCGAAGCGATGTGGCGGCAACGCCAACGCCATGCGTTCGGACAAACGCGTTGTAGGGATTGTGATGATGGCTCGACATGGAGCGGCTCGATGCAGGGAAACTCAGTGATCGCAGGCAGAGTGATGACGTGGAACTTGCAGAGGCATTTGGCAGTCTATTCTGGACTACTAAACGGCAGTGCGCTGGAAGAAAAATTACCGAATGTGCGCAATCGGACCTGGAACATGCTTATGAGTTTGCTTATTGAGCGGACAGCACGGTTATCCGGAATCCAAGTCATTCCGGCCTGAGGAACGTTGTCCGAACTTCCGTCTTCACTAGGGGTTGCGGCTAGGTGTAACCCCTTAGGGAAATTCCTGCTGGCATCGAGTTGTGTCAGGGGCGTGATTCAGGGTGAGGCACGAGCCACGCACAGGCGGCCCTTCGTGCGTTAGTTCGTTACGTCGTTTTTCTCTCGTTTCCTCGTTACCAAGCACGCGCTTGGAAACGCCCCATCCGCTCTCGTTGTAAATCGGGCAGGAACCAGTGCTGGGGACGTCCGCACACGTTTCCTCAATATCGGAAATGCCCAGGATGGATCGCGCCAGGTTCTCTCCGCGATAGGGAAACGAGGAAAGAGGAGAACTTCGCGCTTGGTCGCGAGTCAGGAAATCAACACACCGGGGAGCTTGGTAACGAGGAGAACTCGTAGAACGAGAGCGTTCGAGCACCTTGATGTTCTTGCCTTGTCATTCTTGGTGACATGGTGTTTTTGAATTGGTGTGGAATGCGTCCCCGTAGTTTCAACGGGCTGTCAACGGCTTACCAATTTGGACGCGACGAATTCGCCGCGCGGTGCGATTCTGATTCGAAGTGGCGGCGGAGTAACTGAATGTTCTTTCGGTTCGCTTTCCAGGCGACGTCGAACAGGTCACCCACTAGAGGGACGGCTCCGACGCCGACTTCCACAGCGACGTTCCAGATCATTCGTGCGATGAGCCACTGTGGCGCACCGAGCCGGCGTGCCTCGCCGATGAGCCACATCGACATGGCACCGCAGACCAGGTCGCCGATTCCAGGGACCAGCCCGATGATGGCATCGAGTCCGAACTCGATGTTCGTTCCGGGAATGCGAAACTGTCCATCCATGAGCTCGGCGAATTTTCCCAGCTGTTCGATTCGCGCATGAGGCGAATGGTTCGTGATCAACTCGGGTTCAGCCAGTTTTGTTTGCATCAGAGTTTTTCATCCCAAGGCTTCGAATGGACTTGTTCCACTCGACGTCAGGAAAGGCCTACATTCGACACGCAAGTATTTTACGCGCGACGAAGTCACGACAACGAACAGGATCACGTCGTCAATCTTATGAGGATTACCATCGATCTGCCTGAAGAGACCCAGGAGTCTGAAAAATGACCTCGTTGCAGGAGTTTGCCGAGCGACAAAGGCGTACTTGTGTTGGCCACTTGGACGAAAAGCATCGACTCGATTCAGGTGTCGCGCACTCGAGGCACCGAACTGTCCAGGAAAACGCGGCCGACCACGGACGGTCAGACTCATCGCGAACATTGTTCGTGCAGCGTACGCTTTAATCAGGAAATCGATTGCTACGCAGCGTATCGCAGCACTCTGGTTCGGTGCTGAGTGCCAGGGTCCCGCAAGCGCTTGAGGATTTCCGCAATTTCACGTTCCATCGATTGAGCCATTGGACTTGATGGGTCGAGGGCCAGCGCGTGCGAGACCAGCGCCAAAGCGGATTCGAATTGCCACTGTTGGCGCATCTCGCGGGCCCGGTACAACATCGCGAGCACATCACTCTTTTCGGGATAGGCAATCGCAACGTCGGGCACGCCGAGGTCTGGAATTGGCGTTGAACTGGCGGTTGCCAGCTCGCCCGTTGCATTCGCGCGCGGCGCAACAGAAAGTTCCTGGGGCGGCTGATTCACGTTAGTCGCAGAAGGGACATGATCGGGGGATCGCAGACAACTGAGTGGAAACGCACAAACGAGGGCGATTACCAAAAGTCTTTTCATTGCGAAACTCCCCGAGTGAAATGACGAATGAACGCGTCGATTCAAGATACCTCGGGGCGGCGATTTCCACAAATTGTGATACGAACGGACCAGTTCTGAACCGCGAGCCATGTTGCTGAGTCGGCCTCAAACTGCGGTGCGAGATCCGCTCTTGCTCCAACGTCTGAGCAAGAGCGGATACCCAGCAACCACTGGACGGCTTACTTCACGAGCTTACGGTACTTGATCCGATGCGGTTGATCGGCCTCGGCACCCAGACGTTGTTTCTTCAGGATTTCGTAGGTTTCGAAATTCCCCTCGTGGAAGAAGACTTCGCTGTCGCCTTCGAACGCCAGGATATGTGTAGCCACACGGTCAAGGAACCAGCGATCGTGGCTAATGACCACGGCGCAACCGCTGAAGCTGGCGATCCCGTCTTCCAGCGTACGCAAGGTTTCGATGTCCAAGTCGTTGGTGGGTTCGTCGAGCAGTAGCAGATTGCCGCCGACGGTGACCGTCTTGGCAAGAAGCAGGCGGTTTCGTTCCCCCCCCGACAGGTATTTCACCTGTTTTTGCTGGTCAGACCCCTTGAAGTTGAACTTGCCGCAGTATGCGCGGGTGTTGATCCGCACGTTGCCGTAGTTCAGAAAATCGGCACCGCCCGAGATGTTGTCGTAGACGGTCTTTTCACCATCCAGCGATGTCCGGTTCTGTTCTCCATAGGCGATTTTGACCGTTTTTCCGATCGTGATCTTCCCAGAATCGGGTTGTTCTTCGCCGGTGATCATCTTGAACAACGTGGTCTTCCCTGCCCCGTTCGGGCCGATGACGCCGACGATCCCCGCGGGGGGCAGCGAGAACGACAGATCGCTGATCAACATGCGGTCGCCGAAACTCTTCGAGACCTTGTCGAATACCACGACTTGTTCACCCAGTCGTGGACCGGGCGGAATTCGCAGTTCGATGCTTTCGTCTCGTGATTCCTGCTCTTCTGCCACCAGCTTTTCGTAGGCTTCCAGCCGGGCCTTGCTCTTGGCCTGACGAGCTTTGGGCGACATCCGGACCCATTCGAGCTCGCGTTGCAATGTCTTGTCGCGCGCCGAAGCGGCTTTTTCTTCCTTCCGCAGTCGTTCGGTTTTCTGTTCCAGCCACGTGGTGTAGTTCCCGTGCCAGGGGATTCCACGCCCCTGGTCGAGTTCCAGGATCCATTCACAGCTTTTGTCCAGGAAGTACCGATCGTGCGTCACCGCGACGACCGTTCCCTTGTAGTCGTGCAGGTGCCGTTCGAGCCACGCGACCGACTCGGCGTCCAGGTGGTTGGTCGGTTCGTCCAGCAGCAGCATGTCAGGATGTTGCAGCAGGGCCTTGCAGAGCGCGACACGGCGTTTTTCACCACCGGACAGCGGTCCGATTTTGGTTTCGAGGGGGGGCAGGCGCATAGCGTCGGCCGCGATTTCCAGTTCGCGATCCAGCTCCCACAGATTCTGGGCGTCGATCTGTTCCTGGACGTGACCTTGTTCGTCGATCAGTTTTTCCATCGCCTCGGGCGTCATCTCTTCGGCGAACAGCGCATTGATTTCGTCGTACCGCGCCAGGATGGCGCGTTTGGACTTCACGGCTTCATTCAGTTCATCCATGACCGTGTGTTCAGGGTCAAGGACCGGTTCTTGAGGCACGTAGATGCAGTCGAAGCCGGGGGTCAGCTTCGCGGTACCCATAAAGTCTTTGTCTTGTCCCGCCATGATCCGCAGCAGGGTCGACTTTCCGGCACCGTTCGGACCGAGCACACCGATCTTCGCACCCGGGTAGAACGACAGGTAGATGCCCTTGAGCACCTCGTTCTTACCGTGAAACTTGCGGAGATCCTCCATCGTGAAGATGTACTGTTCGCCCATGGACTTTGCTCGCTCCTGTGCCTGGTGGTGACGCCTCGGCGTGGGCACAACTTTTGACACGCCGTTTCGATCGCGAAGAAGTTGGCGTATTTTACGAATGGCTCGACAAAACAGAAGGAACGTCGAAAAACGGTTTCAATTTCGATCGCGCGCTGCATCGCGACGCGTCATCCGTCCCGATTTCGGCAAGCGAGACACCTTCCGTTTCCAACGCGTGGGAATTCCGTCACGCTCGAATGAAAAGGACTCGTGCAAAAAGACTTGCGATGACAAACTGCTTCCGAACCTTCCCTTGTCAGCGGTTGTCTCGAACAATAAGTGTTTGACAGGTCATGTTCTGGCCGAGCCATGTCAGGCAACCTGTCGAAGTCCGCGAGGATCGTCGAGGTGAGCCGGGCCGCCCGGTCGTGACGATTGACGCGTGTCATGCACGAGACACGCTGGATTTCGGAGTGGATTCGCTGGCAATTGAGGACGACTTGGTCAAATTTTCCAGCGCCTGTATACTTCGCGGAAATCCATCCGGGGAACCGTGAAATTCACGTCGGGTTGCCGACGTTTCATGAATCAAGCAAACGAGTTGAGTTGGAGCGGGCTGTTATGTCTGACGCGGTAAAACGAAGCCATATCGAAGAATTGAAAGAAGGCAGCCACCAGTTGCGGGGAACCCTCGCCGAGGAACTGCAGCATGACCGTGAATTCAATAAAGATTCCGAACATCTGATCAAGAATCACGGCATCTACCAGCAGGATGATCGCGATACCCGCAAGGCGAAGAATCCCGACGGCACGGCGAAGGGTAAGTCGTACATCTTCATGGTGCGGACGCGCATTCCCGGTGGAAAAGTCTCGGCGAAGCAATTCCTCGATCATCTTGAGATCTGTGACGAGCATGGTAACGGGACACTTCGGGTGACCACGCGTCAGGGATTCCAACTGCATGGTGTTATCAAGAACAACCTGAAACAGGCCGTCAAGAAGATTAATGATACGCTGCTGACGACGCTGGCGGCGTGCGGTGATGTCGAGCGAAATGTGATGTGCTGCCCTGCCCCGATCAAGAACAATCGGGTTCACGATCAAATGCAGGCGATGGCCGATGCGATTGCCGAGCACTTGAAACCCAGGACGACGGCGTACCACGAAATCTGGCTGACCGACGACGCGGGCGAAAAAACAAACGTCGCCGAGTTCAAGCCGGTCGATGAGCCGATCTACGGAACGGTGTATTTGCCTCGTAAGTTCAAGACGGCGATTGCACTTCCAGAAGACAATTGCATCGATATTTACACCCAGGACCTGGGTTTTCTGGCGGTCGTCGAGAACGACCAGATCGTCGGTTACAACGTCCTCGTCGGTGGCGGACAGGGGAAAACCCCGAGTGCGGAAAAGACGTTCGTCGCCATCGCACAGAAATTGGCGTTTGTCACTCCAGATCAGGTCGTGAAAGTTGCCGAGGCAATCGTGAAGGTTCAACGCGATTTCGGTAACCGCGAAGACCGCAAACTCGCTCGACTCAAGTACACCATCCATCGGATGGGGCTAGAGTCGTTCAAGGCGAAGGTCGACGAATACTACGGCCAGATCTTGCCCGGCCCACGTGATGTCGATGTGACTGACGTCGACGACCATATCGGCTGGCATGAACAAGGTGATGGAAAGCTGTTCCTGGGCATCAACATTGAATGCGGTCGCATCAAGGATGAAGGTTCGCTCAAAATCAAAACCGGTCTACGAGCGATTCTGAAAAAGTACGGAATGCAAACCCGCCTGACGGCCCTGCAGTCGGTCATTCTGTGCGACATCGATCCCAAGGACAAAGCGGATATCATTCAGCTTCTGGTCGAACACGGAATCAAGCAGGATCATGAATTGACCTTGCTGCGTCGTTATTCGATCGCCTGTCCCGCGTTTCCAACGTGTGGCTTGTCGATTACCGAGTCCGAGCGAGCTCTGCCAGGCATCATTGATGAACTGGAAGTTGAGATGGCCAAACTGGGCATCCATCATGATCGTATCGCGGTGCACATGACTGGCTGTCCGAACGGGTGTGCTCGGCCATATACACCTGATATTGGCCTTGTCGGCAAGCAGGCAGGTGTCGGTGGCGCACTGGGGAAATACACGATCTACCTGGGTGGCAACGCACAGGGAACTCGTCTGGCCTACATCTACAAGGACTCGGTTCCCCAGGCCGAGGTGGCCTCGACGATCGCCGTCGCATTGCGGCACTACAAGGCGAATCGGGTGAACGGAGAATCTTTTGGTGACTTCTGTCATCGATGCGGTCAGGCAGAAATGCAAGCCGCTGTTGCGTAAGCGATCAGCAGGGGCTTGAGTTGCCAGGTCCGACGCGTAGGCGAATGACACGGCATCTGACGGAATCACAATCGGGGCATCCGTCAACGCGGATGCCCCGATTGCATTTCTGAAACCTTCTCAAGATCAAGTCTGCTGCTCTTTATTGGGTCTGCCATTGTTCCGACGAATCGTCAACCGCGAATCCGCAAAATCCTGGTGGCAAGTCGAACGCGGCCGGAGTGGAATGGCGTTCAGTTCATACTGCCTTCTACAATGCCTCTTGTGAACCCAATTCGTGAGGGCAGTCATGGCCGTTCAACTTATCCGTCCCAACGTTTCGGATCTCGTGATTCGCACTTTTGATCGTGCACTTCATCCCGAATTGTTCGAGCATCACCGCGGATTGACCGTGGCCAGTTCGCAAATGAAGCTCGAGATCCGATTGTGTGCCTCGGGACACGTGTTGCTGCTGCGGACGGTCGCCGGCTCACTGACCGAAGTCCTGGTGGATCACCGGACATCTCTGCCTCAGCGTCGACGGATTGTGGACTATCGCCTGCGCGGTTGTCGCACGGAGTCGGTCGAACTTGACGCGGGACTGCAGTATGACATGAGTTGTCAGGTCGAGACGCTTCATCTCGACATTTTCCTGCGCATGAACGAAGAGTTGGAACAGGATTGCCGTTGTGCGGATCTGTCCGCGCGGTTACCCCCCGTGAACCGCTTCCTTCCCGGTCCGCTGAGTGTCATCCGCACAGAAATCGGCCGCGGGAGTCTGCTCGTCTACGCCTTTCACACATTCCCGGAACATAGTGCGATTGTCAAAACTCAATCCTTGTTCCAACTGGCGGACCACACCGCGGAGAATTCGCCATGAACTCTGACCAAGAGTTCGTTAACGAATTGTTCTTTTGATACTCTGGAAACGCTATCATGCGGTTCAATGCATATCCAACCAAATAATCGCTTGCGCCGTCCAACGGCCTGTCGTATTCCATTCACGGTGCTGGGCTTGCTGCTTGTGCACGCAGGTCTATTGGGCTATTCCGCGAGTCGCTTCAGCCCAACATATCTCGAATCGGCATTTCTTGTCAGCGGACTGGCTCATTGGGAGTTTTATCGTTTTGAGCCTTACAACGTGAATCCTCCATTGGTACGGATGACCGCCGCATTACCCGTGCAGGCATTGGGGTATCTCTCCGACTGGAGCAGTTTTTTTGAGATCCCGGGCGCGCGAACAGAATTTCCAATGGGCGAAGACTTCATTGCGGCGAACGGCGTTGCCGTGATCCCTTTAATTGTTTCCGCGCGCCTCGTGTGTATCCCATTCAGTTTGATTGGGGCCTACTTTGCCTATCGATGGGCACGTGAGCTCTATCATCCCAATGCAGGTCTCATTGCGCTTGTTCTCTATATTTTCGATCCGAATCTTCTCGCGCATGGAGCATTGATCACACCGGATGCCGCATGCATCGCGTTAGGTGTGGTCGCAGGGTACACCTTTTGGCAATGGCTCCGCCAACCAACCTGGCGACAAACTCTATTTGCTGGAATGGCGTTGGGAGCCGCCGAACTTACCAAGACGAGTTGGCTGATTCTTTTCGTCCTTTGGCCAACATTGTGGGCCGTGTGGAGAAAGCTCGATCCAGCTCGATCGATTGCTTCCGGTGCTCCCCAACTACCGGATTCGAATTCACCAGGAACACCCGAGCCAACCGAACGTATTGTCGTAATTGAGTCAGGTTTGCGTCTTGAACAACCGTATCACCCTTGCTCGGGCTCAAAAAAGACTTTGGGGCCTCCGTTGATGCAATTGATCTGTATTTTGTTCTCGGGAATCTACTTAATCAATCTTTGCTATCTGTTTGACGGCACTGGCGTCGCGCTGAAAGATTTTGAGTTTGTCAGCGCATCTCTTAAGGGCAATGGGAGTCCTGATGCGGCCGGAAATCGATTTCGTGGCACTTGTCTAGGTGAGATGATCGTTCCACTTCCAAAACAGTTCATCTTGGGGATTGACAGCCAGAAGAAAGACTTTGAACAATATACGCACCCGTCGTATCTTCGCGGTGAATGGAACGACCGCGGATGGTGGTATTACTATCTCTACGGTTTGATGGTGAAATCCCCATGTGGGACATGGGGGCTACTAGCGTTCGTTGTCGCAGTCCGATTATTTCAGGTAAATCGTCCGGTACCTTTGCGCGATGAGATCGTGTTGCTGGCCCCGGCACTTGTGCTGATGATTCTTGTCAGTTCTCAGTCGGCGTTCAGCATCCATCTGCGATACGTGTTTCCGATGCTGGGTTTCGTGCTTATTTTCATCGCTCAATGTGGAGAATATATCCGCGGATGGCATCTGAAGACGATTGTTGTGCTCACCGCGCTGGTCCAGTCGGTCGTGAGCGCCATGCTTGTCTATCCTAATCATTTGAGCTACTTTAACGAATTTGTCGGTGGCCAACGTCATGGACACGAGCATCTTCTTGGTAGCAGTGTTGATTGGGGGCAAGGTCTCCAGGACGCGATCGATTGGATCCAACTCAACGCTCCATCCGCAGAAGTTGAGTTCATGATACGGAAGACCACATTGGCGGATGTGCTTTGGTCGCATCATAAACGAGTCGCCGTCGCGCCGCAGGAGAGTGATCCAGAAAAGGTTCCAGCTAAGTTGATTCTTTACAGCGCGGATTACTTCTCAAATAGACTTCAAAACGGTGTGACAACAGGAAAACTTCCAGTAGGCGAGACGGTTGTCAAAAGATTTCCATCAGGGATGGTCTTGGTTCGGTGCGACGAATGATGCGGCTGGAAGCTGTGTCAAATGCTCCGAAAAACATTTAACAATGAAACTCAATGCGGTAATTATTATGAAAAATGCGATCACTCGTTGGTGTCTGCCGACGCGGGTTGTTCTTTGTTAATTGCCCAACGGATGTAAACGGGCAATGTGAGTTCTTTACATATTGAGTGGTCCGTCTGGATCTTGATCAATGTTTTCTGAGGATTCGACGAAGTCTCAGGTTTTGAAGTGTGGCCTTTTTTTAACACGACCATGAATTCGTGTGCGGATTTTGTTTGCTCAAGTTCCGCACCTTCGATCTCCAACGAATCGCTCTCTAGAGACACTCCCAAAATCTGAATTGGAGTTTTGCTGTCGAGCACCAAGCGGTGTTTGATCTCGCCGGAACGTTGTGCATTGAAAAAAAGCGACTGCGGCCGTAGTTCCAGTCCCGTGTCGGCATGAATGCGAATTGGAAACAAGGCTTCGGAGGACTGTCCGTACTTGAGCGAGATCGTGATCGCTTTTGGCTCGGGCATGATATTAGCCGATAGCGTCGACGAGAATCCTGAGTCGATCTTGATAACGCCATGAATTTCTTCGCCATCGTTGGTCATGGCCCACTCTTCCCAAGTGCTCCTACAAACGACATCGTCACGTCCGTTGCAGGAGATTTGGGGGACTTCTCGCACTTCTTTGGAAGGAATACGATAGACCGTCGGAATCGTGATACTGTAATCGCTGGATTGAAAGGCCAGAACTCTGCCATTCGGCAGCGTTTGAATGTCCAGAGAAATCCTCGGAATCATTCTTGCCGTGAGGGCGAACGTGATTGATCGCTTATTGGGGGCCTCCAATTCGTAGATTGCCGACCAACGATTCTCAGTAGGTTCGCTGAGATGTGATGTCCTGACCTGCATCGTCAGAGAGGCCTCGCCACGGGCGGGAATTTCCAGCAGTTGCGGCAGGCTGTGGTCGAGGCACGTACAACTCATCCACATCCGCTGTAAGGACATTGGGCGGGACGTTGAGTTCTTCACGATGAATCTGTGCGAAAGTAAATCCGCAGTCGGATCGATGTGGGCAACGATGAATTCGGATTGGTCACGCAGCTCATCCGATGTGTCAAGTATCACGATTGCGGCGATGGAGCTGAGTGAAAATAGAAGCAGGCCAATTAACAGCATTGTCGAAAAAGGGTTCTTACCGAATGCGAAAGAACACACGCTTTTCCAAGCCATAGATTGTCCCATTTTAGCGAAAGAACTGACCGCCGAGTTTTCCTATTGTGACACTCGTCGCCGAAACAAAATGATGATCACGAGAGCGGCAATGCCGACATTAACGAGAATCAGCAAACGCCCCGATGTGCTGTCGACATCAGGGATTCGTTTGAGCGTTGGTCTTGCCAATTCGGCGACCTTCTCGTGTCGTCCAGCCAGAATCACGGAGTCAATTGCAGTTGAGGAGAGGTCGAGGTGACGAATGGTGCCCTCAGGTTCTGGATTTTTGAGACCCATGATTCGGGTTGTCTCGGGAATTTGGATCACGAAATCGTCGTCAACTGGCTCTTCACTTCCAAGATCTTCTGAATACCATTCCCGGACTAAAATTGGCGAGTCAGGTTGGGTGAAGATTATCCGGACGCTGGCGGGAATCGAGTTCTCTCCGCAACTGCGAAAATCGGACAACAAACATTCCGAGGTGTGAGTCCTTCCTCCCCCTTCGAACTTATAGACGACTCTTTTCAGTGTCGGGCAAGCTGATTCCATGTCCCATTCGGCTCTGTAGAACTCACCGACATTCACGTTTGCCATCGTCGTGTGTAATTCCGCCGTCACGATGATGCGGCCATCGTCTTGATGAAGGGTCTGATAATTGATTGGGCCACTCGCAGCACTTAGCTCGCCCGGCATGCCATTCGAGCAGCCGCCCATGGGGTTAATAGGAGAAATGAGCATTTCCCCGGGTGTGCAGCCATGGCCTTCGGCAATCGCTTCAATGTCAATTCGATTGGTAAAGAGAGCGGTGTCGAAGAAATTCTCTTTCCATTTCTGATGGTAGACAACGAACAAATTCCCGTTACTCACTTCATCCAATGGCGTGTTGCGAATGCGAATCCGCTCTGGCTGTTTCTGGCCAGGCCTGGTGGAAATAGGCTTCGAGTCTGTGTTGCTTCGGCCATTCTGGTCGAGCGTCTTCTCATTATCAGTGAAAGGGCCGCCTTCGAAGGCGATTGAGCGCCGAATGAGTCCTCCCTTCTTGTGGAAAACACCATTCCCGGTCGTCTTTATCTCGTCAAATGGAGTGTCTCCAAGAGCAGCGGCGTAAGTCGCCGTGATCCCCTCTCTGTAGACATAGGTTGATTTGAAGCCCAATGACGAAACCCAATGCTGCCGAGCCGCCAACAGTACCTCGGTAGCATTGTCGTCGGCACGACATTGAAGCAGGGGCAAACCGCAAAAAATTGTTGCCCAACAGGCTATTGAAACAAACACCTGCAATTGAAGCATTAGCAATGCCTTGTAGTTTACAATCAGGGAAACACAGTTTGCGAAGAGGCTACTCTCCGCAGCCAGCAGGGCCAGATCCACCCCCAGAGGTTGCTCCGCCGCTGCTGCAACCTTGCGCTGTCCACGTTTCCGTGCAGATTAGCTGTGTACAACCCGTCCCTGAGTAATAGTATCCGTAGCCGCAAACGGAGTAGGTGCTTTGAGGAACGCAATCTAGCATCGAGCTGTTCTCCTGCGAAAGGCAGGTCTGCGTCGTTGTTCCAACCAGATGCGTCGAAATTGCCGTTGACTGGTTACAGACCGGTCCGTAGGCGGGATCCGGGAAGGACAAATAGGCACGGGGCCTAATCCAGGACTGCGATAGGCACGAATCCCCTCCACATCCGTAATTGCAGATGGAGCCGCAAGCCGCAAAAATATAGGCAGACGTAAGCGCCAAATAGCCGCCAATCAAAAACAGAATGCCACAATTGCGCAAGCAACGTAGGGGCGACACCATAGCAACACCTTTCTTTTGACGGGGAGGCAACGTAAGAGCGACAAGCAAAACGCACGACAATGATGGGTGGACCAAGCCACATCATGTACGTGATGGAGATCGAAACCGTATTTCGCAGAACGGACTTCTTAACGAGCTATACCAAGAAATTGACGCATTCACACGCAGTGTATTCAGAATCCGATTGGCTACTTGTATATTAGGTTTTCTTAGGCAGAAGGCGATCCTCTAGGAACAATTTGTACCATTGTATCTCTATCGGGGAATGCAAAACCGCACTCAATTGCGGAATTTAGTTCAGCCTTGGCGAGTGATTTCAAGTTGCGAAGGAGGATACGCAGTATTTTTGAGCGAATCAAGTGGGGTTTTTTGTTTGATTTGAAAAACGATCAAAAAGTGTAGCATATTCCCAAGGCTGATGTGGAAACGGTTCTTTCAAGTTTCGCCAGAAAATCTTACGGTCCGTTCTGTCTCGAAATTGGTGCTGAACGGATCGTCTTCCACTGCAAGTTTCTGCGCATTCCACGGACAACAGTTGAATTTAAGTTTTGTACCTTTCAAAGCTCCGGACTTCGCTGTCAATTCTTGCTCGTCCATTGCTCACGCCCGAGATCCGGTTTCTATATGTCGGTTCGTGTGTTGCTCGATGCTTCCTTTTGGGCGCGTTCTGGCGAAGTTCATCCATTTTGTTTCGCTCCGAGCTGGTCGGCCGACAGTGAATGGGTGCTGTTCGTTTCTGGCGAGCACTACAACTGCCATCCGTGCGTGGTCAGGGCCGATGGCACCGGGTTGAAAAAGCTCGCCGATCGGGGCGGTTACAAAGGGGTGATCGAGTTGCTGGATGTTCCGGATTTCCACGGAGGCAGCAGCGATGTCCCCATTTGGGCGATCGACGGCAAGTCCGTTTTTTACACGGCCCAAGTTGGATCGAACGTCGAACTGTTCGAAGTGGCTTTGGACGGCGAACCCAAGCAACTGACCTCGTCGGCATCGGGAACGCAGCACTACCATCCGTCGCCCTCACCCGATGGGCGATTTCTCGCTTATGGCTCAAAGCGAGATGGATGTCGGCAATTGTATGTGCGCCACCTTGCAGATCAGCATGAACAGCGGATCACCGACTTGAGGGCTGGTCAGGCCGCAATGTGGTTTCATTGGCAGAAATAAAAAAGCCATCACCGTCGGATGTTTCCGACGGTGATGGCCGAGACTGAACTTATCCGGTCAGGCAGCGATCAGAACGAACCCCAATCATAGGTGGTTTGTTGCAATCCAGAATTCAGGAAGTAACCGCCCTGGGCCTGGATCGCTGCATCGCTCGTATTGTCCAATCGCCATGTGCTGGCCCCGATACCTGGATACAGGAAGCCCAGCGTATTCGAACCGTCATTAGGAGCTGTTCCCGCTGGGAACGCGGCCTGCCGCGTTGCGTTGCGAATACGATCTGCCGTGGTAAATGGTCCTGCGTTCGTGAGTGGCGTGATGGTATTCAAACGCGACTTGAACACGCCATCAGAATCGTTGAAGAAGGCCGCCAAAGCCGGGTTCGGAGGAGCGACGGAGTAGGCACCTGTGTCAGTACCCCAACTGTCCAGTGCCCCAACATCGGTCGTGTTGTTTCGGTAGTACAGATCGAACCGTGAAAGTGGGTCACTTTGATAGACGCCTGTAATTGTCTGCTCGGTGTCGGTCCATGTTCCCTGCGTGGTTGCGAGAGGAGTCGTCGTGGAGACGAACGAGTGGAACAAGACGTCGTTACCAAAGTTTCCACCGAGCGTGTTCGAGTCAATTTGAGCTCCGATCCCGCCACGAGTCATGGACACGGTGGTCAGGAAGGTCGCCCAACTGGAATCCTGCGTAAGGTCTGCTCCAGTGGTGGCGAATCCTCCATTGTCCGTGTAAGAATTCGAACCATCACTCGTTCCTACACGGATCACGAGACCCGTGCCGCTCAAGCCACTGTTAAGTCCGTTTCCAATGATCTGGTTTCCGTTGGCAATGCGGAGTCGCATTCTAGGATCGGACAAACTGTTGCCGTCAGCAAGCAGGGCCGTCGTACTCGATGAGAACTGATTCTGGTCAGCCGACGAGGTGTTGACAATGTAAATCCCTTCGAGCTTATTGGCAGACACGAAGTTGTGATCAATGTTGATGTCGACGTCGTTACTGGCACGGTTGATGATGTCAATCCCGCGACCTGAGTTGTTGGTGATAAAGTTGCTGTTCTCAATTGAGAGTGTGCCGTGGCCTCCATCAAACGCGGTGCGGATTCCGTATTGGAGTCCATCACCGAAGTTATCTGACACAACGTTGTGCGATACGGTAATGTTACTGACGGGTGCGACATTCAACATGATACCCGCGTTCTCGCTCGCAGTTCCGAGGTTTGCGAGTGTTCCGTTTCCTTGGATCATGTTGCTGCCGATTGAGAGTGATCCGGCACCCGTCACTTCAACACCATTCAGCTTGTTGTTGGAGATCACGTTCCCGTCACTGTAGTTGTTGAGATCCCCGATCATCAGGTTGAGCGTTGCACCGTTGATTGCGATACCGTTGCCTGTGTTGCCCGTGATGATGTTTTGGGTCCAAGTTCCGGACAGCCGTCGAAGGTCAGATGCAGTATTCACTTGCTCGACGAGTTGGATACCGTTCCCTCCGTTGTTGTTAATTGTGTTCAGCGTCATGTCAGCCCGAATACGAGCATCGGCTCGTTCGTCATAGAAGACACCGTTACCCGTGTTCGATGACATGTCGTTGTTGGTGATGGTATACGTATCCGTTTGGCCATTGAACTTGTTGGCGGCACGAACTACCAGACCGTTTTGCGTATTGGTGTTGAAGACGCTGTTTGCGATTGTCACATTGTTGATTTCACCGTCCGCAGTGCGGAAGAACTCTAATCCGTTGCCCGCATTCGAGCTGAATGTGCTTTGATCGATGGTGAAATTGTTCAGAGAGGCGAACAGTCCGACATCGTTGCCCGTCACATTGAACATCGCACCGTCTGCTGCGTTGTTTGTGAAGGTCGAGTTCGAGATGCTGCCTGTCAGAGTGGAGGTCCCTGATTGATTGACTCGCAGGCCTTCACCGGTGAAGTTGATGCCCGCACCAGCGGTCGTATTGCTAATCGTTGTGTTTGCGATATTCAACGTACCAATCGTCTGACCGGTGCTCGTGATTCCCACGCCTGCGCCAGTGTTGCCAGTGATCAGGTTTGCGGCCTTTGTCGCATCACCCAGATTCAAGAGGTAGGCCGTCGCGTCTGCAGAATTCGAGTTCTGAGCGTCAAGGTTAATGCCCATTCCTCCGTTACGAGAGGCCACGGTTCCAATCGTGTTGCCGTAGAACGATGAGCCTGTGTATTGTGCCCCTGTGGCAAGTGAAATCTTAATTCCGTCAGAACCGTTTCCGTTGATCACGTTATTGGTAAAGTCGCTGTTGATTTTCCCATCGACGCCAGTCACGAAGTTAACGCCTTGGGCTCCGTTGCTGCTGATCGTGTTCGTGTCGAATCCACCCGTCATACTGTGATTGGCGGCAAGTTGGATGTTTACCCCTGCTCCACCGGTGTTGCCACTGATGTTGTTTGAGGTAAAGCTGGCGTTCAGGTCTTGAGCGCCGTTGACGAGCGTCAAGTTGACCCCTGCACCCGTGTTGGCCGAGATCGTGTTGCGATCGAATGTGGCCGCGATCAAAGCCCCGCCGTTTGTGGGATTGACCAGACGAATCCCGTCACCCGCGTTGTTGTGGATGTTGTTCTGAGTGAACGAGATCGGCGAGGCACTTGAACCAATGGTCGAGGCCGATTGCAGGATCTCGATCCCGTTCTTGCCTGCGTTTGCAATTTCGTTGCCGACCACATTCAGAGTTGTGATGTCTGAACCGTTGGTCGCATTCAAGCGGATTCCGTCACCACCGTTTGGCGAAGGCCCGTTGACCAAGCCATCACGAACGAAGAACACATAGCGACCGTTGTGGGCACTGTTCAAACTGTTCTGGATCAGTGATGTCGCAGCGGGGCCACCATCGAGTAGGGCACCGTTGACTGCCGAGCCTGCCAGTTCAAGGGATGTGTTGGTACCGTTTGAGTAACCGACGCGAGCCGAGCTTCCACCCAGACCGTTGGCGTCGCCGCCGCTGGCCAGGCCGGATTCCCAAAGGACACTCTGGTAATTGAATTCGAAATCGAAGTCACCCGGAGCGATATCCGACCGGTCGATCATGACCAGTTGGAACGTATTCACCGGTGGTGCCGAGTTGGCACCGTTGTAATGTTCAACTCCCAGCCAGTTGACGCCGAAGGCGGCGTGCCCTGCGACTGTTCCCGTACCGTAGGTGACGGGGTTTCCGGACCGCGTGTCGACGTCGGCGAAGAATGGAGCGATCATCGGCGTTGCGGTCGTCAGCAGGCTGAACGGTGTGAAGTCTGGCAAGGCCGCGTTAAACGTCACGTTGCCATTGTTGTTGACCCAGAGGTCGCTATACGTTGTGCCGAAGAAGTTTGGTGAGAATCCGATTGAAGCCAGGGCCGAAGGTTCATCATCCTGTGCTGGCAGTGTGTTGCTGTTGAAGCCTGAAAGGATGATTGGAAGGTTGTCGCCCACTGCCTGACTGGCGAAATTGACCAGGCCGATATTGTTGTGGGCGATATTGACCGTGCCGATTGGTGATTTGTTCAAATCGAAGTTCACACCATTGTTCTTCGCACCCCCGATTTGATTGCTGTTCAAGAACAGCGACGTGACGGGTGTCTTCGTCAAGTCGAAGTGAATTCCGTCGCCCGTATTGGCGACGTTGCCACTCGCTCCAATGATCACGTTGTTGTTGATCGCGAGAGTTTGAATGGATGACGCAGCACCCAACCCATCGGCAAGGATGTTGATCCCGGACGCACCGCTGGTGTTGGCGGTGACCCCACTGATTCCCAACGCGACGGGTGAAACAAGGCCAAGGTCGTTGAATGTGAGCGATACTGGAGCCGGCAATGCACTCAGCGGCGAAGCGAGGTCGCTCGCCATCGTCAGCACGCTCAAATTTGCCGTTCCGAACGTCAAGTTGTCGACCAATTGCGTTCCGTTGGTCAGCCGGATGTCGATGGCATTGGCACCACTGTTATTGATGGTCATCGGACCTTGAATTCCGATGGCACCTTGTGCGACGTTGTCCATCGCGATCCGAATTCCGTTCTGGCCACTGCCGTTGATGGATGTGACTCCATTAACCAGAACTGAACCCGTGCCGACGTTCTTCATGTTGACATTGATGCCGTTCAGTGTACTCGAGTTGATCGTGCCGCCTGGCAGCACTGCAACCAGGGCATTGTTGACATCGGTCATGTCAACTCGGATTCCATCGGTCGGGCTGCCATTGAAGGTCCCCGAAAGGATGATCGCGGCCTGATCGATGTTCGAGAATGCCAGGGGGCTGAGAGGCCCTTGCGCATTCCCCGTGAAGGTGTTCGCGCCGGTCATGATCAAGTTGAATTGTGTTGCGGCACCCGTTGCCGAGGCACTCAGGCCATAGCCGCCGTTGTTCGATGCTGACGTCGCATTGAGCGACGTGGTCATGATCGACCCTGTCTGAGCATCAAGTGTGAAGCCATTTCCGGCATTCCCATTGGCGTTGCCTCCATTGAACAGCGTTCGGAGGGTTGAATTGTCAACGGCCGTGAGACTGACTCCGCTCAGGCCACCGTTGAAGCCATTTCCGTTGTAGTTGGTGTTGACCGAGCGATAGTTGACTTCCGCCTGGTTTGAAGCCGAGATCAACAGACCTTCACTGCCGTTGTTGTTGACGTCCGATTCCTCGACATGCATGCTGACGAGCGTCCCGGCACCGTCGGCGATGACTTGGAGACCCTGATTCGCATTGTTCGAGAGCGACGAGGCATCCCGGATCAACGCGTTGAATTTGGCTCCGCCCGTGACGAATGACAACAGGCCCTGGCCACCGAAGCTGCCACCGTTGTTGTTCAGTTGAATCTGGTCGAGCATGAAGGTCGAGACACTTCCGGTCCCGTCGGTACTGACCAGCAAACCGCCGCCACCATTGTTCGAGAAGCTTGATCCTCCACTGACCATCGACCCGCCGGAGTCGACTCGGAAGCTGTCAACGTTCAAGGTGCTGCCGCCTGTGACGTTAAACACGGCGCCGGTGTTGCCGCTGTTGTTGCCGGTCGTGGTGACAAGCGACATATTCATGATGGAACCCGAATCAACGTTGGAGTTGATCGCGTTGGCCGCGTTGTTGGTCAGGTCGGTACTCGTGAAGTTTGTCGTGAGATTGGCGGTCGTGTTGGCGTCAGAGATGAATCCAACCTGCTGTGTTCCACCCGCGGATGTGTTGCCGATCGTCACACCTGCAAAGTCGAGTCGCACGTTGGAGTTCGAGGCGATAACGTCGACACCGGCTCGATTCTGACCGAGGATTGGCGAGGCCGCTCCGTTGTTGAGAATGGAGACTCGGCTGGTTGGAACGGGAGTCGTGGCCAAATTTGTGCCGAAGATTCCCCGGAAGTCCGTTCCGTTCTGGGCGAGGATCGAGATCCCGTCATTTCCGTTGCCGCTGACCGAGGCACCGTTGATGACTTGCAAGAAGCTCATCAGATTGCCGATTGCGGCCGAACCATCGAGATCGAGGCGAATACCGTCTCCATTGGTGTTCAAGCCGTTGTTCGAAATCGACTGAATTCCGAACGTGGCCTGGATGATGCCGCCGTTGTTAGCCGTGACGAACACACCGTTGTCGCCGTTGCTATTGACTGCGGTATTCGAGAAATCAAGCCCCGCGAGACCGGTATTGGTGACCGTTCCGAGCACACCGTTCAGGCCGCTGTTGCTGAAGGACGAAGACTGAGCGGTGACATTCAACATGCCGGCGTCGACATTGAAATTCAAACCGTTCCCGCCACTGTTGTTGACGGTGCTACCATTCGTCAGCGTCACTGTGGCGACAGAGTTCGTACCAGTCACCGTCGCATTAATACCGTCAGCGCCACTGTTATTGATGTTGCTGGCATCGAAGGTCGTGTCGATTCGACTGTTGTTCGCGACATTGAGCTTCACCCCGTTGAGTCCGCTGTTGTTCAGGTCGCTCAGACGGAAGTTGGTGGTCAGTGTGGAATTGTCAGTCACGTTGGCGACAAATCCGTCGCCTCCACTACGAACACTTGGCGTGTTGTAGATGCTGAGGACGGCATCGGACGTATTGGCGACAGTCACATTGATCGCATTCACGACGTTGTCGGACAGATTGCCGTTCTGAATGGCGCCAGAGAACACGCTGGAGTTCTGGAGATTGAGCTTTAGACCGTATTCCTGGTTGCCGATCGTTGCGGCACCTGGCAAGAAGTTGTTGGCCTGGGTCATATTGGTCAACAGGCCAATCGTCGAACGGTCCGAGTTGATGTTGATCGCGCTTCCACCACCGCCCAGGCGATTGCTGCCCGCGAATGTCCCGTGAAGGACGTTGATGGTGGCCGTCGAACCGTTTGTGGCGTCAAGATAGAATCCGTCTGCACCTGAGCGAGAACCGGTCGTCCCGTCGAAATACAGGTTCGCCGTGGCGCCATTCGCCAGCACTCCATAGACCGCACTGCGGTTGCTGTTGTCGAGCGAATTGTTGAGGAACGTGGCATTGAGGGTCGAGTCGGTTCCCATTGAGTAGAACAGACCGTCGCGTCCGCTGCCCGACGCGTTCGTCGGGTCGACAAACAGATTGACCAACGCACCACTGACCCCTTCCACATGGAAGGCATCTTGACCGTTGCCCATGAACTGACCGTTGATGACAGACACATTCTGAACGGAGTTGTTCGAACCATAGATACCTAGGCCATCCACGGCGTTTCCGACTGAGCTGGTGCCAGGCAGATAGAGAGCTCCCGTGCCACCCGATTGACTCAACACGATCCCCGACCCGCTGGTGCTGCCGTTGAAGTTCGCGTCGTTCAGAGCGACCTTGACGGTCGAGGTGACGATGGGGGCCGCCTTGGTGCCGAGCTGCAGGTTGTCCAGCCCGTTGTTCATTGCCGCGATGTTGTTCGCGTTGATGGTGATCTCGCCGCCGGTGCCTTGAACCTTCACACCGACTCCAGCGTTGTTGTTGGAGCGAACGAGATTCATGTTCGCGGTCAGCAGTTGGCTGCTTTCGCTCAAGAAGATACCGGTGGTGTTTCCATTCGTGAAGACGTTGTTCATGTTCACGTTCAGTGAGCCAAGGTTGGCTGCCAACGAAACACCCACGGCCTGCGATCCCACAGGATTCGCATTCATGAAGACGTTCTGGAGAGCCAGATTGAGCCCGGGACCGCCCGTGCTCATCACGATCCCGCCACCGGTATTGTTGCCCAAGCCAAGCGGATTGGCGTGGTTCGTCGTGCCCGTATTGATGTTGCTGATAATTCCGATACCTGACGCGCTGGTCAGGCCAATGCCCTTGCCGCCGTTGTTGGCGATTTCCAGGTCATGCAGGTTGAAGTTGTGCGAACCCGATGCCGTGTTCGTGATGGCACTTCCCGAAGAACCGATCAGATTCAAACCGGCGACTTCGTTGTAATTTGCCAGCGTGACTGCGTTGCCGGCGGGGTTTTTGACATAGGCAAAGTTGCCGCTGTTGCTGGTCCCGGGCAGGTTGAAGATTCCGCTGATCGTTTCGTTTCCGTAGTGTGCGAACAGATTGACGGTGGAAAGCACACCATCACCCAGCAGTCGCTGGTTGTTGGTCAACACGGCCGAACCCGTCACCGAATTGGCGGCTGTTGTCGCGTTGCCCAGGTGAACCAGAATGATGTCGGCTTGAGGTGCCGACGTCAGGTTGTGGTAGGGGTTCTCGATGGTCCCATCGCCGGGGTTGGGGTTGCTGTTGTCAACGTGTGCGACGAAATAGGGCTTGTTCGTTTCAGGATTGATCGCCGCGACGTTCACATCTTGAACGTAGGTGCGAGTCGCGATACGCCAGTTTCGCTGGACCGAGTTCAGCATCCGCTGACGTGTCGACATGTTTGGGAAGTACCGTGTTGGCTGGTAACCCGAGAACTTGAAGTCGATGGTTCCGTTGACGTTCGTTCCGTAGATCGAATCCTGCGAGACAACCACACCCAGCGTCAGGTCGTTGCTGACGGTGGCTTCGATGCGTCCGCGATACCCGATTGTCGTGCCACTGCCGACGCGATATCCGTAGGCACCCGAGTATCCTCGCAGCCATGGAGTGGCAGGAGTTAGAGGGATCCCCGCTTCGATGTCAGCCCCGCCCATCGCCTGATCGCGAAGCTGCTTGCCGAGGAAGTCGATATTGTTGCCGACATAGTAGGGGTTACCGCTGACCCCCAACTGGTTGATGAAGTGATCATTGTTGCCACCGACGATGTAGCCGTTGGCTCGCAGATCCCACCAGGTGCCCAGGGTTTCCGCACCGATCGTGAACTGTTCGTAACGAAAGTTACGTGAGTCCTGATCGTTGTCGTAGTAGCCGTAGACGCCGAACAGGCGATCCAGGCCGTTGACGTAACGCCTAGCAACCAAACCGGCATTCACGCCTGTCTGAGTGCTGTTGGTCACGATCAACCGCGCGTTGGGCGCGATGATCGTGTCTTCCTCAAACCAGAACGGCGTAAACGCGCCAATCTGGCTGTAACTGTTTTGATAACCGACTCCGTCACCAATGACGTGGCGGATATCGAAGTAGGTTCCATTTAGAACCCCTCCCCCGCTTACATCTTGTTGCACGGTTGCGGTACCGCTCGTTGAGGCGATGCCACTAACACCCGTCGGGTCCACCGCCGTTTGCGCGGAGACAGCGCCGGCTAAGCAAATCCACGAGAGGCACAGGAGACCAAGTTTCAGGCGTTGCATGGACGTCTCTCTCCAGCAGGATCGGTGATCCGCATTTCCAGCCGAATGTCACTACGAAGAAGTTGATCGTTTCACCCGATCGCCGACCGCTCTGAATGCGCGGACGATGACGAAATGAACACTTCTCCTCGTTATTCGGTTTTTGACGCGCTGGCAGATGAGTGAAACTCTGACGGTTTTGACGATCTTGTCTCGAATGCCGGATTGAACGACAGTGCCGTCTTTGCGGACACTCGCAGGCATCGGCAATTTCTGCCGCTCAGCGACAGTTGGAGCCGTGCGTTCAGTGGTTTCAAACGGTCTCCGTCTCTTGCGAGGTCTCTGGCTGGAAAAACGAGTGACACGATCGGCGCTCTGTCTGAGCAATTGTCGACGTCGCAATTTCATCACAATTCCGCCGTGCCGATTGCCGCGATGTCGAATTGGCCACGGTGTCGGATCGCAATGGCGCAATTAGAATTCATGGTCGCTTTTCTAGATCTCGTGGACGCCTGGCAGATCCGCTGGCAATGGGCATATTGAGCATCTTCCTCTTTTTAATGGTTCAAACAGCGATGGAACGACTTCGAAGATGTTGATTTTGGTTCCGGATCAGGACTGCGGTCCGTTATGGCGATCGATGCGGAGTGAAATCGGTTTCGTGACATGGTGTGGTGAGATGTTCCTGAGGAAACGTCTTACCGGATGACTGTCTGGCAGCCTGTTGAAGTAAGGGGGACAGGCACCTCGGCATTCACGAGGTCATGGCGGTTTTTAATCTGGTCGGAGCCAGTCCCCGTTACTTCAACAGGCTGCCAGACAGTGACGTCGCAGCATTTTGATCGATGGCTAGCTCGTATCGGATGTCTGCGAATGGGAACCGCATTCCACTCCGGGCAGCCACCAATACCAGGCGCCGGCACCCAACTTGGTAGTTCGACAGCCCAGTCTGCGAAACGCCCGACGCAGCGTGGAGTAGGCAATGTAATTCTCCGCGGCGGCCATCCGCACCTCAACCGAGGGCTTATAGCCTTCGCTGAGTTGGTGTTTTAGAAAGTGTGTCACGCGATCGAGCTCGCTGCACTCTTCTCGAACCAGGGGGCTTTTCAGTCGTTCGTTTGCCTGAGTGACGTATTCATCTCCGGTCAGCGCAATCGGATCCCCGTTCCATGTCACGGCATTCCCTTCGATCACAAACGCCAGACCCGGCCGATTCGCCCCCAGATTCAGTTTGACCGGCAGCACGAGTCTTCGGTGATCATTCTCCAGATCCTGCGCTACCATCAGCACGGCTCGAGCGGAGTTCGCCAGTTCTTGATTGCCGATCGTGTTTTGCCGGTAACCCGCCCGGCCAATCCGGGACGATGTGGAATTGGCAATCACGATGATCGCCGCGCCAGACCGAGCGGCCAGTGCCACCAGTCGGGCCACCACCATTGCGCGGTCACTGCGTCGGCGAATCGGATTCAGAAAGGCATCGATCGGGTCGAGGACAATGAGCTGTGGCGTAACCCCCTCTTCCGCAAGACTCTCCATCACCGTTTCCAGGCGCGTGAGCGGGGCATCCCCTGCGATGTCCCGCCCGTCCGCTCTTGCTTCGTCTTCCATCGACAGTTCCGGAGACAAGAGGATGACCCGTGTCAGATCCGCGTCTGCCGCTTCCAGTCGAGGCCGGAGGGTATCCGCCGGGTCATCATCCGCGGAGAATATCAGGACGTCACCTGGATTCGTTCTTTGGGCTTCGGAGCTGCGAACGGCCTCGTCACCGTTGACGCCCGCGGAACGGAAGGGATCACGTCCGCCGCGAGTCACCATTGATACGACTTGCAGAGCGAACAGGCTTTTCCCGATCCCCGGTTCGCCGGTGATGAGTGTCAGTTTTCCGCGAGGAATAAGCCCCTCCCAGATCCACTCCAGCGGCTTACCAGGGACATCGCTGAGTCTCTTGCAGGCACGCCCCAGACGGCTCGCAGCACGAGCGTTGGAGTCTTCGGAGGTCGCGGAGCCATTCCGCATCGCGCCCTCGTCACGGCGAAGAGAATTTCCATGAGCCATCAGTCAGCACTCGCACAAGCACAGGAAGCAACTTCATTCCTTGCACGATAGCGACTATGAGATTTCCTCCCAGACCAATTCGACTGTTGTTTCCAAACGTTTGGAAGAGAATGCGCCGCGGTATGCCTGCGGAGGCACCGCTGCCAGATTGATCAACAACGGAACCGAAGGCCGCTACACTTTTCCATTCGTTGCGATCCACTCATTTCTGGATCGAAGGGTGATTGCTGGTAACCAGCGATCTGCCCTTCGCAAACGCGGATCGGTCTGATTTCAGCAGTTGATTTGGCATTTCGACGTTCGCACGGCGCCGCAAGTCGCGCTGCCTCAAATTCTCTGAAAGTAGGAATTCTGAATTCCCAACGTCCTCTGAATTCGCCGTGTACCTGACGAATAAAGTGTATATTCACACGAAAAGGTTCCTGACACCTTTTAATTTCCCTGACACCTTTTAATTTCCCCAGTTCCGCCTCGTTCGGTTCTTCGAGGAGACCCTCGCGATCTTTCCGCACCGGGCAGAGCATCAGCCAGCGCCGAGCGACTTCCGTATCGTCCCACGTCGCCACGACATCGGGACGCGAACGCAGAATCAGAGGAAAGTGATTCGACAGAATCGCAAAGTCCAAAAGGTCGATTCCAAATTGCGCCGCGAACTGCTGGAGAAGCTGCTCGATCCATGCTTTGCGGTGGTCATAGTTCTTGCCGGTCACCGAGTCGGTTCCCAGCAGGAAACATCGCCGCACCACGCGATTCATGACATGTACGATCGCGATCTCATCCGGCGCAAAGACCTCCGCACGAGACAGGCGAGCCATGACTTCCCCTTCTGCTTCGCAATCGCGCCCAAAACATTTGAACGACCAGCAGAAGCATCCAGGGTTTGATTTTCAAGTCATCCGATAATGATCCTGCGCCCCCATGATCCTGCCTGAACCGACTTAGCTCACCGTCAGAGTTCGGGCGCAATACCAAATGTCATGATTTGGCATCAATTGGAAACAAAAGAGCGTGACATCATAAGAAGCCAACCCTTCCGCAAGAACTCGCTCAAATGCGGCAATGCCACGGATTTATGGAAACTCTCCCGCCGTCCGTTGCCTCGATTCAAGGCATGATACGATCCGCCGGCTTCATCGGCTCGTGGTGGTCGTGGCATGCAAGAGAAGATAGTTTCCTGCCAAGACAGAAATCATTGAGTCCTGACCCCTTTGATTTCCTCCCTTTGATTTCCTCAACCAGGACAGTCCTATTGTCACTACATTCCGATAAATTGTCACGTCTTTGCAACAGCCCAATCTGGAATCGCAGCGACTAGGGATAATTCGTTCTTTCCCAATGCTTTAGCAATTGCTAGGCCGGTAACGTGACAAACGCCTACTTCGTTGCTTTTTTCTAGCACTCCGGCGATCCCCGATATGTCAATTCGAAGTCCCCCTTGCATCGACAGCTTTCGGCGAGCAATTCGCATACCATCGAGACAAAGAACCCGAATCAAGCCAATGGCGTACATCTCGCCATTGGAACTCTTAAGTCTTGGCTCACAAGTGAACTCACACTCAAACTTCAACTCGAGCAGTTCAATAGCATCAAGTTCGATGCCCACAAATTCACTGCCGTTCTCGATCTTTACAAATACTCTCATAATATGCTTTTCAATTTTGAAATGGCCTAATCGCACCTGGAGCCACTTTTAGTCCTTGCAGCTCAAGAGCTTCTTTGACCCCCTTCAGCACACTGCCGTCGTGTTGAAATGTTCCACTGAGGTTGTTGATCTCAATAACGACGCCGTTCGCATCAATGATAATTTCGCCAGCAGCAGCAGCAGGCGCCCCTTCGCCAAGCACAGTCGGATGTGCATGCGCGGCTTGCGGTACTGCGTGTACAATACCATTTGCGTCTTGAACATATACATATTCCCCAGGCTTAGTAGCTGAAGTCATTGGTTTGGAGCGTGTACGTTTTGGGTAGTTTGGTACATCTGGATGCTGCGGCTTTGTTGGACGCCTGTTTCGCCCTCCTTTTCTTGCACCTGCACCATCTGTCGCGAGCTTGGGGCTTGGAGTATTGCAAATGATACCCGCCCGAGATGGCAACGGACTCGGCTCTGGGGGATCGCCAAAGTCACCCCCGCCGCTTGAAGAACCTTCGTCTGTCCAATCGTCTCCGGATCTCGGTGGCCTGGACCAGGGTTCAGTTGGCGAATTGTCCGGGCCAAAGAGTGGGCCTGAAATATAGTAATAATTTACATAATAAAACGGCCACGCAGCAATGGTTGCACCAATTGCGATCAAACCTGCCGGTCCCGATGCCGCGGCTGCGGGACCCAAAGTAATCGCTTTTTCTAAGACTACAGCAGTGCCCGCTTCTTCTAAGGCAAATCAAAGGGGTCAGGGTGCGCCAGCAGAAGCCGGAGGAGCGTAGCGAATGCGAGTTTCGTACAAGGTAAGATCTAGCCAATCGCCTTGGCCTCGAGTGATGCGTTGTGCCAGGCAACTGGCATGGCGAAGCGTTCACAGAGGAAAGACCGGGCTGTGTATTGAGCTCCGAAAACATCATTTTGTGGTGGCCGACCTTGTCCTGACAAGGGGAAGGCAATAGTCATGACGAACGTCAATGGCGAGTCCGACGTGACCCCCACGGAGTCTAGGACCACACGCACGGTCGGAAACATTCCTCACGGAAGCTGGGAGATCCCGGCGGCATCCACGCCCTTTGGCGCGGATCGGTCGGAGAA
>NZ_JH636435.1:2738579-2738789 GCF_000255655.1 Schlesneria paludicola DSM 18645 | reverse complement strand
CCGTCAAACAGAATTCAATGAGTCCTGACCCCTTTGTTTTCCCCTACGGTCAACTAAACTTTTACGTGCAAACATGAACAGAAACGTCAGGCACTCCGATCGCTGCATCGGAGGCGTCATCGCGGGTGTGAGTTGCCTCAAAGCCGTGAGCTGTCGGAGGAGATGCTTGCAATGCATTTCCGGCAGGACGATCAAACGCCCCCCTGCCCT